>JALYZO010000124.1 GCA_030945745.1 Actinomycetota bacterium
GGTCAACAACGCCACCCCGACCCCAACGCCGGCGCCGGCGCCGACTCCGGCCCCGACCCGGGCGCCGGTGACCACCGTCGCTCCCCGTCCGGTAACCACCAACCCGCCCTCCGCCCCGCCGACCCCCCCGTCGGGGCTGTCGGCAGCGATCGCCTACGGCTACGCCCAGATCGGCAAGCCCTACCAGTGGGGCGGGGCCGGCCCCTCCAGCTTCGACTGCTCCGGCCTGGTCATGCGGGCCTACCAGGCAGCCGGCATCAGCTTCGACCACTCCGCCCAGGATCAGTACTACGCCACCACCCGGGTGGCCATCAGCTCCCTCCAACCGGGTGACCTGGTGTTTTTCGGTACCTCGGGCAACATCTCCCACGACGGGATCTACGTGGGCGGCGGGAGCATGGTCGACGCCCCCCACACGGGTGCCAACGTCCGGGTCGAGGGCATCTACTGGAGCGACCTGCTGGCCGGTGGGCGGGTCCGCTAGACCCGCGTAGGCTCGCCGCCACGCGCCCCGGGTCCCCGGGACCGGGCCGAGGAAAGGACGAGCCGCATCATGCGTGCCGCCACCGTTGACGACGGTCGAATCGAACTCCGGGAACATCCCGACCCGGAGCCGGGCTTCGCCCAGCTCCTCGTCCGGGTCCACAGCGCGGGCCTCAACGGGGCCGACATGCTCCAGAAGCAGGGTCACTATCCCGCTCCCCCAGGGGCGCCGAAGGACATCCCCGGCCTCGAGCTGGCCGGCGAGGTCGTCGGCCTGGGCACCGAAGCCACTCGCTTCGCCCTGGGCGACCGGATCATGAGCGTCGTCGGCGGCGGCGGGCAGGCGGAGCTGGCGGTCATCCACGAGCGCGAGGCCATGGCCATCCCCTCCACCGTGGACTGGCCAGAAGCGGGCGGGCTCCCCGAGGTCTTCACCACCGCCCACGACGCGGTGTTCACCCAGGCCGGGCTGCGGGTCGGCGAACGGCTGTGCGTGCACGGCGCAGCAGGGGGCGTGGGCACCGCCGCCATCCAGCTGGGTGTGGCCGCCGGGGCCCGGGTGGTGGCCACGGTGCGCAACGCCGGCGCCCGTGCCCGCGTCGCCGCCCTGGGCGCCACCGTGATCGACCCGGCGGAGATCGCCCGCCATGGCCCCTACGACGTGATCCTGGAGCTCGTCGGGGCCCCCAACATGGACGCCAACCTGCGCTCCCTGGCCACCGGCGGGCGCATCGCGGTGGTCGGCGTCGGCGGCGGGCGTCGCGTGGAGGTCGACCTCATGACCCTCATGGGGGCCAGGGGACGGATCCACGGCTCGACGCTGCGGGCACGCCCCCTGGAAGACAAAGCCGCCGCGGCCAGAGCCATGGAAGCCCAGGTGCTGCCGCTCTTCGAGCGGCGTGCCGTGCGGGTCCCGGTGCATGCCACCTTCGACCTGGACCGGGCCGCCGACGCCTACGACCACTTCGCCGCCGGCTCCAAGTTCAGCAAGATCGTGCTCCTGATGCCGTGAGCGGACCGCAGGTCAGGGGACGACGCCGGTGCCGCTCAGCACCACGGCGGTGCCGATCCCGGCCAGCGCTGCGGGGAGGCCGACGAGCACGCCGATACGGGAGAAGTCCCGAGCCCGGACGTCGACGCCGAGCCGGCGCAGGGACTCGAGCCACAACAGGCTGGCCAACGACGCGGTGGCCACCAGCACCGGCCCCATGTTGACCCCGACCAGGACGGCCCACAGCGACGGCGTCACCCCGTGGCCGGTGGCCGGCAGGGCCACCAGAAGGGCGGGGAGGTTGTTGACCACGTTGGCCCCGAGGGCGGCCACCCCGGCGGTGCGGGCCAGGTCGGCCAGGCTTGTACCGCCGATCAGCTGATCGAGCCGCAGATGGCCGGCGGCGGCGGCGGCCAGCACGCCGAGCGAACCGGCGACCAGAGCCGTCCCCACCGGTACCGCCCCCCAGGGAACGGCCATCCAGGCGGCGTCATTGCCCGAACCTTGCTTCGACCGGCGATCCCGCACCTCCAAGGCGATGAGGAAGGCATCAGCGCCGAGCGCCACCTCCCACGGCGCCAGCCCGATGCTGGGCCCGACCGTGAAGCCGATGAGGACACCGATCACCACGATCCCACCGATGGACAGGGACCGGCGGGTCCCCGCAGCGGCCACCGAGTCAGCGCCGGCGGGCTGGGAGGCGGCCGGCGAGCGCCGCAACAGCGCCCGGTAGCGCCACCACCCGACGGTGGTGGCCACCAGGGACGGCAGTCCCAGGTGGACGAGGAAGTCCGACGTCCCGGCTCCGGTGGCGGCGGCGGCAATGAGATTGGTGAGGTTCGACACCGGAAGCGCAGATGACGCCAGGCACGCCAGGAGCACCGGTTGGGCGCCGAGCAGCAAAGGGTCCCGGCCGGTGCGGCGGGCGATGCTCACGTACAGCGGGGTGAGGAGAACCACGGCGGCATCCAGGTTCAGCACGGTGGTCACCGCCGCGGCCAGCACCCACAACCCGCCCACGGAGCTCGACCGGGTGGTGAGGCGGGTGGCCAGGGTGGTGAAGAACCCGAGCCGGTCGAGCAGGACAGCCAGGGGGACGGCGGCCAGCAGGAATGCCAGCGGGTCGCCGAGCTCCGAGAGGGCATGGCGGGCGGAGGTGACGGTGATGGCCCCGGCGGCGAGCACCACCACGGCGGCACCGGCGGGCACCACCCAGGCCGGCAACCGGAACGGGCGCCCGACGGCGCCCGCCACGCCGACCAGCAGGGCGATGATGCTCAGGGCAGCCACGGGCTCGGTGGGGACAGGGCCAGCGGGGTCACCGCCGGGCGGAGAACAACCGCCCCTGGACGGCGCCGATCATCCAGGCGCCCAGCAGGGCGACCAACGCCAGCCACTGGGCGACGACGGCGAGCACGATGCCGGCGGCGAGGACCACCACACTGGCCAGCACGATCAGACGGGCCCGCCACAACGGGCGAGCCCCCGCCACACCGTCGGGCGGCAACCGCCGGCGGGCGGCGCCCGGCTCGGCTATCCGCAGCATGGGCAGATCGGCCAGCAGCCGGTCCAGCTCGTCGAGCTCGACCGACAGCGCTGCAGCTTCGACGCGCCCCGTGTACTCGTCGGCGTCGAGACGTCCGGCCGCCAGGTGGCGGCCGAGCTCGTCGATGGCGCGCTGGCGCTGGGCGTCGGATACTCGCATCGTCTGAAGCGCTCACTGTAGAGGCCGACCGCGCACGGGGGCCCACGCCATAGCATCCGGGGCCGTGGCGGCCCCGCGTTCCCTCCCGTCCCCTGCGGGGGAGCTCAGCGCCGTCGACGCCCGCCGCATGGCACTGCGAGCCCAAGGACTCCTCGGGCGGGCCGCCCGGCCACGCAGCGTCGCCGGCGTCGTTGGCCAACTCGGCGCCGTCCAGCTCGACACCATCTCCGTCCTGGCCCGCAGCCACGAGCTGGTCTGCGCCGCGCGTCTCGGCCCCCTGCGCCGTCCGGCGATCGAGCGCGGATGCTGGGCTCCGCCGGGTCGCCCGGCGACCACCTTCGAGTACTGGGCCCACGCCGCGTGCATCCTGCCGATCACCGCCTGGCCGTGGTTCGCTTTCCGACGCCGCCACCATCGGAGCACCGACCGCTGGCACCTGAAGGCCCCCGACGATCTGCTGGCCGGCGTCCTCACGCGCCTGGCCGACGAGGGCCCCCTCACCGCCTCCGGCCTCGGGGGGGCCAAGAAGGGGGGACCGTGGTGGGACTGGTCGCCGGTCAAGATGGCCGTCGAGCTCCTGCTGGATCGCGGCGAGGTGATCTGCGTGGCCCGGCAGGGCTGGAAGCGGCTCTACGACCTTCCCTCCCGGGCTCTTCCCCCGGCTGTGGCCGACCTGCCCGAGCCCGACGACCGCACGGGCATCGCCCACCTTGTCGGGGCGGCGGGGGCGGCGATGGGCGTGGCCACCCGCTCCGACCTGGCCGACTACTTCCGGCTCCGAGCGGACCAGGTGGCCGACGCGCTGCCCGCCACGGCCCTGGTGCCCGTCCAGGTGGAGGGTTGGGCCGCGGACGCGTGGGCCGATCCGGGAGCGCTCGACGCGCTCGGGGAACGGGGAAGGCACCGAGCCACGCTGCTGTCCCCGTTCGACTCGCTGATCTGGGACCGGGCCCGCACCCTGCGCCTGTTCGGCTTCACCCACCGCCTGGAGGCCTACACCCCCGCCGCCAAGCGGGTCCACGGCTACTACGCCATGCCCATCCTGGCCGGAGGTCGCCTGGTCGGCCGGGTCGACCCCGGCCGCAGCGGATCGACGCTGGTGACCAAACGGGTGTCGGTCAGCCGGCCCTCCGCACTTCCCCAGGTGGCCAGCGCACTTCGGGAGGCAGCGGCTTGGGTGGGCGCCACCGACGTCAGGCTGGACGTGGTCGACCCCCCGGAGCTCACCGCCGCGCTCACCGCACTCCTGACCTGAGCGTCTGTGACCTGAGCCGCTGGGACCTGAGCCGCTGGAAGGTGCCCGTGGCACCCGGCGGTAGGTTCTCCGCCGAGGAGGTGAACGATGACCGTCGCCAGCAAGCTCGTCGCCCGATGGGCCCACCTGCCCCCCGCCCGGGCACGCCAGGTGGCGGTCGATCGTGACCTGCGCATCCCCATGCCCGACAGCACCGTGCTCCTGGCCGATCGCTGGTATCCCGTAGGCGGCGAGCGCCCCCCGGTGGTCGTCGTGCGCTCACCGTACGGGCGGCGCCAACTCGGCCTCATCGGCCGCCTGCTGGCCGAGCGGGGCTACAGCGCCCTCATCGGGAGCACCCGCGGCTCGTTCGGATCGGCCGGCGGCTGGGTACCGTTCCGCAACGAGCAGACCGACGGTCACGCCACCCATGCCTGGGTGGCCGACCAGCCGTGGTTCGGTGGGATCAGCGCCACCTTCGGGCCGAGCTATCTGGGCCTCACCCAGTGGGCCGTGGCCGGCGATCCCCCCGAGCACCTCCGGGCCATGGCCCTGTCCATCACCGCCAGCTCGTTTCGCGATGCGGTCACCTACCCGGGGGGCTCCTTCAGCCTGGAGACCGGTGCCAACTGGATCGACCTGATCGAGTCCCAGGAACGTACCCTGCCCCGCATCCTGTGGGCCCATGCGCGTGCCCGGCGGCGTCTCGATCGCATCTACACCACCCTGCCCCTGTCCGGGGCGGACCGGGTCGCGGTGGGCCGGTCGATCGGCTTCTACCAGGACTGGCTGATCCACGAGCAGGCCGGCGACCCGTGGTGGGATGCGGTCGACTTCAGCGGCGAGCTGTCCCGGGTCCCACCGGCCAGCCTGGTGGGCGGCTGGTACGACGTGTTCCTGCCCGCACAGATCGCCGACTTCGTGGCCCTGCGAGCAGCCGGGCGCCAGGCCCGCCTGACCGTCGGACCATGGACACACACCAGCCCTGCCGGCATGGGCGTCCAGCTGGCCGACGGGATCGAGTGGTTCGACGAGCACCTGCTGGGCCAGCGCCCGGCTCGACCCCATCGGGGGGTCCGGCTCTATGTGCAGGGTTCCAAGCGGTGGGTGGACCTGGAGAGCTGGCCCCCTCCCGCCACCACCGAGCGCTGGCACCTCCACGCCGGCGGAGGACTGGGGCCCTCGGAACCGGCGGCGTCGGATCCGGACCGGTTCCGCTACGACCCGGCGAACCCCACGCCGGGGCTGGGCGGCCCATCGCTCAACTGGCGGACCTCGGGGCGGCGCGACCAGGCCGGACGCGAGCAGCGCGGCGATGTCCTCTCGTACACCACGGACACCTTGACACGGGACGTGACCGTTGCCGGGGACCTGCACGCCGAGATCTGGTTCAGCTCCACCGCCCCCAGCTGCGACGTGTTCCTCCGGCTGTGCGACGTGGAAGGCGACGGGGTGTCCACCAACATCAGCGACGGCATCGTCCGGATCCTGCCCGGCGAGGGGGACCGGGCGGCGGACGGGACGATCCGGGTGCGGGTGTCGATGTGGCCGACGGCGTTCACATTTGCGCGGGGCCACCGTGTCCGGCTCCAGGTGTCGAGCGGGGCCCACCCCCTCTTCGCCCGCAACCCGGGCAGCGACGAGCGCCTGGGCTCGGCGACCACGCTGATCGTCGCCCAACAGTGCGTCCTCCACGATCCCGAGCACCCATCGGCCATCGCCGTGCCCATCAGCACCATCTGAGGCTCAGACGGTGCGGGGCTCGGGGGAGTGTTCATGGAGATCCCGGACGGCCTTGGTCCGGGCCAGGAGGAACACGCCGACCGTCATGACCATGAGGGCAACGACCTCGGTCGAGGTGTTGAGCGCTCCGATGTCGAGGCTCTCCCCAAACGCCACCGCACCGATCAGGATGCTGACGATGGGGTCCACGACGGTCATGGTGGGCAGCGAGGCGTCGAGTGTGCCGGCCTGGAAGGCGCTCTGGCTGACGACCATGCCACCCACGCCGATGATCACCAGCGCGTAGGGCTGCCAGTGGGTCAGCAGAACGGGGATCCCCCGGGACAACAGTTGGGCGCACGTCTTGGTCAGGGCGGCGGACACGCCGTAGCTGACCCCGGCCACCCCGGAGAGCAGCACGGCTCGCTGACGCAGACCCCGGCCGCGACACGCCGCCAGCATCAGCGCGCAGACCGCTGCCGATGCACCCAGCAGGAGGATCCAGGTGTGGATGTGGACGTTGTCGTGGCCACGGGCGGGGCGCGCCACGACCAGGAACACGGCCAGCCCGGCGCACACGGCCAGCGCCCCCAGCCAGTCCTGGACCCTGAGGCGGGATCCGCCCCAGCGAGCTCCGATGGGCAGCGCGAAGAGCAGCCCCGACACCAGCAGCGGTTGGACGACGACCAGCGTCCCGAAGCCGAGGGCCAGGAACTGGAAGACGTAGCCGGCTATGTCGGCGGCCACGCCCAGCAGCCAGACGGGATTTTGCACCAGGCGGGTCAGCAGACCCAGACGAAGGGCGTGCTCATGCGATTCGGCGGACGCCGTGCGCTGCTGGAGGACCGAGGCGGCCGCATACATCGCTGCGGCCAGGACCGCGCACAAAACCGCCAACATCTTGATCAAGCTACCAGTCGGGTGGGGAATCCTGATGGTGGGTACAACCCAACAGATGAACCCGATACCGGGCGTGCTCGTCAAGCTCGACGAGCTCCAACGGACACACCGAGCCGTGGCGTTCGGCTTCGCCGTCAACAAGAAGTACGGCGACGACCGGGGTGGCTACCTGGCCGCTTTGATCACCTACTACGGATTCCTGTCCATCTTCCCGTTGCTGCTTGCGTTCTTCACCATCGTCGCCTACACCCTTCCGCCGAACGGCGCCACCATCAGGAGCCTCAACGACCACCTGGGTTCCTACCCGATCATCGGTCAGTCCATCACCGAGCTTTCCAAGCACTCGCTCCACGGCTCGGTCCTGGCCTTGGTCGTCGGCTTCCTGGGCCTGATCTGGGGCGGCAAGGGCCTGGCTCAGACGCTGCAGTTCTCCATGAACGAGGTGTGGAGCGTCCCCGGCAAGGACCGGCCCGGGTTCGCCCCCCGCCTGCTCAAAGGGCTCGAGTGGTATGCCACGTTCGGGATTGGCTTCGTCGCCTCGACGTTCGTGAGCTCGCTGGGTTCGGTGCTGAACTGGGGGCCCGCCGGACCGTTCCTGGCCTCCCTGCCCGCCCTGGTCATCAACGTGGGCCTCTTCGTCGTGTCCTTCCGCGTGCTCTCCCCCAAGGACGTCACGGTGCGCCAACTGCTCCCCGGGGCGGCGTTCGCCGGGTTGATCTGGACGGTGCTGACCACCGTGGGCATCGGTCTCCTCAAGCAGATGTCGTCGTCCAACGCCCTCTACGGGACGTTCGGCGTCACCCTCGGTCTGCTCGGGTTCCTGTACCTGGCGGCCAGGATCACGCTCTATGCCGCGGAGGCCAACGTGGTGGCTGCCAAGCACCTGTGGCCACGATCGCTGCGCAACCCGCCGCTCGTCGAGGCCGACAAGCGCCAACTGGAGGCGATGGCCCAGCGCGAGGAACGGGTCGAGGACCAGGTCGTGCAGGTCGAGTTCGAGGCGGGTTCGGACGCCGCCAAGCCGTGACCTGACAGACTGGCCGTGATGCGGGCGCGTGGTGCAACGGCAGACACAGCGGGCTTAAAACCTGCGGCCTTCGGGCATGAGGGTTCGACTCCCTCCGCGC
Organism: Actinomycetota bacterium; assembly: GCA_030945745.1. Lineage (GTDB taxonomy): Bacteria > Actinomycetota > Acidimicrobiia > Acidimicrobiales > Palsa-688 > JALZAH01. The sequence continues at coordinate 8,163 of JALYZO010000124.1, forward strand.
CCACGTCATCGTGCCGGTCAAAGGTCGAGGTGCAGCCGGACATGATGAGATGCTACGTGCGTAGTACTGGCGATGCCACCAACTGGGCGACCGGGTCGGGTCAATGGTGCCGTCGGCGTCGAGCCGGGCGAGCCGCCGACTCGCGAACGCGAGCACATCGAGGTTCGATGGCTCGAAAACCCGGCATCGTCTAGGCTTCCGAGCCGCATCCGCGGGTTTGAGCCTGGCCTCGCCACGTGTGGGTGTCGTCGTCGCCGTTCCCGAAGCTGAGGAGAGCATCCATGACCGCCCGCACCATCCGCCCACTCGCCCTGGCCGTGGGCTTGACCCTGGCTCTCGTCGCCTGCGCTTCATCGTCGAAGACCTCCACGTCGGGAGCCACCTCCACGACGGCGCCGCGAATCACCGGAGCCTTGACGATCTCGGCCGCCGCGTCGCTGACCGCCGCGTTCAACGACGCCAAGACGACGCTGACCGCCGCCAACTCGGGGTTGATGCTGAACTACAACTTCGGCGGGTCAAACACGTTGGTCACCCAGATCCAGCAGGGCGCCCCCGCCGACGTGTTCGCTTCCGCTGACCAGAAGAACATGGACAAGCTGATCTCCGCCGGCCTGGTCGACACCCCCGCGGTCTTCGCCAAGAACAAGTTGGAGATCGCCTTGGCCCCCGGCAACCCGAAGAACATCACTGGTCTTGCCGACCTGGCCAAGCCGGGAGTGAGCGTGGCCCTCGAAGCGACCGGGGTGCCCGCCGGGGACTACACCCGCCAGGTGGAGACCCAGCTCGGCATCACCATCACCCCCAAGACGCTCGAGCCTGACGTCACGACGTCGATCACCCAGGTGGGCAACGGCGAGGTGGACGCTACGGTCGTCTACGTGACTGATGTTCACGCTGCCGGCGCCAAGGTGGCGGGGGTGGCCGTTCCCGACAACCTCCAACCCGCCATCGTCTACCCGATCGCCGTGGTCAAGGCGACGAAGAACCGGCCAGCCGCCCAGGCCTTCGTGCAGTCCGCCATGTCCGGTGCCGTGCAGAAGGCCCTCGTGGCACAAGGGTTCGTCGCCCCCTGATGATGCGGCGGTCTCCGAGGGGGGCCGCCCCGGTGCTGCTGGCCGCCGGGGCGCTCGCTCTTGTCGTCCTCCCCCTGTTGGGGCTGGCGGCGCGCATCCCGTGGTCGTCCATTGGCCGTGACCTCACCAACCACGACGGTCTCCTCGCCCTTCGCTTGTCGCTCGAGTGCTCGCTCGGCGCCCTCGCCCTGTCCATCAGCCTCGGTGTCCCCCTGGCGTGGGTCCTGGCCCGCCGCCGGTTCCCCGGGCGATCCCTGGTGCGAGCGCTGGTGACCCTGCCGATGGTCCTGCCCCCCGTCGTTGGCGGGATCGCCCTGCTCTATGCCTTCGGCACCCGCGGCTTCGCCGGACGAGTCCTCTACGCCCTCACCGGCTGGCGCCTCCCGTTCACCACCGCTGGTGCCATCCTGGCGGAGACGTTCGTGGCCATGCCCTTCCTGATCATCACCGCGGAGGCGGCATTTCGCTCGCTCGACCGTCGAGCCGAGGAGGCGGCAGCAACGCTGGGTGCGTCGCCCGCCTACCGGTTCCGCCGGGTCACCCTCCCAGCAGTGGCCCCCGCCCTGGTGGCCGGCGGCGCGCTCACCTGGGCCCGGGCGGTCGGGGAGTTCGGCGCCACCATCACCTTCGCCGGGAACTTCCCCGGCACCACCCAGACGATGCCCCTGGCCATCTATGGCGACATCGAGAGTGGCAACGACGGCGTCGCCATCGCCCTGTCGCTGGTGCTCCTCGTGGTCTCCCTTGTCGTGCTTGTCGCCCTCCGGGACAGGTGGCTGGGCAGCCCGTGACGCTCAGCGCCGCCGTCAAGCTCGCGATCGGAGCCCTGCGCCTCGACGTCGAGGTCGACGTGGACGAGGCGGTGGTCGCCGTCGTCGGTCCCAACGGGGCAGGAAAGACCACCCTGCTTCGAGCGCTTGCCGGGCTCATCCCTCTCGTTGGGGGCCGGGTCGTCGCCGACGGCCGCGTCGTCGAGGATCCGGCGGCGAACCTCCGTGTGCGTCCCGAGGAGCGCCGCTTCGGCGTGGTCTTTCAGGAGCACCGGCTGTTCGCCAACCTCACGGCACTGGAGAACGTTGCGTTCGGCCTACGGGCCAGGGGCGTGGCTCGAGGCGTGGCACGCCGGCGGGCCGCAGACTGGCTCGAGCGCGTCGGGCTTCCCGACGTGGCTGGACGACGCCCCCGCGAGCTGTCAGGGGGCGAGGCGCAACGCGTGGCCCTCGCTCGCGCCCTGGCCACCGAGCCCACGGTGTTGCTCCTCGACGAACCCCTGGCCGCAGTCGACGCCTCCGCCCGGGCCGAGCTGCGCAGAGCGCTGCGCAGCGAGTTGCGCCGGTATCCGGGCTCCCGACTGGTCGTCACCCACGACCCGATCGAAGCTGCCGCCCTGGCCGACCGCCTCTTGGTCCTCGAGGCCGGGGCGGTCACCCAACAGGGGGCTTTGGCCGAGGTGACCGCCCGACCACGCTCGCCGTGGGTGGCGACCATGGTCGGCCTGAACCTGCTCACGGGCAGCGCCCAGGGGGCAACCATCGTGCTCGGCACCGGGCAGAGCATCACCGCATCGGGATCCGCTCAGGGCCCGGTGTTCGTCGCCTTCCGGCCCAACGCCGTCACTCTGCACCGCTCCCGTCCCGACGGCAGCGCCCGCAACCTGTGGGCCGGGGTCGTCGCCGAGCTCTACCCAGCCGGTGACCGGGCCCGGGTACGGGTGGACGGCGCCGTCCCCCTGGTCGCCGAGGTCACGGCCGCCGCCGTAGCCGAGCTTCACCTCGATGACGGCGGACCGATCTGGGCTGCTCTCAAAGCCACCGAGGTCGACGTCTACCCAGCCTGAGGACCCTGGTCGAGGGTCTCGGCGACAGCCGTGCGCCCCTGAAACCGGTTCGCACCAAGCGCGGTCGCCAAACCACGTAGCAGTGGCTCTGCATGAAGAAACGGGAAACTCTCCTACCCCGATGGCGATCCCGCTGGCCAAGCCGATACGGTTACGTTCTGAGCGGGTGGCTTGAGAGCCACTGCGTTCCCTTTCCACGACGAGGAACTCATGGCGAACCCAGCTCACCGGAAGAACACTGAGTCATTGCTCGCTCGACTCCGAGCGACGCCGGTGGGCGTCGTCGTCGCCACCGTGGCTGTCGCCGCGCTCGCCGTGGTCGGCACGGCCTATGCCGTCGGGCACTCCGGCTCCAACGGCGGATCGACCACCGCAGGGTCCCCCAACGGTAGCGGCGGGGCGGGCGGCAGTGCCAAGGCGACAACCACCACGGCGCCGCTCCCCCCCCTGTCGGTGGTCACCATCTCCCCGGCGACAGCGGCGACCAACGTGGCCGCCAACGCCCCGATCCAAATCCAGTTCTCCCAGCCCCTCAAGGCCGATGCTGTCCGGCCGACGCTCAGCCCCGACGTCGCCGGCACCTGGAGCGTGCAGGGCCCGACCATGACCTTCCAGCCCCAGGGTGGCTACCTGCCCTACGGCCACGAGCAGGTCACGGTCCCGACGACCACAGCGGCAACGGTAGGCAAGAAGGTGACCACGTTGGCTGCCCCCTACCAGGCGACGTTCACCGTCGCCGCCGGCTCCACGCTCCGCCTGCAGCAGATGCTGGCCGAGCTGAACTACATGCCCCTGCAGTTCGTGGCCGCCGCGGCCACCACCACAGCCCCGGGCCCCGCAGCGACGGCCACGACGGTTGCGGCTACCGCGACCCCGACGCCGGCATCGACGGTCGCCGCTGAAGCCACCGCCGCCAACGCCGTGACCGTCACGCCGGAGGACGGCGCGCTGACGTGGCGATTCCCCAACATCCCCTCCACGCTTTCCGCTCTTTGGAACCAGGGCAACGCCAACACCATCGACCAGGGCGCGGTCATGCAGTTCGAGTTCGATCACAACATGAAGATGGACGGCCAGGCCGGCTCCCGGGTCTGGGCCGCCCTGGTGTCAGCGGTCGCCGCCCGCCAGGCCAACACCCGGCCGTACAACTACCTGACCGCCAGCGAGCGCTCGCCCGAGTCCCTATCCGTGTGGTCCGACGGCAAGATCATCTACACCTCCCCGGCGAACACCGGCGTGGCCGGCGCACCGACGGCCAAGGGGACATTCCCGGTCTTCGACCGCTACACCTCGACGACGATGTCGGGCCGCAACCCTGACGGCAGCACGTACCACGATCCCAACATCCCCTACGTTGCCTACTTCAACGGGGGTGACGCCGTGCACGGCTTCGTGCGGGGCAGCTACGGGACGCCGCAGAGCGTGGGCTGCGTGGAGCTGCCCATCGACAACGCCAAGGTCGTCTACGGCATGGACCCCTACGGGACCCTCGTCACCGTCGAGTAGTTCCCGCGTCCCGCAGTACCATCAGTGGTCCATGACAGAACGCGCCCCGGTCGCCGAAGCCCGCCGTCCCGGCGGTGCCCTGGTGAAGGTTTCGCCGCCGCCCCCGGTCGAGGAACCGGCGCTGGCGACGCCACGACGCAGCGACGTCGACGAATGGGGACGCTCGGAGCGGACCAGGGCGTTGCTGCGACGGGTGTACGACCCCGTGTACCGGCACTGGTTCCGTGCCGAATGGGAGGGGCTCGAGCACATCCCCACGGGCGGTGGTGCCCTGCTGATCGCCAACCACGCGGGGGCGGTGCCCGCCGATGCTCCGGTCATCATGCACGGCATCGAGACCGAGCTGTCCCGACCGGTGTACGGCCTGGCCGACTACTTCTTCCGGTCATTCCCGGGGGTGGGCACCGTCTGGGCCCGAGGAGGCGGAGTAGCCGCCCACCCCGACAACGCCTACCGCCTGTTGCGCGAGCAACGGCAGCTGGCCCTGGTCTTTCCCGAGGGCACCAAGGGCACCGGGAAGCTGTTCAAGGAGCGCTACAAGCTGCGCCGATTCGGGCGGGGTGGCTTCGTCGAGATCGCCATGCGCGCCGGCGTGCCTGTGGTGCCCATCGTGGTGGTCGGGGCCGAGGAGGCCATGCCCACCGTCGCCAAGTCAGGGACCCTGGCCAAGCTCCTCGGTCTTCCCTACGCCCCCTTGACCGCCAACATGCTGCTGCTCGGGCCGCTCGGCGTGGTCGGCTACTTCCCGGCCAAGTTCAAGCTGCGCGTGCTCGAACCGGTCCACTTCGATGTCCCCCCGGACCAGGAGCACTACTCCCGTAGCGCCGTCTTCGACGCCGCCGAGACCATTCGCCACAACATGCAGGAGAACCTCTACGACATGTTGCGCCACCGCCGCAGCGTCTGGTTCGGCTGAAGCAGATGAGGCGCTGACATGGGACGCCGGGTCCTGATCACCGGTCTGGCCTCGTTCTGGGGCGGCCGGGTGGCCCGAGCGCTCGAGGCCCACGACGACGTCGACGCCATCGTCGGCCTCGATACCTCGGAGCCGACGGTTGCCTTGGAGCGCACCGAGTTCGTCAGGGCCGACAAGAACTACTCGATCCTTTCCCGCCTGGTCCGGGCCACCAAGGTGGACACGGTCATCCACGCCGCCCTGGTCGTCGACTCGACCCGCATGGCCGACCGGCGGATCCACGAGAACAACGTCATCGGCACCATGAACCTCCTGGCCGCGGTGGCCGGCAACGGTGCGGTGACCTCGCTGGTCGTCAAGTCCTCGACGCTGGTCTACGGCGCGGCGCGCGCCGATCCCACCTGGTTCTCCGAGAAGAGCAGGCGGACCTCGGCGGCCAAGACCAGGGTCGAGCGGTCCCTGATCGAGGTGGAGAGCTATGTGCGCGACTTCGCCCGCGAGTCACCTGGAGCGGGCGTCACCCTCCTGCGCTTCGCCAACGTGCTCGGAGGCGAGATCACCAATCCCCTGACCACCTGCCTGGGCCTGCCCCTGGTTCCCAAGATCGTCGGGTTCGACCCGCAGCTGCAGTTCGTCGAGGAGCACGACGTCGTCCGGGCCATCGTCTTCGCTGTCGACTCCCGGGTCTCGGGAACCTACAACGTGGCCGGCGACGGGCGCCTCCCGTGGTCGGAGGTGCTCGCCATCGTCGGCAAGCGGCCCCTGCCCCTGCCCCCGTTTCTCACCGCCCAGGCCCTCGATCCGTTCTCCCGGATGGGCATCGTCGACCTCCCACCGGAGATCCTCGATCTCCTTCGCTTCGGCCGGGGCGTCGACAACCGCTTGTTCAAACGGGCCGGCTTCGAGTATCGCTTCGACACCGCCAACGCCGTCAACCAGCTGGCCGAGGTCAATCGGCTCCGCTCTGCGGTGGGACCCAAACCCGGGTACCGCTACGAGAGCGACGTGGAGACGTTCTTCCGCCACTCCCCCGCCGTCGTCCACCAAACCTGAAGCTGCCCCTTCACCGCTCAGGAGACGGGCCGGTCAAGAGCTCAGCCATGTCCGGACATAGTGGTCCCGTCGTTCGGCCCACTCCTCGGCGGTGATGGCGTAGCGGATGTGGTCCTCCCAGACGCCGTCGATCTCCAGGTAGCGCAGCGCCGTGCCCTCGTTGCGCAACCCGACCTTGGCCGCCACCCGGTGGCTGGCCGCGTTGCGAGGGATGATCGACGCCTGCAGGCGGTGCAGAGCCAGGTCCTCGAAAGCGAAGCGACACACGATGACCACCGATTCGGGCGTGTATCCCTGGCCGGCCAACGCTTCGTCGATCCAGTAGCCGATGTAGGCGTTCTGGAACGGGCCCCGCTGCACCGACGACAGGTTGATCTCCCCGGCGAAGCGGCGGCCCTCGAGGAAGATGCCGAAGCCGTAGCCCGTTCCCAGCTGCCGCTCCCGCTCCCGGGCCCCGCAGCGCGCCGCAAAGATCCGCCGATCCTCGGTGGGGTCGGGCTGACCGGGCAGCGGGCGTGGCTCCCACTTGACCAGCCAGTCGCGGGCCCGGATCCTGACCTCCCGCCAGGCCTCGAAGTCGGAGCCGGCGAGCGGACGCAACAGGATCCGCTGCCCTCGAAGCTCCAGATTGCCCTGCCGTGGGGCGCTGCCCCAGCTCATGGACGTGTTGCCCCTCCGCCGGGGGCGCTCATCGACCGAGGGTCTCGGCCAGGGCGGTGAGGAGGAGTGCGACGTTGCGGGGCCGAGCGCCGTGGCCCATGACCCCGATCCGCCAGGCCTTGCCGGCCCAGGGTCCGGCGCCGGCACCCATCTCGATGCCGTAGCGCTCGAGCAGCGTGCGCCGCACGGACGCATCGTCGACCCCCTCGGGGATCCACACCGTGGTCAGCTCCGGCAGGCGGTGCTCCTCGGCCACGCACAGGTCGAGGCCCATCTTGGTCAGACCCTCCTGCAGGGCCGTACCGCACCGGCGATGCCGGTCCCAGGACGCCTCGAGCCCCTCGTCGAGGAGGGCACCAAGCCCGGCGTTGAGCGAGGCGATCATGGCCACCGGGGCGGTGTGGTGGTACTTGCGGGTGGCTCCCGACGTGTAGTCACCGATCATGCCCAGGTCCAGGTACCAGCTGCGGGGCCGCTCTATGCGCCGTTCCCACGCCCGGGCGCCGAGGGTGAGCGGGGCCAGGCCGGGGGCCACGCCCAGGCACTTCTGCGTTCCGCTGTAGGCCACGTCCACCCCCCAGGCGTCGATGGCCACCGGGATACCGCCCAGCGAGGTCACGCAATCGGCCAGCACCAGGGCGTTGCCCTTGCCGGCGGCCATCGCAGCAACATCGTTGCGCACCCCGGTGCTGGTCTCGGCGTGGACCACGGCGATGAGCTTGGGATCGGGGTGGGCGCCGATCACGGCGGCCGGATCGAGCGGCTGGCCCCACGGCGCCTCCACGGTGACCACGTCGGCGCCGCAGCGCTCGGCGACGTCGCACATCCGCTGACCGAACAGGCCGTTGACCCCGACGACGACCACGTCGCCGGGTCCGACCAGGTTGACGAACACCGCTTCCATGCCGGCCGAGCCAGTCCCCGAGATCGGCAGCGTGAGGGCGTTGTCGGTGCCCCACACGGTCCGCAGCCGATCGCAGGTCTCGTCGAGGATCGCCAGGAACACCGGATCGAGGTGCCCGAGCAGGGGCCGGCTCAGGGCCTCCGTTGCCTCCGGGTAGGGCATGGAGGGTCCGGGACCCATGAGGATGCGATCGACGACAGGCATGGCCGTGATGGTACAAAGGCGAAACCCGCTGCGTCAGAACGACAGGCCCCATCTCGGCTTTGGCCGGACCACGTCGGGGAGGCCCGGCCAGGGGGTCAGGCAGGGGGTCGGGTGGGTCAGGGGGCCGGCGGAAGCTCCAGCAGGCTCATGGCCAGGCCATCCAGGATGTCGGACTCCGACACCAGGCAACGCTCGGCGCCGACCAGTGCCATGAGCTCGGACACGACGATGGCCCCGCCGACGATCACGTCGGCTCGTTCGATTTCCATGCCGGCCCGCCTTCGCCGCTGCTCGACCGTCTCGGCGGCCAGCGTGGCCAGCAGGTGATCGACGGCGTTGCGTCCCAGCCAGGCATGATGCACGCGGTCCCGGTCGTAGACCTCCAGCTTCTGATGGAGGCGGGTCAGGGCGGATACGGTCCCGGCCAGGCCAATGAACGTCGCGGGACGTTCCAGGGCCGGGATGTCCTCCAGGGCGCCAGCGACCAGGGCATTGACCGCAGCGCGAGCGGCTTCGACCTGGTCGGGTTTCGGAGGGTCCGACCTCAGGTAGGTCTCGGTCAGCCGGACGCAGCCCACGTCGAGGGACCGGACGCCAGCCAGGCTGAAGCGCCCCGCTCCCGGCTCGTGGGAAGGCCCGGCGGCCAGCTCGGTGGATCCCCCACCGATGTCGGCGACGAGGAAGGGACCGAGATGGGCATCGAGGTCGGCCGTCGCCCCGGTGAACGACAGTTGGCCCTCCTCGTCGCCCGTCAGCAGTTCGGGAAGGCGGCCGATTGCCGCCTCGGCGGCGCCGAAGAAGTCCTCGCTGTTGTCGGCGTCCCGAGCGGCCGAGGTGGCGGTGATCCGGACCCGGCCCACTCCCAGGTCATCCATCAGCCGGCGATAGCCCAGCAGGACGGCAATCGTGCGCTGGACGGCCTCGGGCGCCAACCGGCCGCTGGCCGCCACCCCCTGGCCCAGCCGGGTGATCTCCATGCGTCGCGTCAGGGTCTCCCCTTGGGCGTCGACGACCAGGAGCCGGGTGGAGTTGGTCCCGCAGTCGATCACCCCTACCGCCCCCGGCTCTCCCCTCCCCTCAGAGGACGGCCGGCTGCCCGGGTTCGTCATCGGGCGGCGCTCGTCATCGGGCGGCGCTCGTCATCGGGCGGGGTGGTGAGGTGCTCGGCAGTCCACCGCCCGACGGGGTCGTCCCCGCCGGCCAGGTGCCAGGCCAGGTGGGCGTGCAGGCACTTGACGCCCTGGCGGGTGCCGCCCACACCGCCGCTCGGCCGCGGACCGTCCCAACCCGCCGGGATGGCCGCGGCCCGTTCCTGGGCCGCTCGGCGGTGAGCGTCCGCCACCAGATCGGCCGGAACCGCGACCGCGGCGCGGCGAACGCCGCCAGCGGCCTCCAGGTGGTCGACCCGCTTGCGAAGATCGGCGCCGACCAGCCAGTAGCGGGTGGGCATCGGGGTGCCGTCGTCCAGAAGGGGAGCATTGCGGATGACGACGGGGTCGCCCGCCGGGTCCCGCACCACCACCTCGAAGGCTCCCCTCGGGGGGCGTCCCAGGAGTGCCTTCACACGGACGAAGTCGGGGCTGCCGGGGCCGGCGGGCTCACCTGCCGCAGCCCGAGGCCGGGCCAACACGCCGGGCTCAGTTGAGAGCTGGACGGTTGGTGGCCTTTTTCGGCGCATAACCGTCCAGCTCTCGGCGCTACCCGGGGGGTTCCTCAGGTCCACACGGTCGATCTTAGAAGCCGATGCGGGACCAGAAGCTGGCATTGCCCTGGCGGGCCGGGATGATGGCGTAGGCCTGCTGGCCGGGCATGACCAGCCCGTACTGGGTCCGGGCGATCTGCTCGATCTGGGCCGGGTCCTGGAGCCGCTTGAGCCGCTCGGCCAGGTTGGCGTTCTCCCGGCTGAGGGCTTCGGCCCGGTTCTGGGTGACCGCCAGGGTGTGGTGCTGGGCCAGCAGCGTGCGGCCGGGCAGGACGAACAGGAGCAGCAGCCCGAGGGCGACCACCGTCAGCAGGAAGATCCACACGGCTCGCCTCACCGAGCGGCCCCCAGGCGAACGAGCGCGCTGCCGCCGGGGTAACGGGCGGCATCGCCCAGACCCTCCTCGATGCGCAACAGCTGGTTGTACTTGGCGACCCGGTCAGAACGGGCCGGCGCTCCCGTCTTGATCTGACCGCAGCCCGTGGCGACGGCCAGGTCGGCGATGGTCGTGTCCTCGGTCTCGCCTGAGCGGTGTGACATGACCGATGCGTACGCCGACCTCCGGGCCAGGTCCACGGCGTCGAGGGTCTCACTCAGCGTGCCGATCTGGTTGACCTTCACCAAGATGGCGTTGGCCACGCCAGCGGTCACCCCACGCTCCAGCCGGGTGACGTCGGTGACGAACAGGTCGTCGCCCACCAGTTGCACGCCGGCTCCCAGCTCGGAGGTCAACGCCGCCCAACCGTCCCAGTCCTCCTCGGCCATACCGTCCTCGATGGACACGATCGGGTAGTGGTGGCACAGGTCGGCCAGGTACTCGACGAGGTCCTGGGCCTCCAGGGACCGGCCCTCGCCAGCCAGCCGGTAGGTGCCGTTGTCGTAGAGTTCGCTGGAGGCGGCGTCCAGCGCCAGGGCGATGTCGGTGCCTGCGGCCCGACCGCTGCGCTCGATGGCCTCCACCAGGATGGCCAGGGCCTCCTCGTTGGAGCCCAGGTTCGGTGCGAAACCGCCCTCGTCACCGACAGCGGTTGACAGCTTCCGCTCGTGAAGGACGCCGCGCAGGGAGTGGTAGGTCTCCGCTCCCCATCGGAGGGCCTCGGCGAAGGACGCCGCCCCCACCGGCACGATCATGAACTCCTGGAGATCGACGTTGTTGTCGGCGTGGACGCCTCCGTTGATGACGTTCATCATCGGCACGGGCAGACGGTGGGCGTCGACGCCGCCAACGTAGCGGTAGAGGGGCAGGCCGACCTCATCGGCCGCTGCCTTGGCCACGGCCAGAGAGACCCCGAGGATGGCGTTCGCGCCCAGGCGGTTCTTGTTGTCCGTGCCGTCGGTGTCGCACAGGACCTGGTCCACTCCCCGCTGGTCGAGGGCCTCGAAACCCTCCACGACACCCGCCAGCTCACCGTTGACCGCGCTCACGGCGCCGAGGACGCCTTTGCCCCCGTACCGCCCGGCCTCGCCATCGCGGCGTTCGACGGCCTCGAACGTACCGGTGGACGCTCCAGAGGGCACCGTTGCCCGTCCCGTCGCCCCCGATGCCAGCAGCACCTCGACCTCGACGGTCGGCTGCCCGCGGGAGTCAAGGATCTCGCGGCCGATCAACTGGTCAATGGCACTCATCAGCGTGCGGACTCCTGAGATGGGTTGGTGCGACGGAAACGGGTGGCGGCGACGCCAAGCGCGAAGGCCTGTGGCTGGTGTGACTGGTGTGAGAGACGGTAGTCCACATCAGGGTCCGGTCGGGGCATCCGGATCGGCCGCCGCCTTGGCCCGTTCCCACAGCTGGTCCCACGCCACGGCGTCGAGACCGGCCAGGTCCTGTCCTGACGATCCGGCGATGGCTTCCACGGTGGCGAAGCGATGCCGGAACTTGGTGGTGGCCGCCCGCAGAGCATCCTCGGGGTCGACCTCGAGATGACGAGCCAGGCTCACGATGGTGAACAACACGTCCCCGAGCTCATCGGCCACGCCACCCCCGCCGCCAGGACCACCCGACGCGAAGGCATCACCGTCACCCGAGGCCACGGAGTCACGACCACCCGAGGCCAAGGAGTCGGCGGTGGCAATGGTCGCTCGGAGCTCGACGAGCTCCTCCTCCACCTTGTCCCAAACCCCGGCCAGGTCGTCCCAGTCGAAGCCAACCGACGCCGCCTTGCGTCCCACCTTGGCCGCGCTGAGCAGGGCAGGCAGGGCCGGGGGAATCCCGTCCATGATGCTGGCCCGCCCCTTCTCCACCTTCTTGGCGTACTCCCAATTGGCGATGACCGTGGCCGGATCCAACGCGGTGCCCGCGCCCGGCGCTGCCTGCGGTGGGGGGAACACGTGGGGATGGCGCCGCACCAACTTGTCGTGGATGCCCCGGGCAACGTCGGCCAAGGTGAACCATCCGGCCTCGGCGGCCACAACGGCGTGGAACACCACCTGGAACAGCAGGTCCCCGAGCTCCTCCTCGAGATGGTGATAGGCGTCCGCTTCGGGGTCCCCGCCCCCAACGACACGGCCGGCCGCCGTCAGGTCGTCGATGGCCTCAAGGACCTCGTAGGACTCCTCGATCAGGTGCCGGGTCAGGGTGGCATGGGTCTGCTTGCGGTCCCACGGACAGGCCACCCGAAGGGTGCGAACCAGCTCTTCCAGGCGAACGAGCTCGGCAGCCACCGGGTCGGCCAGCCGGGGGATCCACAGACAGGTGAGGTGATCGGGCACCACTTGGCGGTCGATGTCGGCCCACCGCAGCGTGGTCAGCGACTCATCGCTCAGGCCCAGGCGGGCCAGCACCACCACGTCCGGCCCGTCGTCGAGCGTCAGCTTGATCTCGGAGAGCACGTGGCGAGCGTCGCACTGGGAGACCAGCAGGGGCCCGGAGGACCCAGCCGCCTCGGTGGCGAAGCGGTGCCCGTCGATGAGGCGGACCCCGACGGCAAAGGGATCAACGCCCAGACGGTCCCACGCAAGGTCGACGAACGACAGCGCGGGGATCACCTCGACGGTGATCCGAGGGTCGCCCCGCAGCAGCTCGACCGTCCGCTCGGCAACCAGGGGCGAGCCAGGCACGGCATAGGCGATGAGCCCGTCTGGAGCGGCGATCGCCGCCTCAACGAGCGCTTCGGCGATGGCCGGGTACACCGCGTCGATGGTCCCGGCCTGCTCGTAGATGGCATCGAAGCTGCGGGCTCCGCCGACCTCCGAGGCGCTCGGGTGGTGTCGGGTGCGCACGAAGCGGGTGGCCGCCCGCCCCAGGCTTCGGCGGGCCTCGACGCTGATCAGACCGGGGTCGCCGGGGCCCAGGCCGACCACCAGGACCGTCGGTTTGCCCGTCACCGCCTGGGCCGGGCCGTCACTGGGATCAGGGTCCGGTGGCCAGCGGGGCGGCACCTTGGAGCTTGCTGACGATCAAGGCGGGGGTGGCGGACGTCTGGACCGTCAGCTGGCTCGGGTTCCAGGTCCCGAACGCCGGGTTGACCTTGACCGTGGCGACACCGAGGACACGCACGAGAGCCGGCGTGTAGCCGTTCTGGTTGCTCGAGTTGAGGGCGAAGGCCAACACCAGCGCCGTGCCCGGGGTGAAAGGCTGCAGGACCCGGCTGTCGACGGCCAAGACGTTGTAGCCGTTGCCGGTCCGCTGGGGTGCGGCCGCCTGCCCAGGCGCCAGGCCCAGAACCTCGTTGAACAGCGACTGGCTCTGCGCTTCGAGCTGGGCCTGGGTGTAGCACCTCCTGAAGCCCCCGCGCGTGGCGCCGGCCAGGGTCCCCCCGTTGAAGTCGCTCACGATCTGTTCGGCCTTGTCCTTGCTGGCCGTGAAGTCCACGCCACCGTTGGGGGCCGGGACGCTGACGGTCAGCTGGCGGGTGCACACGCGCGAGAAGAAGTTGGCCTGGTGGCTGGAGAAGGCGCTCTGCTCGTTGCCCGTGGACGTGGGGAGCGGCTCGATGACAGACCGGTCGGCCAGGGCGGACACGAACTCATCACGGATCGTCGCCGGGAATCCCTGCCAGTAGGCCCCTGCCCCTATCTCCTCGACCCCCCGCGCTGCGGCCAGGGCAGATGCCGAGGGCAGGGCACGCTGCGCCACCAGGTACTGGTGGATGGCGGTGTCCTCCACCACCTGATCGAGGACGCCGGCGGCAAACCCGGCGCTGTAGCTGGCGGAGGACAGACCGGCCACGGTCGCCCCACCACTCTGTGAGCTGGCCTGGTCGACGGCGTTCACGTAGGCCTTGTTGGCAGCTCGGCCCCGCAGTTCGAGCTGCAGGGTGGTCTGCTTGATGACCTGGCCATTGACGGTGGCCGCGAACGGCGAAGCATCGCAGCCGGCAGCAGCCAGGGAGACGGCCACTGCGGCGGCGCCCAGGCCCAGAAGTCGTCGGGTGGGGATCACGGCGTCGCTGATGTTACCGCCGGCGGGATGAGCTGGCGGAGCAGTTCGCCGAGGTCGGTCGCCGGTTCGGCGCCCCGCGGCAATGGGACGACGAGCTGACCGGAGTCGGGCTTGTGGATCGCCTTGGGCCACAGGCGTCCGAGGCGCACCGTGGCGCTGGCCTTGAGGGCGACGGGACTCAGCCGAGCCGTCCAGCCGCCGGCCGACAGGCCGCCGGTCGTCCTGACGACGGCTACCTCCCGGACACCCGTCCTGGCGCACTCCGCCCGCAGGTGGCCGATGGCCATGAGCGCCTGTGCGGGATCGGGAAGGGTACCGTAGCGATCGAGCCACTCGGCGCCGATGTCGTCGACTTCGCTGTGCGTGGTGACGGTGGCCAGGCGGCGGTATGCCTCCAGGCGCAGGTCTTCTCTGGCTACGTAGTCAGCGGGAAGGTTGGCCGTCACCGGCAGGTCCAACTTGATCTCCGCCGGTGTTCGCACCTCTTCGCCCTTGAGCTCGGCGACGGCCTCGGAGACCATCTGGACGTACAGGTCGTAGCCGACGGCAGCGATGTGGCCGGACTGGTCACCGCCCAGAAGGTTCCCGGCTCCGCGGATCTCCAGGTCGCGCATGGCGATCTTGAAGCCCGACCCGAGCTCGGTGTGCTCACCGATGGTCCGCAACCGCTCGTAGGCCTCCTCGGTGAGGCGCCGGTCCGGGGGGAACAGCAGGTAGGCGTAGGCCCGCTGCCCGGCCCGGCCGACCCGGCCCCGCAGCTGGTGGAGCTGACCGAGTCCCAGCAGATCGGCCCGGTCCACCACCAAGGTGTTGACCGTGGGCATATCGATGCCTGACTCGATGATGGTGGTGCACACCAGCACGTCGTAGTGGCCCTCCCAGAAGTCGAAGACGACTTTCTCGAGAGCGCCCCCATCCATCTGTCCATGGGCCACGGCAACCCGGGCCTCGGGCACCAGGTTGCGCAGCTCGGTAGCCACCTTGTCGATGTCATGGACCCGGTTGTGGACGAAGAACACCTGACCCTCGCGGAGCAGCTCGCGGCGGAGGGCCTCGGCCACGGCCCGCTCGTCGTACTCGCCGACGTAGGTGAGGATGGGCTGGCGCTCGGCGGGGGGCGTCGTCAGCAACGTCAGGTCCCGGATCCCGGTGAGGCTCATCTCCAGCGTCCGGGGGATGGGGGTGGCGGTGAGGGTGACGACATCGACGTCGGTGCGCAGCTTCTTGATGGACTCCTTGTGGCTGACCCCGAAGCGCTGCTCCTCGTCGATGACCAGCAGGCCGAGATCCTTGAACGTCAACGACCCCGACAGCAGCTTGTGGGTGCCGATGACGACGTCCACCGTGCCCTCGGCAACCCCGGTGGCCACCTGGCGAGCCTGGCCGGGGGTGAGGAAGCGCGACAGCATCTCCACCCGCAGCGGGTAGCCGGCGAAGCGCTCGGAGAACGTCTGGAAGTGCTGCGAGGCCAGGAGCGTGGTGGGGACCAGGACGGCCACCTGCTTGCCATCCTGCACGGCCTTGAAGGCGGCGCGGATGGCTACCTCGGTCTTGCCGAAGCCGACATCGCCGCAGATCAGGCGGTCCATGGGTGCCGACGCCTCCATGTCCGCCTTCGTCTCGGCGATGGCCTTGGCCTGATCCGGCGTGGCGACGTAGGGAAACCCCTCCTCCATCTCCACCTGCCAGGGCGTGTCGGGACCGAAGGCGTATCCCGCCGCAGAGATGCGCTTCTGGTAGAGCACGACGAGCTCCTGGGCGATCTCACGCACCGCGGCGCGCACCCGGCTCTTGGATCGCTGCCACTCCGATCCGTTGAGACGGCTGAGCGACGGGCTCTCACCACCACTGTAGGGCCGGAGCGCATCGATCTGGTCCGAAGGGACGTAGAGCTTGTCGCCGCTGCGGTACTCGAGCAGCAGGTAGTCGCGCTCCACCCCCCCGATGGCCCGGCGGATCATGCCATCGAAGCGCCCCACGCCATGGGTGTGGTGCACGACGTGGTCGCCGGCCTTCATGTCGTCGAAGAAGGTCTGGGTGGCCCGAGCCCGGGGCTTGGGCTTGCGGTGCGCCCGGCGCCGCCCGGTGAGATCGCTCTCGGCCAGGACGGCCATCGACAGCGGGGGGTAGATGAATCCCCGCTCCAGGGGTTGGACCACGACGCGCATGCCGGGTCGGGTCAGCTCGCCGGCGGGGATCTCGCCGTCGAAGAACGGGACGGTCCACCCCCGGTCGGCCAGGGTGGCGGCCATCCGCTGGGCGCTCCCACGGCCCTCGGCGCACAGTGTGATGCGGTAGCCCTGAGCGATCAGGCTCTGCAGCTGGGCTGCCAACCGCTCGCCATCGGCGACGACGGGGTCCCAGCCCGCTGCGGCCACCGTGGTGGTGCCCGGGCCCTCGGGAGCGGCCGTGACGGTCCACGCCGCAACCTGGGTTCTGACCAGGAGCCGGTCGAAGTCGAGATGCAGGTGGACAAGGTCCTCGCCCCCTGTGCCCCACGTCTGAGCCAGGGCCGAGGCCAGCGCCGCTTCCTCGTCGGCCAGGTCCTGGGCCCGGTCCCGCATCCGGCGGGGTTCGACCATGAGGATCTGGGCGCCGGCGGGCAGGAGGTCGGTCAGGAGGCGCTCCTCTGCGGTGACCCACGGGAGCCACGACTCCATCCCGTCGAAGATGTGGCCCTCGGCCAGCCTCTCCCACGAGTCCCGACCCCAAGGAGCGGCAGCGATCAGATCGGCGGCCCGGTCCCGGACCTCTTGGGAGGGGAGCAGCTCCCGGCACCCGAAGAGGACCACGTCGGCGACGTCGGCCGTCGAGCGTTGATCGGCGACGGCGAACTCGGTGAGGCGATCCACCTCGTCGCCCCACAGGTCGATGCGCACGGGACCGTCCGCCGTGGCGCCGAACACGTCCACGATGGACCCTCGCACGGCGAGCTCGCCGCGGTGCTCGACCTGGTACTCCCGCCGGTATCCCATCGCCACCAGGCGGGCGACCAGCCGCTCGGGATCGACGTGGTCACCCTTGGCGATGACGGTGGGACTGGCCGACTCCACGCCGGGGCCGAGGCGCTGGAGGAGGGCGCGGATGGGGGCGACGAGCACCCGAGGCCCGTTTCCCCCCTGTCGCAGGTGCCACAGAGCCCGCAGGCGGCGGCCCATGGTCTCCACGCCGGGGCTGACCCGCTCGAAGGGCAGGGTCTCCCAGGCCGGGAACAGGTCGACCTCGTCAGGTCCCAGATAGGCGGCGACGTCATGGGCCAGGCGCTCAGCGTCGGTGGCGGTCGGCACGGCGACCAGCGTCGGGCGACGACCTGACGCCAAGGCCAGGGCGGCGACGGTGAACGCCCGGGCTGGCTCGGGCACGGCGATGACCGCATGGCGCAGACCGACCACGTCGGAGAACGCCGGATCGCTGCGAAGGAGGGGAAGGAGGGGGCCGAGGGCGCCGGTGGGCTCACTCATGGGTGTCTCCAGTGAACCGCAGACCTGGTGTTACGTGCCAGGTCGTCTGTCACGAGTTGAACTGGTTCTGGGCGGCGACCGCGCCCTCAACGAGGAGGAGCTCCACGGCGTCGGCGGCCAACTGGATGGTCAACGCCAGCTCGGTGCGGTCCCGCTTGGAGGGTGCGGCCAGGACGTGATCGGCACCCCGCTGTGGACCTCCGGGCGGTTTGCCGATGCCGATGCGGACGCGGGTGAAGCCGTCGTCGTGGAGGTGGGCCTTGATGGAACGCAGCCCGTTGTGGCCCGCCAGGCCGCCGCCGACCTTGACCCGCAGGCCACCGGTGGGCAGATCGAGCTCGTCGTGGACCACCACCAGCCCGGCCACGTCCTCGATCCCGAAGCGGCGCAGGAGGGGCAGGACCGCCCGCCCCGAGTCGTTCATGTACGTCTGGGGGAACGCCAGCGCCAGGCGCCGGGGCCCGACCCGTGCCTCGGCAACCAGGGCGTGGTCGCGCACCGAGCGCCGCAGCCGTTCGCCGTGGCGGTCGGCCAGCACCGCAATGACGTCGGCACCGACGTTGTGGCGGGTGCCGGCGTAGGACGCGCCCGGGTTTCCGAGGCCCACGGCCAGCATGTCCGCCGGAGTCCCGGTTCGCCGCTTGGCGTCCCGGCCCAGCGGGGTCGTTAGCCGTCCCCGGCCGGCGCGTCGCCTTCCGTGGCGCCGCGGTGCGAGCCATCCTCGGCGCCGGCCTCGCCTTCGGCAGCCGCGGCCTCCTCCTCAGCGAGCTCGGTGGCCTCGGCGGCAACCGCAGAGACGGCGGCGACCACGACCGGCTCGTCGCTGTCGGTGTCGGTGGTCACGCCCGTGGGCAGCTTGAGGTCGCCGACGCGCACCGTGTCGCCGATCTCGAGGTTCGACAGATCGACGGTGATCTCGTAGGGGATGTTGGCCGGCAGGGCGTTGATGGTCAGCGACTGCAACGGCTGCTCGATCACGCCGCGCTCCTGCTCCACCGATTTGGACTCACCGACGAGGACGATGGAGACGTCGGCCGACAGGACCTCGTCGCGGCGCACGACCTGAAAGTCGACATGTACCACCGTATTGCGCACCGGGTGACGCTGGATCACCCGGGCCAGGGTCAGATGCCTGGCGGAGCCGACCTCGAGGGAGAGCAGCTGGTTGACCCCGGACTCACCGGAGAGGGCCTGGCGCAGCAGGCGGGCGTCGACCGACACCGACACGGCGTCCATCCCACCGCCGTAGACGACGGCAGGAATGCGGCCCCCGGCGCGCATGCGCTTGGACGCGGAGGTACCGGTCACCCTTCCGGGCTCGGCTACCAGGGTGATCTCAGCCATCGACGTGCGCTCCTCGGAACTCCGGAGGGGCCCGCCCACCCAGGACAGGGGCCCCCTAGGGACCGGACGATGCTAGTGGCTGGATGTCCGCGGTACGCATCAGGTCTGGTTCTCGCCGCCGAAGATCTCCGACACCGATTGGTCACGGAACACCGCGTGGATGGCGTCTGCGAAGATCCGGGCCACGGAGACGACCTCGATCTTGTCGATCTGCTTCTCAGGAGGCAGGGGCAGGGTGTCGGTGATGACGACCTTGGAGATCGGCGAGTACTTCAGGCGGTCGACCGCAGGGTCGGAGAGCACCCCATGGGTGCACATGGCCCACACCTCGGTCGCCCCCCGCTTGGTGAGCAGCTCGGCCGCCGCGCAGATGGTCCCCGCCGTGTCGATCATGTCGTCGATGAGCACGCACATACGACCTTCGACCTCGCCCATGACGTCGAGCGCCTCGACCTGGTTGACGGCATCTTTGGGCCGGCGCTTGTAGACGCTGGCCACGTCGACCTTGTCCCCCGCGTGGCGGGCGGCCTGCTCGGCCACCTTTGTCCTCCCGGTGTCGGGGGCGACCATCACGAAGTCCCCGTTCGGTGCATGGTTGCGGAGGTACTCGGTGAGGAGCGGGACGGCGGTGAGGTGATCCACCGGGCCGTCGAAGAAACCCTGGATCTGGCCGGAGTGGAGGTCGACAGCGATGATCCGATCGGCGCCAGCGGTGGTGAAGACGTCCGAGACCAGGCGGGCGGTGATCGGCTCGCGACCCTTTGACTTGCGGTCCTGGCGGGAGTACCCGTAGTACGGGCAGATGGCGGTGATGCGCTTGGCCGAGGCCCGCTTGGCCGTGTCGATCATGATCCACTGCTCGAGCAACGAGTCGTTGACCGACCGCCCCGGCGTGCGGCAATGGGACTGGATGATGAACACATCGGTCCCCCGGACCGAATCGCCGAATCGAGGACGGACCTCGCCGTTGGCGAAATCGACCAGGTTGGACTGGCCGAGCTCGAGGTCCAGGTGCTTGGCGATGTCCGCCGCCAGGCCCACATGCGAGCGTCCACTCAACAGTTGGAGCTTGCGCTTCGCTACAAGTTCCAACGGCTGCTGCTTCTCACCCATCACGGTGCCTCCTGTCGCCAACCAGTGAAGCATGCCCCGGTGACCTGGCCATCGGAAATCCTGGTGCCCGCCGGCAGGTCGGCCCACGGGCCGACCCGGGCATCGGCACCGATGGTCGCGGCCCGGGCGACGGTGGCAGTGACCACGGCCCGTTCTCCCACGATGCAGTCGGCCAGCTGGACGTTCGGTCCGATCTCGGCACCAGAGGCCACCACCGTGCGCCCCTGGAGCATGGTCCCCGGGTAGACGACGACGTCGGCGGCCAGCTCGACGGTGGTATCGAGGTAGGTCCGCTCCGGATCGATCATCGTCACACCTCTGCGCATCCACCGCTCGTTGATCCGATCCCGCAGCTCGGCCTCCGCCACGGCCAGCTGCGCCCGGTCGTTGACCCCCGCCGCTTCCATGGGATCGTCCACCACCATGGACGTCACCGGGTAGCCCGCGTCGTGGAGCACGCTGATGGTGTCGGTCAGGTAGAACTCCCCCTGGACGTTGTCGGGGCTGAGGCGGCGCAGGGCGGGGGCCAGCACCGATCGGCGGAACACGTAGATCGAGGTGTTGATCTCGTCGACGGCGAGCTCCTCGGCGTTGGCGTCGGCCTGCTCGACGATGCGCGACACCCGTCCGGAGCGATCTCGAACGATGCGCCCGTACCCCCTCGGATCGGCCAGGCGGGCGGTCAGGACCGTCGCCGCCGCGCCGGCCTGTCGATGGGTGCGCACGAGCGCCGCCAGGGTCGGCGCCCGCAGCAGCGGCGTGTCACCCGGCAGGACGATGATGTCACCCCCGTCGTCGACCTCCTCGTCGTCAGGGAAGGCGGTGAGGGCCACGAGGACGGCGTCACCTGTGCCCCGTTGGATCCGCTGCTCGACGAAGTCGATGGGCAGCTCGGCGGGGGGTTGCTCGCCCACCGCCTTGGTCACCCGCTCCGCCCCGTGACCGACCACGACCACGACGCGGGCGGGGTTGACTTCGGCCACCGCATGCAGGACGTGCAGGACCATGGATCGCCCGCAGAGCCGATGGAGGGGTTTGGGGCGCTCGGAGCGCATCCGGGTCCCCTCGCCGGCGGCCAGCACCACGGCGCACAGGCCGCGTGGCCCCTCGTGTTGCGCGGACGCATCCTCGGGTCGGGTCGCCATCACCTCTTTCTATCGAACGTCGCGTCCCCCCGGAGTCCGGCCCCGGGTGCCGATGCCCGGCCGGCGACGGCGCCCAGGAGTGCCCCTCGGTGATGGCTGCGACCGTGTCGGCGAACTGGGCAGCGCACGAGACCGGAAAGGAACGTGACGCCGCCAAGTCGTTCCTCGCCGCTTACCCTCCGCGCTCTGCCGTCGTTTTGTGCGACGCTGGTGCACCGCTGCGGCGGGCTGGTCTCTCGGCAGACCGGCGGACCGTGGACCACCGCGAGCCTTCCGGGGTAGTTCAATTGGCAGAACGTCGGCCTTTGGAGCCGAATGCTTGGAGGTTCGAACCCTCCCCCCGGAACCGGTCTCGGAGCCAGCATCGACCTCAGCCGGTTGTGCCTGATCAGGCTGGGGCCGGTGCCCCCGACGGCAGGACCGCCTCCTCGGCGGGAGCGGCGTGGCCCACGGCACTGGTGGCCAGGTCCAAGTCGATGCCCGGTTCGGGGCCGGAGGTGAACAGGGCGTCGTAGGGCACGAGGGACTGGACACTGCTGCGCGGTGAGGTCTCGCTCCGGTAGTACGTCATGGTCGACAGCGGAGGCGAGTATGCGTGGATGCTGGTGGCCACCTCAGTCCCCCCATTGCCCAAGTTGTGCGCGTAGTCAGGCCCGAACCAGCACGCCCGGCCTGGGCGGTGATCACGCCCCTGGCCTCCGTCCCAGCGCTCCACCGAGCCGTACCGCTCATTCAACGTCCCCTCGGTGACCACAAAAGCCCCCGAGGAGCCGCCGTGATCGTGGAACTGGGTGTCCTGGCCGGGTTGCCAGCCGAGGAGCCACACCTCGACGCTACGCGACCAGTGCAGCCGGACATACCAACGGTGATCGAAGTCGTAGCGGACGAGTGGCCGCCACCAGGGGTCCTGGCGACGAATCCGCCCGACGATGGTGGCCAGCTGCCGGCCGGTGAGGCGAGCCTCACCCAAGGCCAGGTGATCGACAACGGTGGTGGCGGACGGGGGGCGCTCGATGCTCAAATCCCTCAAGAGACACATCTCCTGTAATCTGGAGAGGGTCCCGTGGCATCATCACCGACGTGCGTGACCAAGCGAGACGCGACCTTCTCGGCTTGTTCACCATCTGTTCGACCGTGTTGCCACGATCTTGCCGACAGAGAACCTGCGTCTGACGAACCCTGCGTCCCCGTTGAGAGACCCCCGGCTCGACAAGCGCACTTTACCACCACCTGGGGGCGTTCCCGCCGATGGAGATCACCAAGGAACAGCGGGCCGCCATCGCCGAGATCATCACCAAGCTCGAGCGCGACTTCTATGGCCGGGGACCCACGTCTGTCCGGGTATCGGTGACCAACGGTGACCCCGAGCTGATCACCGCCCTTTCCACCGACCGCCTGACGATCATGGACCGGACCCTGGTCAACCGGGGCATGGTGACCGAGGTGATCGCCCACCATCAGGCGGTGCACCAGGCCACCTCCCGCGAGTTCTGCGCCGGAGTGGCCCAGATCGTGGGCCGCCAGCCGTCGTCCTACCTGGCCCAGCTCGATCCCGCCACCGGCTACGCCGTCAGGGTTTTCGTCTTCGCCGACGAAGACGACAACGAGAGCTCCGCCCCCTCCTGAGCGCGGGGGGCGTCGGCCCGCCGGCCGAGCAGGAGGTGGTAGAGCAGGATCAGCTGCACCACGGCCAGCGGTTCACTGCGCGTCTGACCCTCGATGATGCCGAGCTCGCCAGGCAGGTCGGCATCGATGCCGAGGTCTTCCCAGATGGCCTCCTCGACCTTCCGGGTGGTCTGGCGATCCGCGTAGGCGTGGACGTGGAGGGCGTCGACCGGCTTCCCGTCATCGTCACGAATCAGCTTCAGATGGATGGCCTCGCGGGTGTCCTCGGTCAAGATCCCGCTGAGGTCGGGATGCGACGCCGTCGGGCGAAGGAGGATCGTAGCGCTCAGCAGGCCCTTCGTGTGCTCGTCGCGCTCCTCGATCGGAGCGAAGCGCACCACGATGTCGGCGTGGCGGCGCTGCGGCCGGATGTACATCGACGACTCGGGTTCGCGCCGCTCCAGCTCACCGAGGACCTGCGCTTCGCCATAGCCGCGCTGGCCGGTGTCGCGCTTGACCTTCCAGACCCGCCGAAGGGTCTCCGGCGGGTCGAGGTACACGCTGAGGTCGAAGCAGGCCCTGGACATGCGGCTGTGGAGGGGCAGCAAACCCTCGACGATGACGTTGTCGGTCGGCGTGAACAGGATCGGCCGATCCAAGGTTCCGGCATGATGGTTGTAGACGGGCTTGAGAATGGGCTCGCCCATGGCCAGGAGCTGGAGGTGTTGCTCCATGATGTCCATGTAGTTGCACGCCGGGTTGAGGGGAGTGAACGGAAGCCCCTTGCGCTCCAACCGGTCATAGGCGTGGTAGTCGTCGACACACATGGACGAGATGTTCTCGCCCCCCAGGGCGGCGACCAGACCACGCGTCAGGGTCGTCTTGCCCGCCGCGCTGTCGCCGGCGACGGCCAACATGACCGGCCGGTGCCGGTCAGGCGCCAGTTCCGCGCGTTGCATCATCACCAACTTGTAGGGCATGTCGTCACTCCTCGACGGTGACCTCGACGCTACGCACGAGGCGCGAACCTGCCCTCCCCTCAACGGGTGAACGGCCGAGGGAGCCTCAGGGACTGCGCAGGTGGTTCTGCCCAGTCCCTTAGGGTGCCGACATGGACCCCGAGACGCCGGCGCTGCGGCGGCGTCCGACCACACTCCTGCTCGTCGACGACCACCAGATGGTGCTTGACGGCCTCGCCGCTATGTTGCGGCCCCACGCCCAGGCGGTGCGGATCGTGGCCGCCACCACCAACGCCGTCGAGGCTCGGCGCCTGGCGGTCGACCTCCGACCCGACATCGCCCTGGTCGACATCCGCATGCGGGCCGTCACCGGCTTCGAGCTGTGCGAGCAACTCCTACGGGTCCACCCCGATGGCAAGGTCGTGTTGCTGACCGTCTATGACGACGAGCAGTACCTCTTCCAGGGGCTCCGGGCCGGCGCCGTCGGCTACCTCACCAAGCAGTTGGAGGCGGAAGACCTGGTCGGCCACCTGGCCCGGGTCGTCGCCGGCGAGATCGTCGTCGATCCGGCCCTGGCCGGACGGGTGGCGTTGTCCGCTGCCCGTCTGGAGCGCGGCGAGTTCTGGGTCGGTGCCCATCTCGGCCTCAGCCAACGGGAGAGCTCGGTGCTCGAGCTGATAGTCCATGGCCACGGCAACCGGGTCATCGCCGGGCGGTTGACGCTCGGCGAGGAGACGATCAAGACCCATGTGAGCTCGATCTACCGCAAGCTCGGAGTCACGGACCGCACCCAGGCGGTGGCCTTCGCCCTCCGAGAGGGGCTGTTTCGGTGACCGGTCCGGAAACCGGCTCAACGACCTCGGACGAGGGCTGGGCCGCCGTCCTGCGCAGCATCATCGAGCTGAGCACCGAGGAGCGGAACCTGCGTGCCGTCGTCCGCCGGGCGGCCGTCCTGGTAGCCCGGACCATCGGGGCCGACGCCTGCTTCGTCCATGTCGTCGACCACGAGGCCGGCGGGCTGGTGCTGGCCGGGGCGATGCCGGAGAGCTTCGACCGCTTGGCCGGAACCATCCGCCTCCGCATCGGCGAGGGGGTGGCTGGGTGGGTGGCGGAGCGGGGCCAGCCGGCGCACATCGACGACAAGTGGACCGATGCCCGCTACGTGTACATCCCGGCCCTGCGCGGCGAGGACTTCGCATCGATGATCTCGGTGCCCATGCTGCGCCCCGTTGGCGTCGTCGTCGGCGTGCTCAACGTCCACGCCCACGATGCCAACCACTTCAGCGCTGACGACCTGGACCGGCTGTCGGAGGTGGCCGGGCTCCTGGCTGGCATCGTGGAGAACGCCGTCCTCTACGACCGCCTGGCCAACCGGGAGCGTCAGCTGGAGCAGTTCGCCGCCCGGACGATCGAGGGCCAGGAGATCGAGCGACGGCGCATCGCCGGCGACATCCACGATGGGATCAGCCAAAGGCTTGTCAGTGCTTCGTACCACCTGAGCGCTGCCCGGTCCCTGAGCGGGCCGGGGGAGGTCCTCGGCGAGCTGCAGGCGACCAGCGCTCTGCTCGCCGATGCCCTCGATGAGGCCCGCCAGGCCATCGTCGGCCTACGCCCGTCGGTCCTCGACGACCTCGGGTTGGCCGCCGGCATCACCAGCCTGGTCGCCTCGCTCGGTGCCGGTGTCCGCTCCGAGGTCGACATCGAGTTGGAGTCGTGCCCCCTCCCCGCCCACGTGGAGACGGCGTTGTACCGTATCGTCCAAGAAGCGCTCCGCAACATCGTCAAGCACGCCGGTGCCTCCGCCGTCCACATCGTGCTCACCGGCCACGATGGGTCCGTGCGGCTGAGCGTGCGCGACGACGGTGTGGGCTTCGATGCCCAAGCGGCGTCCCGCCCGATGGCATTCGGTTTGGTTGGCCTTGCGGAGCGCGCCGCATTGGTCGGTGCCCACCTCGAGGTCACCTCGGGCGTCGGCCAAGGGACAACCATCACGGTGACCCTTTCCGTCGGCGGCCCTCCCCTGCCCGATCCCGACGGCCAACTGCCTGCCCTGGGACCCCGCTGATCTCAGCCGTCGGTGGCCGGCCCGTCGTCGAAGACCCGGCTCTTGGCGATGTCCTCCGCCTCGATCCGCATCAGCTCGGCCTTGCCCACGGTGGTTGTCTGCCCCGACATCAAGCGATCGGCATGCCGCAGCCGGGCTCGTTCCAACGCGTTGCGAACACTGCGGGCATTGGCAAAGTTGAGTTGCTGCCGCCTTCGCTCCAGGTAGGTGCCGAACAGATCCTCGGCCTCGGGTGACAGGTAGTAGCCCTGGTCACCGAGCATCAGCGCTCCGATGGCCATCAGCTCTTCGCCGCTGTAGTCGGGAAAGTCAAGATGATGGGCGATGCGCGAGCTCATGCCCGGGTTCGAGGTGAAGAAGGTGTCCATGCGGTCGGCATAACCCGCCAGGATGACCACCAGATCCTCGCGGTCGCGCTCCATGGCCTGGAGGAGGATCTCGATGGTCTCCTGCCCGTAGTCCCGCTCGTTCTCCACCCGGTAGAGGTAGTAGGCCTCGTCGATGAACAGGACGCCGCCCATGGCCCGCTTGAGCACCTCGCGGGTTTTGGGCGCGGTGTGACCGATGTACTCGCCGACCAGGTCATCCCGGGTGACCGAGACGACCTTGTTGCGGCGGATGTAGCCGATCTGATAAAGCAGCTCGGCCATGCGCAGCGCCACCGTCGTCTTCCCGGTACCGGGGCTTCCGGTGAAGCACATGTGCAGGTTCGGGGGGCTGGATTCGAGGCGGAAGCGGCGGCGCAGGCGATCCACCACCAGCAGCGACGCGATCTCCTGGACTCGGGCCTTCACCGACACCAGGCCGACCAGCTCCTGATCCAGGCGTTCGAGGACACCGTCGATGTCGTAGGCGGCGCGCTCCGCCTGCAGGTCAACGGTGGCGTTGTCGTCCAACCAGTCCTCGCCACCGTCATCCTGGCCGGCATCACCGTCGACGCCGTTGCCAGCCTTGCCGGCCGCTCCACCCCCCGGCTGGGTCATGGAGAAGCCCGACCGCTGGCGCTCCCCGGTCTCAGCCATGCTCAGCGTCTGGCAGTTCTCTGATCGCCACTCAGCTACCTACGTAGCGCTCGCCCTGGGGCTGGTTGGTGGCGTAGGAGTGGAGGGTGTAGCGGATCTGGCGGTCAGCGGTCTCCTGGCGCTCCAGGCGGAAGCCGGGCTCGATGGCGGGACGGTTGACGATGAACGACAGGGCCGTCGTCTGGCGGCCCAACCGGGCGTCGTAGGCCGTCACCCGGATGTAGTGGTTGGGATAGGCCTCCCGGCACCGCTTGACTTCGCTCATGGGCCCAGCCGAGTCGTCCACCTCGAACATGGGCAACTCCCACATGTCCCAGTAGACGTTCCTCGGGTGGGGGTCATCGGTCATCTCGATGGCAATGGCCCAGCCGTTGTCGATCGAATACTGGATCTGGGCCTTGATCTCATCGTCGGTGAAGTCGGGTAGGTGGGAGAATGTCCCTTGGTTCAGGCGCATCGGTCTGGCTCCTCGGTGGGGTGGGATCAGGTGCTGGGTGTGGCTACGACGTCGGGCGTGTCCGTCGAGTCGTAGTTGAAGGAGATCTCGCCCCAGGTATCGAGCGCGGTCTGTAGTGCTGGGCACTTCTTGGCGGCAGCCGTGAGGATGTCGGGCCCTTCGTTGACGAAGTCCCTGCCCTCGTTGCGGGCCTTGATCATGGCCTCGACGGCGACCCGGTTGGCCGACGCACCTGCGGCGATGCCCATCGGGTGGCCGATGGTGCCTCCTCCAAACTGCAACACCACGTCCTCGCCCAGGTAGTCGAGGAGTTGATGCATCTGCCCGGCGTGGATCCCGCCCGAGGCGACGGGCATGGTGCCGGGCATGGACGCCCAGTCCTGATCGAAGTAGATGCCCTGTCCCGGGTTGGCCTCGACGTGGTCGAGGCGCAGGGTGTTGTAGTAGCCCCGGATGATGTTGGGGTCACCTTCCAGCTTGCCGACAACGGTCCCAGAGTGGATGTGGTCGACCCCGAGCAGCCGGCACCACTTGGCCAGGACCCGGAAGTTGACACCGTGGTTCTTCTGGCGGGCGTAGGTGGCGTAGCCGGCCCGGTGGAGGTGGAGGATCACCCCGTTCTTTCGGGCCCAGTTGGACATCGAGCTCATGGCGGTGAAACCGACGGTCAGGTCCATCATGATGATGACGCTGCCGATCTCCTTGGCGAACTCGGCCCGCTCGTACATCTGCTCCATGGTCCCAGCGGTCACGTTGAGGTAGTGGCCCTTCACCTCGCCGGTCTCCGCCTGCGCCCGCTGAACACCTTCCATGGAGAACAGGTACCGGTCCCGCCAGCGCATGAACGGCTGGCTGTTGATGTTCTCGTCATCCTTGGTGAAGTCCAGGCCGCCGCGCAGAGCTTCGTAGACGACCCGCCCGTAGTTCCGGGCGGACAGACCGAGCTTGGGCTTGGTGGTGGCTCCGATGAGCGGGCGGCCGTACTTGTTGAGGTACTCCCGCTCCATGACGATGCCATGCGGTGGCCCGGGGAAGGTCTTCACGTAGTGGGTAGGGATCCGCATGTCCTCGAGGCGCAGCGCCTTGAGGGCCTTGAAGCCGAACACGTTGCCGATGATCGACGAGGTCAGGTTGGCGATCGAGCCTTCCTCGAACAAGTCCATGTCGTAGGCGATCCAGGCGATGTACTGGTTGTCAGCTCCGGGCACCGGGTCCACCCGGTAGCACTTGGCCTGGTAGTGCTCGTGGGCGGTCAGGCGGTCGGTCCACACGACCGTCCACGTCGCCGTCGACGACTCCCCGGCCACGGCTGCACCCGCCTCCTTCGGATCGACGCCCGGCTGGGGCGTGATCCGGAAGGCACACAGGATGTCGGAGTCCTTCGGCTGGTAGTCGGGTTCCCAGTAGCCCATCTCGGCGTAGGGGATGACCCCGGCGGCCCACCGGTCGGACTTCTTCGCCGTGCCGTTTCCTGATTCGGCACCATTTTCTGACTGAGCCATGTGGTCGTCTCCTCAACCTCTTGGGTTCTCTTACCATCATCGCAACTCAACCATCACCTGTCTACGGGTTCTTCACCGCGCTATCATCAGTCATCACTCATCTATGACCCCCGGCCAGCTCCAGACCTTTGTTGCTGTTGCCGATTCCGGATCAGTCCGGGAGGCGGCCGAGCGTCTCGTGGTGAGCCAGTCCGCCGTGTCATCGGTCCTTGCCACCCTCCAGGCCGAGCTGGGCGTACGGCTGGTTCAACGCAACGGCCGCGGCCTGCGCCTCACCGAAGCCGGGCAGGTGTTCGCCCGCTACGGACGCCGGATCCTGGGGCTGTGGGACGAGGCCCGTGTGGCCACCGTGGCCAAGGCCGATCCCGAGCATGGCCGTCTGCGCCTGGCTGCGGTCACCACCGCCGGCGAGCACGTCGTCCCCCCCGTGCTGGCCACGTTCCGTCGACTTCACCCCAACGTGGAGGTGACCCTAGAGGTCGGGAATCGCAGCCGGGTGTGGGAGCTGATCACCCACGGCGCAGCCGACCTGGGCGTCGGCGGCCGGCCCCCGGTCGGCGGTCAACTGGCCAGCCTGGCCAGCAGTGACAACGAGCTCGTGGTGGTCAGCGCTCGCAGCGGGGACCAACGGCCCACCCCCCGCCCGGTGACCGAGGCGCTCCTGGCCAACCACACATGGCTGGTCCGCGAACCCGGTTCGGGCATGGCGTCGACCACCGACGAGCTGCTGGCCGATCTCGGTATCGACCCGCCACGGCTGACGCTCGGATCCAACGGCGCCATCCGCGAATCGGTCATGGTCGGCCTGGGCATCGCCCTGGTGTCACGTGCTGCGGTCTCCCGCGAGATCGCCGAGGGGGATCTCGAGGAGTGGCGCTCAGGGCCGCTCCCCCTCCGGCGGCGTTGGCACCTGGTAGCGAGGATTGACCCGGAGTTACCGGCAACCGCCGCGCTGTTCCGGGACCACGTCCTCGGCGCCGAGGACACATCGTGGGACCGTTCCCCGCCGCCCGAGGCCGATACCGGGAGGAACGGCGACCGCAGGCGGTAGTGGTCCTTGCGCAACAAGCCCCCCCTTACGCCGGGACCGATCCCCCTCGTCGCAGGGCAGGTCCTCGGGCCCGAATCACCGGAAAGCCTGCTCCTGGGCGGCCACGTCGTCGACGAGGTCGCCGAGAGCGAGGTTCGCGTCCTGGCCGTGGAAGCCCCACTCCGGGCCCGGCGTGGCCGTGACCCGGGGACGAGGGTCACCCGGCGCCGCCTGCGCCGTCACCTGCAGCCACGACGCGCCCCCTGCGTGGGCACAGGTGGCGGCGTACAGGCCCGGGAACGAGACCCACGGCGTCGCGACCGCCGCCCCGGGTACCGGGGCATCCACCGGGGCGAAGAACGGGTGGAGGAGTCCGGTGCCGCCGCCCAGACTGGCCGGGTTGGTGCAGGCCACCGACTGGGCCGCTGAGGATGTCTGCCCGGCCAGGAGGCTGACACCCTGGCCGGGCCTACCGAACAGGGCGTCCCTGGGGGGCGGGGATCCGAATGTGGAATAGGCGATCACACAACCGACCTGGCCGCTCGCGGTGCAGATGGGCACGGTCCCGAGGCTCCCTCCGACCGTCTTGCCCGTCGGCACCTGCACGTTGCCGCCCAGGATGATGGCCGAGACCAGACGCTTGCGCAGCGCCGGGTCGGGATCGAGTTGGTGGCGGATGAGCTGGATCAGGATCGCCGCCCCCTGGGAGTGGCCGATGAGGATGATCGGCTTCCCGGCGTTGTGGTGCGCCACGTAGTCCTTCCACCCGGCGAACAGGCTCTGGTAGGCGATGGCGTTCGCTGCAGCGTCGTGGCCGGCAATGCCCTGGACCAGGCCGGTCAGGGTGACCTGGCGGTACATCGGCGCCCACACGTTGCACACCTGGGAGAACCTCGACGCCTGCTCCTGGGCGGCTCGGGTCTCGGGCGCCTGCACCCGGAGGTCGGCGTTGTCGGAGGGCTCGTCGGAGACGGTTGGGTACACGTAGAAGCAGTCGAACGCCGACGCCGCCCCTGGTCGCTCGGGGATCGGGGTCACCGCACCGCTCGACGAGACCGAGGACGCGGCCCGGCTCTGGGCGCAGGGGTCGTCGGCCAGGCCCGGGCGACACAACCAGACGGTTGCCACAGGGGCCGGGCCGGCCCCCGACGACCTGTGTGGCGGGTTGGATGCGGACCCGCACGCCCCGGCCACGACGCTCAGCACGGCCACGAGCACCGCCCACCTCCGCCTGGCCGCCACGGTCATCGGAAGCGACACGCCCAGACCCTACGCCGACCGATGGGGAAGTGACGCCTGAGACGCTTCACGAGCCCGTCCCTGGGAGGCGTGAACCGGGGCGCAATCGGGAACATGGGGAAGGAGCACCGACGATGAGAGGACCGGCCCGCATGGTCACCACCCCCACGATCACCCTTCATGACGGAACGTCCATCCCCCAGATTGGCTTCGGGGTCTTTCAGGTCCCCGCCGACGAGGTCGTCGGCCCCGTCGCCGAAGCGATCGATGCCGGTTACCGCCTGATCGACACGGCCGCCGCCTACGGCAACGAAGAGGGTGTCGGCAAGGCCATCGCCAGCAGCGGCGTTCCTCGCGACGAGCTGTTCGTCACCACCAAGCTGTGGAACGCCGACCACGGATACGACAACACCCTCGAGGCATTCGATGCCAGCCTGGCCCGCTTGGGCGTTGATGCCGTCGACCTGTACCTCATTCACTGGCCGCTGCCCAAGCGCGACCTGTACGTGGACACCTGGAAGGCGTTCGAGAAGATCCTCGCCGACGGGCGGACCCGCTCCATCGGCGTCTCCAACTTCAACGTGGAGCACCTGGAGCGCCTGGCCGCAGAGAGCGGCGTCACCCCGGTGGTCAACCAGATCGAGCTGCATCCCCGCCTGGCCCAAGCTGCGCTTCGCTCCTACGGCGCCGGGCACGGCATCGTCACCGAGGCGTGGAGCCCGATCGGACAAGGCAAGGGCCTCCTGGACGACAGCGTGATCGTCGAGATCGCCAAGGCTCACGACCGCTCGCCCGCCCAGATCGTGCTGCGCTGGCACATCCAGCTGGGCAACGTGGTCATCCCCAAGTCGGTCAACCCAGAGCGTATCCGCGAGAACATCGCCGTGTTCGACTTCGACTTGGGCGACGAGGAGATGGAGCGACTGACCGGGCTCGGTCCCGAGCACCGGGTCGGCCCGGACCCGGCCGACTTCGACGTGGTGTGAGTTGAGTCGCCGACGACCCGCCTTTTAGGAGCGCACAGCGTTCCTTCATTCTGTGGTCTCCACCGGTCCTCGGACCCGGCGAGGCGGCCTCGGACGCAATCCGATTCTCGTGGCTGCGAGCGGCTTGAAACACCGCTGGTCGAGGTACGAGGCTGGCTTCCTCAGGGTCGGTCCGCATCTTGTTGGCAAGTGGCTTCGATGACGCTTGCGGATGCTGAGCGACTGCTGACGGACGCGCTCCCCTGGTCGCCGAAGGGTTGGCGCCACGCCTACCCCGAGCCCTAGCCGGGAAGCTGGCCAAGGGTGACGTTGACCGGGCGGCCGCCGCCACCCTGGGACTGCACCGTCACCTTGGCCCCCTGGCCGGGTGTCAAGGTCGACAGAATGTCCTGGAGGTCGGCGAGCGACGGGGTGGGCTTGCCGTTGATGGCCGTGATGAGGTCTCCGTCCTTGATCCCGGCCTTGTCTGCGGGTCCGCCGGCGACCACGGTGACGACCACAACGCCACTGGCCTGACCGCCACCGCCCGTTCCCGCGCCTGCCCTGATGCCCAGCTCGGCGCGTCCCGAGTTGGTCACCCTGCCGGACGAGATGAGCTGGGGCACGATGAGCTTGACCGTGTTGGAGGGGATGGCGAAGCCGATGCCAGCCGCCGTCCCTCCCTGCTGCTGGTCGGTGGCGGCCAGCGTTGGGATGCCGATCACGTCACCGTTGAGGTCCACGAGGGCGCCCCCGCTGTTGCCCGGGTTGATGGCCGCGCTGGTCTGCACCGTCGAGGGGAGCGTCACACTGTTGCTCTCGGCCACGCTGCGCCCGTTGAAGCTGACGATGCCCTCGGTGACGCTGCTGGCGAAGCCGAGCGGGTTGCCGATGGCAAGAGTGATGTCTCCGATCTGCAGGGCCTTGGAGTCGCCGAAGGTGGCCGGCTGCAGCGGCAGGGACTTGCCTCCTGCCACCTTGACTACGGCCAGGTCGCCGCCTGTGTAGGCGCCGACGAGGGTGGCGCTGGCGGTCTGCCCGCCGGAGAAGGTGACCTGAAAGCTCTTGGCCGTACCCACCACGTGGGCGTTGGTGACGATGTCGCCCTGGTTGTCGTAGATGATGCCCGAGCCGAGGTCCGTGGTGCCCTGGGAGGTGCTGGTCACCTTGACGACCTCGGGACGAACCTTGGCGACGACGCTGACGAACGCCTGCTGCAGGGATGCGGCTCCGCCAGTGGCGGTGGAGGCCTGGGGCGCCGGGTTGGTGCTGACCGTCAACCCCGAGGTGGTCTGCGGCGCGGCTTTGGACGAACCGCTGCCTGAGCCACATCCGGCGATGAGGACCACGGCCCCGACGACGGTGACGCCACGCAGGATCCGGTGAGTCCGTGCCATCCGGCGAGTCCGTGCCATCCGGCGAGTCCGTGCCAACCGGCGAGCCTGACCACGGTCGTGCTCGGATACTGCTGGCTCGTGGACCATGCTGCGGCACCTCATCTCTTCTGTCCTGGCAACTGACGTCGAGCGTAAGCGGTGGGCGGGCACATTCCCAGGCGGCGGGCTTCAGAGGCGGTTTGACGTTGCCTGCTGGGTTCCAGGACTGCCTCAGACCACGGTTCGAAGCCCGCCGACGATCATCTCGGTGTCGGCCTTCCCCGGCCGCGGCCCCGCTACCCCGCACTCGGCTCGAGGCACCTGCCGCCCCGGGCTCAAGGTCGCCTCCCAGGTCGTCGGCGACGGCCCCTCGACGTGGAGGCGGGCGACGCCATCCACATCCTCACCCCACCGCGGGAGGTCCAACAGGTCCCATCCGACCTCGCCGAGCACCGCTCGCTCCAGGGCCTGCAGGCGCGGCGAGTCCAGACCGGACCAGCCTCGGTAGTGGTCGAGCACGGCAGCGACGGGCCCGGTCCTGGTCACCACCGATCGGAGCACGTCGACGTCGAGGTAGGCCCACGCCGTCCCCTCCGGCAGGACGATCGCCGTCGGGGCAAAGCGGTGGCCGCCGGTGTGGCTGGTCCGCCGCACGCTCACCGCCGAGCCCAACTGGCCCGGATCGACGACCAGGGCCTCATGGAGGCGCGACCCCCGGGCGCCGCAGCACACGTCGTGCCGGCCATGGGTGCAGACCAGGACCTCGCTCGTCGCGCCGGCAACACCGGCGACACCGGTAACACCGGCGACGAGGCCCTCCGCTGCGGCAACCAGGAGCCGCCGGTTCTCGACATGGTCACCAGTCGAGATGGCCACGACGGCCTCGGTCCGAACCATCTGCGGCGCCCGGGAGGGCCCCGGCGGTTCGGACGGCACCCGCCGATAGAGCGCGACCCGCCGCTCGCCGGTCGCAGGCGCGCCGGCGGGCACGGTGGCCTGGAACCGGATCCCGGATCCCGATAGCACGGTCCGCACGGCAGCGATCTCGTCGACTGTGGCGAGATCTGACGGCCAGGGCAGGGCCACGTCAACCAACAGGTACCCGTCGTAGGAGCCGATCGTGCCGATCGGATCGAGCCCGGCAACGCGCGACCGGGTAGCGCAGCGAAGCTCGGCCGCCGGGTCCAGCTCGGGAACCGACGCGATCATTCATCCCAGGCTAGGGCACTCGCAGGTCGCTACGCTGACGGCTTCAGTCCCGGTCCCCTGCTGTTTGGTCCAGACCATGCCGACCGTCACCTCCAACGGAGTCGAGGTTCCCTTCGACGCCCGACACTTCGCTGCCCTCACCGACAGCACCTACCGACGGCGTGACCCGGCGGCCCTCCGGGAGCGC
Source organism: Actinomycetota bacterium (assembly GCA_030945745.1). Classification (GTDB taxonomy): domain Bacteria; phylum Actinomycetota; class Acidimicrobiia; order Acidimicrobiales; family Palsa-688; genus JALZAH01. Next base: position 43,081 of record JALYZO010000124.1, read on the forward strand.
TACGGGTGCGACGGGTACCTCTTCCTCCGCTCGGTGATCGAGCCGGAACGACTCCGCAGGCTGGCCGCCGACTACTTCGGAGCCTTCGACCCCTCCTACCTCGACGGCCACCACCCGCCAGAGGCCGGCATCTTTTCCGGGCACCGACCTAACGACCTCCCGGCACACGGGACCGTGGGACATCCGGCACACGACTTCGTGCGCACGGCGGCGTTCGCCGAGTTGGCGCATGACCCCGACCTCACAGATCTGGCCACTACCGTCCTCGACGCCCCGTGCCGGATCCTGCCCCGCAAGATCGTCCGCCACTTCGACCGGTCAACCCGGCGCGCCTCCCGAGCCCATAGCGACCACCGCTACCTGAACGAGGGCTCCGATCAGCTGCTGACCATGTGGATCCCCCTCACCGACACGCCACTGGCCACCGGCGGGCTGATCTACCTGGAGGACTCCGAGGATCTCGACCCGTCCGAGCTGGATCGGCTCAGCCAGGTCTCGGACAGGCCGAACGACCAGCGATCCATCAGCCACAACCTGGCCTGGGTCGCCGAGCAGCTCGGCCGCCGCTGGTTGTGGGCCGACTTCCGGGCCGGTGACATCGCGTTGCACTCACCCCGGGTTGTCCACGCCTCCCTCGACACGTCGACCGATGCCATGCGGTTGTCCGCCGACCTGCGCTTCTTGGTTGTCGGGGAGGAAGCCGACCCCCGCTGGCTGCAAGCCTGGGCGGGCGACGACGGGTACTGAATTCCGAGGGCCGAGGAGGCGACCCACCCACGGGTACCCGGACCCTCAGCCGCCCTGCAGGACGGCTTCGACCTCGAGGATGACCTTGATCTTGTCGCCGACCACCACGCCGCCACCGTCGAGGGGCATGTCGATGTCGATGCCGAACTCCTTGCGGCTGATCTCAGTGACGGCACTGAACCCGGACCGCACACCGCCCCAGGGGTCGGGGCCCACACCGTTGAACTCGACGTCGAAGGCGACGGGCTTGGTGACCCCGTGGATGCTCAGGTTGCCCTCCAGGCGGTAGTCATCGCCGGCCTTCGCTACCGACGTCGAGCTGAACGTCATGTGGGGGAACTCTTCGGTGGCGAAGAAGTCCCCGGAACGCAGGTGCTGATCGCGGTTCTCCTCGCCGGTATCGACCGAGGACATGTCGACCTTGACCTCCACGGACGTCGCCGCCACGTCGGCGGGAACGGTGATCGTGCCCTCGAAGGTCTTGAAGGTCCCCCTGATCTTGCTGACCATGAGATGGCGAACGCTGAAGCCGACCTCGGTGTGCGCCGAGTCGATGGTCCAGGTCCCGGCCGTCAGCTCGGGGATGGTCAAGGTGTCGGACATGGGGGAACCTCCTGGTGGGTCGGTGGCAGGTGCACGGCCTTCTCATCTGCATACCGTTGATGTGTCAACAATTAGCCTAGCGCGTTTCTTTGATGTGTCAACCACTAATGTGGGGGCGTGGCTGAGACGCGCTGGCTGGATCCCCTCGAAACTCGGGCATGGCGCGGGTGGCTCGCCGCCAGCGACCTCATCCGGGCCCAGACGGGCCGCGACCTGTGGCACGACAGCGGCTTCTCCGTCGCCGACTACGTGGTGCTCGTCTACCTCTCCGAGACTCCAGGTCACCAGATCCGCATGAGTGATCTGGCCGCCGCGCTGCGCTGGTCGAAGAGCAGGCTGTCCCACCAGGTGACCCGCATGGAGCAGCGAGGCCTGCTGACCCGTGCCGAGTGCCCATCCGATGCCCGAGGATCGTTCGCCGTGCTCACCGAGCGGGGCATGGCCGAGATCGAGGCTGCCGCCCCACACCACGTCGACAGTGTGCGGCGGAACTTCATCGACCTGCTCACCCCTGAGCAGCTGAGCTCGCTCAACGAGATCACCGAAGTGGTCATCAGTCACCTGCTGTCGCTACCCGGAGCGCCGGTCAGTGCCGAAGGTCTCCCCTACCCATGCGCCACCGGGCCTGCTGAGGAGGGCAAGCTGGTCGGGTGAACCTGGTTCCCTTTGGCCACTGGTTGCGCGACAGCCTGCTCCCGGCCGTGCTGTTCGTGCTCCTCGCCATCCTCATCGCCCGCTTCTTGCGCTGGGCCGGGACGCGCTACCGCCTGAAGCTCGACCAAGCAGCCAGAGCGCTCATCGAGTCGGGAGGGGTGACGGCGGAGCGCACCAAGCGGGCCCGGGCCGTCGCACAGGCCGTCGAGTGGTCGGCCGTCTCGCTCACCTACTTCGTCATCGGCCTGGTCGTGCTCAAGCGGCTGGGCCTGCCCCTCACCAGCCTGGTGGCCCCCGCCACCGTCGCCGGCGTGGCCATCGGCTTCGGCGCCCAGCAGGTGGTGAGTGACCTGCTGGCCGGCTTCTTCCTGTTCACCGAACGCCAATTCGGCATCGGCGACCTGGTGCGGCTGTCCACGCCAGGTCAGGTGACCGGCATCACGGGGACGGTCGAGGAGCTCACCTTGCGGATCACCAAGCTGCGCAGCCAGACCGGAGAGGTCATCGTCGTCCCCAACAGCTCGCTCCGCCAGGTCACCAACCTGTCCAAGGACTGGTCCCGGGTGGTGCTCGACATCCCCATCCCGGTCGAGGAGGACCTGGCCGTCGTCACCAAGCTGGTCGACGAGGTGTCGACCTCTATGGCCGCCGAGGAGGGTTGGCGGGACCTGATCATCGGCGATCCGAAGGTGGCCGGCGTGGAGACCATCGAGGTCGGCTACGTCCAGCTACGACTGTTCCTGCGAACCCAACCGGGACGCCAGTTCGACGTCGGCCGGGAGTTGCGCCTGCGGGTGGCCACCGCTCTGCGCAACGCCGAGATCAAGGCTCCTCAGGTCCAGCTGGCCCAGACGGCAATACCGTGAGCGGCGCACCGTGAGTCCCACGACATGAGCAAGCGCCATCGGCTGATCGAGGCCCTCCGCCTGCCCCTGCACGGGCGCCTGCCCATCCGCCGCTCCACCGTGTTCATCACAGTGGCGCTGGTGGCGCTGGCCGTCCTGTACAACAGCATCGAGCCGACGTCCGTCGCCAAGCCCCAGGGTTCGAACGGGTTCTCCCTGCTGTGCTCGAAGAACCGCTGCTCGGTCCTCCCCGCACCGCCGACCACCCTCCCACCGGCGACCGACCACCACCCCGTGGCCACGACCTCCACCACCGCCGGGCCGTCGCCGACCTCCACCTCGCCGGCCACGTCGGCCACCACCGATCAGGGTCAGCCACCGGCCACGACGGCGCCGAGCACGACCAGTCCCCGCTCGGCCACCACCACGACGACGGCGCCAGGCGGAACCACGAGCAACCCGAGCAGCTCCACTTCGTCCATGCCGTCGAGCACCACAGCTCCCTGACGCCGCCCATCGCGGGTCCTGCGCTCTCGCGAAGGGCGGCGGTACGGTTTGACGCATGGCGCCCACGGAGACGACGAGCAAGCCGGTCAAGGAGAGGTGGCGGGCCCAGTGGGCGGAGCTTTTCGAGGAGGTCGTGACCTCGGGGCTGTGCACCGGCTGCGCCGGGTGCGTGGTGGCGTGCCCTCACGACGTCCTCGGCTACGACGACACCAACGGCGTCTACCGACCCTTCCACCTCGAGGAGGAGGCCGGCCCCGGCGGCTGTGGTCACGGCGAGCGCGGTTGCACCAGCTGCACCCGGGCCTGCCCCCGGTTCCGGTCCTGGGAGACCGAGATCGACACCTTCCTCTACGGCCGGGAGCGGGAGCCCGACGAGCTCTCCGGGATCACCAAGGACGTCCTGTTGACCCGGGCCACGGATCCCGAGGTCCACGAGCGGGGCCAGGACGGCGGCCTGGTGTCCGCCATCCTGCTGTGGTGCCTCGACAACGACCGCATCGATGCCGCCCTGGTCTCCTATCTCGAGGGCGACGGCTCGACGTGGAAGGCCGTCCCCGGGGTGGCCCGGACCCGGGAGGAGCTCCTGGCCTCCGCCGGTTCCCGCTACACCTACTCGGCCAACACCCTGGCCTATGCCGAGGCCGTCGAGTCCGGGGCGGAGCGTCTGGCCCTGGTGGGCATGAGCTGCCAGTCCTCGGTGCCGGGCGTCATGCGGGCCCGCAAAGCCGGCAAGACGGGCCGGCGCATGGGCCTGTCCATCGGTCTGCTGTGCTCGAAGACCTTCGACGACGCCATCTTCGACGAGCTGTTCGACGCCCGCTACGGCCTGAAGCGAGCGGACATCGTCAAGATGAACATCAAGGGCGTGTTCCAGCTGTGGATGCGTGACGGCTCCTACCATGAGGTCCCGCTCAAGGAGTGCCGTGCGTGGACCCGGGAGGGCTGCAAGACCTGCCCTGACTTCGCCGCCGAGCACGCCGACATATCCACCGGCGGGATCGGGGCGGACAACGCCTGGACGTTGACCATCGTACGAACCGACGCCGGACGGGAGATCCTGGCCGGCATGGTGGCCGACGGGGTCATCGAGACCCGATCGGCCGACGAGGATCCCGGGGCGGTGGCCCTGCTGCGCAAGCTGTCCACGGTGTCGCGCCGGCGATGGCCGGAGACCGCCGTGGCCGCCCCCCGCCTCGGGGTGCCACCTCCCAAACCCAAGCTCGCGGGGTGAGCGGCGCCGGTTCGCAACCCCGAAGGCACAGCAGCTAGGTTCGTCCGAAGCCATGGGATCCCTGATCAAGAAGCGCCGTAAGCGCATGCGCAAGAAGAAGCACAAGAAGATGTTGAAGGCCACTCGCTGGCAGCGCCGGGCGGGTCGCTAGCCCCCAAAGATCCCCTGCCCGACGTGGAGCATCGCTTCTTCGGCGAGCGAGGCCAGCACGCATGTCGACGTCGACCAGGTGGCCATCGGAGCGAGCTGCTGCTTCGCCGGGGGCCGCCAAGCAGTCCCTCAGGGCCGCCACGCCCGGGTGACGACCCGGCCCGGGCCGGGGAAGTCCCCCTCCACGAACCACGTCGACCCGCTGCCCGCCAGCCGGGCCCGCTGTCCGGTGGTCTGGCCCAGCTCGTCGCGCCAGCGGGCCAGCCTGGGCTCGACGGTCACCGCAGCTTCCTCGAGGTCATTGCCCCCCTGTGGTGCGGAGGGCTGCCCGAGGTCGTCCCACGCCCGGTAGGCGGCCACCGTCGACACGCCGAACGGGGGGGTGACCAGGGTGAACACCCTGCCGTCGACAGCGGCGAAGTCCAACGGCTCGACGACCTCGCCGATGCCCGTCACTCGGGCCCGGCCACCGACCAGACAGAACGCCACATCGGCGCCCAGCCGGGCGGCCAGCGACCGATCCTCGACGCCGGCCCATCGCAACACGGCAGCGGCGTCCGCGGAGCCGCCGCCCAACCCCCCGCCGGCTGGTATCCGCTTGTCGAGGCGCACCCAGGCGGAGCTGCCGACCACGGCCAGCGCCCGGCGGACCAGATTGTCGTCGCCGGCGGGCACGGCCATGCCCCCGCCGTCAGCGACCACCTCGAGACCATCACCGGGCAGGAAAGTCAACGTGTCAACGAGGTCGAGGGTGACCATCTCCGATTCCAGGTTGTGGTAGCCGTCAGGACGCACCCCCGTAACCCTCAAGTTGAGGGTGAGCTTTGCCGGCGCCAGGACGACCTCAGAAACGCTCACCGGATTCCTGCCGGCGCCGGTCCCTGGGCGGCGACGGCCAAGCGGCCCCATGCCTCCACGTCGAGGTCCTCGGCCCGCATCGTCGGGTCGATGCCGGCGGAGGCGAACGCCTCGGGGCTCACCACCCCGGCAAGGGAGCGGCGCAGCATCTTGCGGCGCTGCGCGAACCCGGCCCGGACCACGGCGAACAGCTCGGCGGGGCCGATCAGGGCGGGGTCGACGGCCGGCCGGTCGCGGCGCACGATCGACACCAGGACCGACTCCACCCGGGGACGGGGGATGAACACCGCGGCAGGCACCCGGCCGGACAGCACCGCCCGGGCCCAGTAGCCGACCTTCACCGACACCGCCCCGTAGGCGCCCTGGCCGACCCCCGCAGCCAGGCGCTCACCGACCTCGCGCTGGACCATGACCAGCATGCGGGTGATCTGGGGGACGCCGTCGAGCAGGTCGGCCACCAGTGGGGTGGCCACGTTGTAGGGCAGGTTGGCCACCATCGCCCACCCCGTCCCGGGGCCGAGCAGATCCTCCCAGTCAAGGCGGAGGGCATCGCCTTCGACCACCCGGACCCCGGTGCCGGCCACCACCGCGGCGACCACGGGGACCAGGTGGCGGTCAACCTCGACGGCGGTCACCGACGCTCCCGTCTCCGCCAGGGCCAGGGTCAGCGAACCGAGCCCGGCACCGATCTCCACCACCCGGTCCCCGGCACCGACGCCGGCCAACCGGGCGATGCGGCGCACCGTGTTTGGGTCGGCCACGAAGTTCTGCCCCAGGGCCCGGCTGGGAGCCAGACCGTGTTCGGCCAGCAACTCCGATATCTGCCGAGGGGAGAGGGTCACCCCGGTAGGCGGAAGGCAGCTGCCGTGTTCGCCCACGTGGCCGACTCGACCTCGGGCACCGGCCGGCCCATGGCCGCGGCCAGGGCCTCGCCGACAACGGCAACCAACGCCGGGCGGTTGGGCTTGCCCCGATGGGGCACGGGAGCCAGGTACGGCGAGTCGGTCTCGACCAGGACGCGGTCGAGCGGGCACATGGCCGCCGCGGCGCGCACATCGCCGGCCGTCTTGAACGACACGATCCCCGAAAACGAGAGCCAGGCACCCACATCCAGAGAACGGCGGGCCTCGGCCGGGCCGCCGGTAAAGCAATGGAACACGGTCCGGGGAGGCACACCGGCGGCAGCCAGCACCTCGAACGTGTCGTCCCACGCATCCCGAGTATGGATGACCAGGGCCAGGTCATGGCCCAGGGCCAAGGCGATCTGGGCGGCGAACGCTTCTCGCTGCGCGGCGCGATCGGCGTGGTGGTAGAAGTAGTCGAGGCCGCATTCCCCCACCGCCACCACCTCGGGACCGACGGCGTCCAGCACGCCGAGGAGGGAGTCGGCCCCAAGGTCCGCGTGGTGGGGATGGAGCCCGACGGTGGCCCACACCCCGTCGTGGTCACGTGCCACCTGCGCGGCCACCGCGGAGGTGGGGGCATCTGTGCCGATGGTCACCACGCGGGTTACGCCAGCGGCCCGGGCCTCGGCGATGACCTCGAGGCCGACCCCCTCGTGGGGCACGTGGCAGTGACTGTCAGCCCACACGACCAGCGAGCCTACGCGGTGCCGGGCCATGGCTCGCCGACATGGTTGCCCCAGGGCAAGACCCGATGCTCTCAGCTTCCCGCCTCGCCGTTGACAAGCCGTTCCACCTCAGTCGAGCAGAACCTCGACCTGGCAGCCGATCCCCGGCGAACGGGAGAGCCGGACGTCGCTCGTGACCAGGGGCGTGCTCAGCGCCTCAGCAAGTGCGACATACACGGCGTCGTACGGTGTCACGTTCTCCCGGAGCTGCCAGACTCGTCCAAGCAGCGGCGCATGATCCCAACGCAAAGCCGCCAAGTCGTTCAGGTCGCTGACCGCTTGGGCGGCTAGAGGGATGTCCGTCTGGCCGAGGCGAACGCGCCGCCGCAGCGCGGCCACGACCTCAACGTCAAGCAGGTGGGGAACATGGAGGTCCGGGTCCAGCCGGAGCCGCTCGCGGGCGCGGGCTCCAGCACCGCCGCCGCTGATGAGCGATGCGACGATGACGGATGCATCGACGACGATCATTCGGGGCGCGCCCCGACGACGGCCTCGCGGGCCTCGGCGAACGTCATCTGATCGCCGGCCCGAGCCGCGGCTCGATCCAAGAGGTCGGCCAAGGACGGGCGCTGCGCGAGCCGCGACAGCTCCTGGCGGGCGAAGTCGGAGAGGCTCATGCCAGCGGTCGCGGCACGTCGGCGCAGTTCGGCGTGCACGTCGTCGGGAACATCTCGGATCTGCAGCATCTTGCTCACGCTTGCATGTTATCCACATGCACGTACATGCATCTAGCATGTGGTGGTCAGGGCAGGTCGTGGCCGAGGGCAACGGTCAGCCCACGTCGGGTGCTCAGGTCGACAGGCGGGGGAACAACGGGGTCCCCCGCTCCACCGCCAGCCCACCCGGGTAGCCGCCCCACGCCGCCGCCTCCGGAACTTGTTGGTCGCTTGGCGAGCCGGGGATGCCGATGCGCCTCCAGATCTCCGCCGACGACCGGGGGACGGCCGGGCCGGCCAGGACGGCAACGATGCGCAGCACCTCGAGGGCGTCGCCCAGCACGGCGTCGAGCGCCGGTCCTGCTTCGAGCTTCCACGGCTCGACGGCCTCGAGGGCCGAGTTGGTCTCCCGGATCAGCCTCCAGGTGGCGTCGAGGGCCTCGTTGGGGGCGATGCGCTCCCAGGCGTCAGCCACCTCCGCGTACACCTGGGCCACCGACGCAGCAAGGGCGCTGTCGGGGTCGGGGGCGGGGCCGATGCCTGCGCACTTGCGGGCCACGACGGTCGACACGCGGGACAGGAGGTTGCCCAAGTTGTTGGCCAGATCGGCGTTGTAGCGGGCCACCATGCCCTCGTAGGAGAAGTCGCCGTCGGGGCCGAAGGGCTGGTCGCGCAGGAAGTGGTAGCGGAAACCATCGACGCCGAAGGTCGCTGTGAGGTCAGCGGGGGCGATGTGGTTGAGCGACGTCTTGGACATCTTCTCCCCGCCCACCAGCAAGAAGCCGTGGACAGCCAGGCGCTTGGGGGGATCGAGGCCAGCGGCCATCAGCAGCGCCGGCCAGTACACGCAATGGAAGCGCAGGATGTCCTTGCCGATGAGGTGATGGACCTCGGGCCACCAGGCGTCGAACCGCTCCGCGTCGGTGCCGTAGCCCACGGCAGTGGCGTAGTTGATCAGGGCGTCGTACCAGACGTAGAACACGTGCTCGGTGTTCCACGGGACGGGGACGCCCCAGGTGATGGACGTGCGCGACACCGAGATGTCCCGCAGGCCACCCTTGATCAGGCCGATGGCCTCGTTGCGCCTGGTCTCGGGGGTGACCGCCCCCGGGTCGTCGGCGTACCAATCCAGCAGGCGATCGGTGAACGCTGAGAGCCTGAAGAAGTAGTTTTCCTCCTCCAGCCACTCGACCGGGCGGCGGTGGATGGGGCACAGCTGGCCGTCGGCGAGGTCGTCGGCCGCGTAGTACGCCTCGCAGTTCACGCAGTACCAACCGGCGTAGGTGGCCAGCTCGATCCACCCGTTGTCGTAGACGGCCTGCATCAACGTCTTGACCGCCTGATGGTGGCGCGGCTCGGTGGTGCGGATGAAGTCGTCGTTGGAGATGTCGAGGGCCTGCCACGCCTCGACGTAGCGGGCGCTGGTCCTGTCGGCCTGCTCCAGGGGGGTCAGCCCGTTGGCCTCGGCGCTGCGAGCCACCTTCAGGCCGTGCTCGTCGGTCCCTGTCAGGAAGAACACGTCGTCGCCGGCCAGGCGGTGCCAGCGGGCGACGGCATCGGCGGTCACGGTCGGGTAGGCGTGACCGATGTGGGGGACGTCGTTGACGTAGTAGATGGGTGTCGTGATGTAGAAGCGGCCCACGCGGCTGAGCCTAGGTGCTGCTCCGGAGAAGAAGGCACTGGGCGTAGACCCGCCGCCGCGGCACGCCCAGGGCGGCGGTGATGGCGGCGACGGCCACCTTGGGATCCTCGCCGGCGGCCAGGCGCACCTCCAGGGCGGCCCGGATCTCCCTGTCGCCCACCTCGAGGTCGACGGCGCCGCCGATGACCACCACCCACTCGCCGCGCTGCTCACCGTCGGCCACCCGGGTGACAGCGCCGCCCAACGTGCCCCGCCACACCTCCTCATGGATCTTGGTGAGCTCCCGGGCCAGGGCCACGGGACGATCCTGGCCCAGGAGGCCAACCAGGTCCTCCAGCGTGCGCAGCAGGTGATGGGGCGACTCGTAGAGGATCACCGTGCGGGTCTCCACGGCCACGTCGGCCATGCGAGCCCGCCGCGCCCCGCCCGCTCGGGGCAGGAACCCCTCGAAGCAGAACCGTTCGGTGGGCAGGCCGGAGACGACCAGGGCGGCCAGGGCCGCTGACGGGCCGGGCACAACCTCGACGGTGATGCCGGCCGCTGCGGCGGCCGCCACCACCCGCTGGCCGGGATCGGACACTCCGGGCATGCCGGCATCGCTCACCACGACCACGGTCTCACCGGCACCGGCCCGAGCGACGATGCGGGCGGCCATGGCCGCCTCGTTGTGGGCATGAACGGGCACCAAGGGTACGCCACTGATCCCCGCGGCGGTGAGCAACTTGCGGGTGTGGCGGGTGTCCTCGCAACAGATGACCGTGGCGCCGGCAAGCGTCTCGGTCGCCCTCGGGGAGAGATCCCCCAGATTGCCGATCGGGGTGGCGACAAGCACGACGCGACCGGTCATCGTCGTCACGGTAGGGCAGGGTGGCGGGATGCTGGCGTCGACCGACATCTGGTTCCAGGTGCGGGCCGCGCAGGCGGCGCCGGATCGCACGGTGATCGTGGCCATGGCCGCCGTCGCCGCGGTCCTGGTCGTCACACGCCGGCCGTGGGCCATCACCCGCCATGCCGTGACCATCGCCCACGAGGCGGCCCACGGCGTCGTCGCCCTGGCCGGGGGACGCCGGCTGGTTGGCATCCGCCTGCACGCAGACAGCTCCGGGGTCACCTTGTCCCGGGGACGGCCAGAGGGCCCGGGGATGGTGGCCATGCTGGCCGCCGGCTACGTGGGCCCGGCCCTCATCGGTCTGGCCGCGGCCGCCACCCTGGCCGGGCGCCACGCGGTGGCTCTACTGTGGGGACTGCTGGTCCTCCTCGCCCTGCTCCTCCTCCAGATCCGCAACTTCTTCGGCCTGTGGTCGGTGGTGGTCACCGGCGTGGCCGTGTTCGCGGTGACCTGGTGGCTGCCGTCGAAGGACCAGTCGGCGTTCGCGTACCTGGTCACCTGGTTCCTGCTGGCCGGCGCGCTCCGATCGGTGGTGGACCTGGTCGGCCGCCGCCGGGGTCGCCAGGGCCTGGTCTCCGATCCCGACCAGCTGGCCCGCATCACCCCTCTGCCGGCCGGCGCCTGGGTGGCGTTGTTCGTGCTGGCCACGGGTGCCGCCCTGGCCGGTGGTGCCGCCCTCCTGCTGGGCTGAGGGCGTTCGAGGCGAGCACGGTGAAGATCACCAGGCTGGTCGTGGTCGAGGAACGCCTGGAGGGTGGCGGCAGACTCCTCGAGCTATGATGTTCGTATGAAGAAGCGCCGCGTGACGATGAACCTGGACGAGGACGTCCTTCAGGCTTTGGAGTCCGTCGGCGGCCGCAGCCTCTCCGCCGTAGCCAACGACGCCCTCCGCCGAGCGATGGCCACCGAGGCCCATCGGGCCGCTCTCGCTCGCTGGCTCGACGACCTCGACGACGCTCACGGCCGGACCACACCCGAGGAAGCCCGGGTCATCGACGCCCTAGTCGATGACCTGGTCCAGCATTCCTCCGACCTTGGGGTGGCGTGATCGTATCGGCAGTGCTCGACGCGGCCGCCTTCGACGTCATCGATACCGGCGACGGCGCGCCGTTGCGCCAGCTGTTGCGGAGCGTCATGGAGCGTGGCGGCGACGTGCGGTGCGCGGCGGTGACCCTGGCCGAGGTGTGCCGTGGCCCGGGCCGGACCCGCCGGGTCGAGGTGGCCGTGACCCGCGACCGCGGTGGTCAGCGGGTTCTGGTCATACCGACCGACGAACGCCTGGCCAAGCTCGTCGGCACCGTCCTCCATGCCGCAAGCCGGTCGAGCAATGCCATAGCTGATGCTCATGTGGTGGCGGTCTGCGCTGGCGTCGATGCTGCGGTCGTCATCACCTCCGACCCCGAAGACATCAACGAGCTCGCCACGGCCATCCCCGGCACACGGATCATCACGCGCCGCCCACAGGAGATTGCCTCCCGCCGTTGACGAACGAGTCGGCGCTCAGGAGTCGAGGACGGAGCGAAGCGCCGGGCTGCGGCACCTCTTTCAGCTCCGCCTTGGGTCGCCCGACGGCGATGCCCCCCAGCGCCCGGCGATGTACTTCTGTCGCTCACCCGGGTCTGCGATCTCCCGAGTGCCATTGGCAAGACGGACATAGAAGGTCGTCCTCTTCTCCATCTGACCCTTCTTGTCGACCGTCACGGTGGCGTCGACGGGGAAGCCGCTGGGCGTCACGTGGATTCGGGCAAGGTCGTGGCCGCCCACGGTGTGGAGGTGGACGGCAACGTTGGCCGCCGCGGCCTCGCCCATGGATGCGACGATGATGTTGGTCAGGTGCAACGTGAAGAGGTCGCGGTCGTCTTTTCCGGCTTTGGCCAGGCTGGCGTAGTCGGCGTCGAGGCCGGCCACCGTTCCGTCGTCGGCGACCCCGACGAGCAGGGTGCCCCCGTCCCCGCTGTTGGCGAAACCGGCAATGGTCTTGAGCGTCGCAGTCTCCAGCGGTTTGAACACCTCACCGGTCGCCCCATGTGTCCGCAGGGTCTGCTTGTACTCGAGGTGCTGGGACTCCCGGTCGGCGCCGAGCAGCTCACCGATCGGGCAGTGCTCCTGGTAGGCGACCTTGGCCTTGGCTTGAACGAGAGCGGCGTAGACCTTGGCCACGTCACCGGCCAGATCCTCGTCGTCGAGGTACTTGAAGACGACCTTCTCGTTGCGGTCCATCCGCCCGATGAGAGCGTGTTGGAACATCTCCGGAAAGATTGCCGCGAACGTCTCCGCCGGGTTGGCCATGGCGGTGAGCTGAACCGCGGCGTTGCCGGCCAGGTCCGCGGCGGCGGCGTCGAAGACCAGCCGGTCCGCAGGCTCCCAGGCCGTGCCGTAAGCTGCGTTGAGCCGGTCGATGATGGCGGAGAGGGCCTCGGGATCGGGTTCGTGCTGCCGGCCGGTCCCCGAGTACACCGTGCGCACCTCGCCGTCGTCGCCTTCAAGGGAAACCGAACCACTGAAGCGTTGCTCGTTGCGCAGATGGGTGAGCTCAACCTCGGTGCCCAGGTCGACCGTGTCGCCACCGTCGGCCCGGATGAGCGGTTGCAGCGCCCGGCAGAACAGATGGTCCCGCTCCAGCGCGGTGTCGAAGAAGGACACGATCTGCGAGAGGAAGGCGTAGGTCCGCACGAAGCGGTTCACGGCATCGCGGAAGCGTTCCTGTTCGTCGTCCTCCAGGTTCCAGAACCGGTCGATCGCCGGACCCAGGGCGGCGTGGATGCGTCCATGGTCCAGCTTCTCGGCCAGCAGCAACGCGGCCACGCTGAGTGCTTCGCCGGCATCGATGACGCCGAACTCCTCGAGGGCTGCCCGGGTGTCGTAGAGCAGGTTCGGATCCGACGGTGGGGCCACCGTCTCGCCGTAGTAGGGCTCGAAGGCGGCGGCGATCTCCTCGGCACCGTTGACGAAGTCCAGCACGAACGTTCCGTCCTTGTCCGGATGGGTGCGGTTGAGCCGTGACAGGGTCTGGACCGCGGCGAGACCGGTCAACGTCTTGTCCACATACATGGCATACAGGCTCGGCTGATCGAAGCCGGTCTGGAACTTCTCGGCCACCACCATGATCGAATAGTCGTCGCCATCGAAGCGCTCAGCGGTCTGGGTGTCGGCAAAGCCGTTGCAGGAGAGCTCCGTGACCGGCTCGTCACCGTTGACCGTGACGGCCCCGGAGAACGCCACCAGCACGCCAAGGTCGTAGCCATGCTCGGTGATGGTCGCCTTCAGCGCCTGCCAGAGCCGAACGGCGTGCTCCCGCGAGGAACAGACCACCATGGCCTTTGCTTGACCGGCCACCTTGTGGGCCACGTGGATCCGGAAATGGTCAACGACGATCTGGGCCTTCTGGGCCAGATTGTGGTCGTGGAGGGTGACGAAGTGGGCGATGGCCCTCCTGGCCTTCGCGGTCTCGTACTTCGGGTCGTCGTCGATCGCCTTCTCCAGATGGAAGAAGGTGTCGTAGGTGGTGTAGGCGGCGAGGACGTCGTGGATGAATCCTTCTTCGATGGCCTGGCGCATCGAGTACAGGTGGTACGGCTGGTGACGGCCGGTGTCGGAGTCGTACCGTCCGAACAGCTCGAGCGTCTTGCCTTTCGGGGTGGCCGTGAACGCGAAGTAGCTGAGGTTCTCCTGGTAGCCGCGGGACTGGACGGCGGCGGTGAGCGCCTCGGTGATCTCGTCGGGGCTCACCTCTGGGTCGGTGCCCTCGGTTGCCGGTCTGCCGAGCACCTTCCGGAGACCGGCGGCGGCCTCACCGGTCTGGGAGGAGTGAGCCTCATCGACGATGACGGCGTAGCGGCCCTTGGAGAGCTCGTCGACCTTGCCGAGCACGAAAGGGAACTTCTGCAACGTGGTGATGACGATCCGAGCCTGTTCTCCAGCCAGGGCAGCAGCCAGCTGGGCCGACGACTTGTCGATGCGAACCACGACGCCATGCGCGTGCTCAAACTGATAGATCGTGTCCTGCAGCTGGCGGTCCAACACGACCCGGTCGGTGATGACCACCACCTTGTCGAAGACCTTCTCGTCGCCGGCGTGCAGGTTGGACAGCCGGTGGGCCAGCCAGGCGATCGTGTTGGACTTCCCGGACCCCGCCGAGTGCTCGACCAGGTAGGAATGACCTGCCCCCTCGGCTCGGGCCCCCGCCTCGAGGCGGAGCACGGCATCCCACTGGTGGTAGCGGGGGAAGATCACCGACGTCGGCTTCTTGGATCCCTTGGCCGGCTTCTCTACGTGGACGAAGCGGCCGAGCAGATCGAGCCAGGCATCCACATGCCACACCCGCTCCCACAGGTAGGCAGTGGCGTGCCCGGACGGGTTCGCCGGGTTGCCCGCACCCCGGTTGTGGCCCTGGTTGAAGGGCAGGAACCGGGTCTTGGCTCCCGCCAGCGACGTCGTCATGGCCACCCGCTGCGGATCGACAGCGAAGTGCACGACAGCCCGAGCCAGGGTCCGGTTCCTGGGGTCCCGATCGACCCGGTACTGGTGCATGGCCTCCTCGACCCCCTGGCCGGTCATCGGGTTCTTCAGCTCGGCGGTGGCCACCACAACCCCGTTGACCAGCAAGGCCAGGTCGAGGGCCTTGGTCGACGACGCCTCGTAGCGCAGCTGACGGGTGACCGTCAGGCGATTGGCGTCATAGCGTGCCACCAGCTCGGGGGTGAGACCGTGGGCCGGCTTGAAATACGCCATGCGAATGGACTGCCCCTGGTCGATGACACCTCGGCGCAGCACGTCCGCCGCCCCGCGCTTGTCGAGCTCTGACGCCACCCGGTCAGCGAAGTTGGCCTGGGCCAGCTCGGCGTCGCCGCCGTGGCGCTTGATGATCTCCGCCCACTCCTCCGGCTGGGTCTGGCCGATGAAGAAGAACAGCTCGGCGCTGTCGAGGCCCCGCACGGGGTCGAAGTCCCGCGGCTCGCCTTGAGCCTTGTCGTTCTTGACCTCCTGGTACCCGCCACGGGCGACCAGTGATGCACAGATCGCCGTCTCGAACTGCTCTTCGTTGGGGTTGGTCACCTGCCCTCCACGACCGCGACGCTACAAGCCGCCTCTACTCGGGCTCGTACACTTCCGGCCATGGATGCTGCCTCGCTCGCCGCAGATATGGTGATTGCACCCGACGAGAGCCTCGTGCGCTACGTGGCGGACTGGATCGACCGGGCCACGACCGCCGCCGCCGTTGACCTGGCCACGGCACCCCCGCTCGACGGCCGCCGCCACGTCGACGCCCTGATCGCCGCTTCGGCCGCCCAAGTGGCACGGCTACGCGGGCTCCCAGCCCCGGCCTGGACCAACGAACCGCAGCGTCGAACGGACAACTTCTGGTATCCGGGCCCGCCGTCGCTCTTCCCGAACGCTCTCGTGCACAGCCCTCTCGCATTTCGCTCCCGCGGCGTGTTCGTGGAAGCCGCCTCGCTGCGCTCCGTATGATCTGCGACTCGCCGTTGAGCCGAGACGACATCGTCGCTCTGCTCGAAGAGCTCGGCCGCGAGCTGGCCGATCAGGGTGTCCAGGGCAACCTGTTCGTTGTTGGTGGAGCGGCCATCGCACTGGCCTACAACGCCCGGCGGGCAACCCGAGACATCGACGGTGTCTTCGAACCGAAGGCGGTCATCTATCGTGCGGCGGCCACGGTGGCCGCGCGTCATCACCTCCCCCCGTCTTGGCTCAACGACTCCGTCAAGGCACTGCTTCCAGGCAACGACCCCGGTGCCACGGACATCCTCGAGGTCCCTGGACTTACCGTGTCGGTGCCCTCGCCCAGGTACCTCCTCGCCCTCAAGGTCGCCGCGGCGCGCGTCGACCGCGACGCCGACGACATCCTCCTCCTCGCTTCGCTGTGTGGACTCCGTACCCCCTCGGAGATCCTCGATGTGACAGAACAGGTCATCGGTCCCGGGCGGCCGCTGGAGGCAAAGGTCCAGTTTCTCATCGAGGAGCTGTTCCCGGCTCCACCACCCCGACCGCAGCCAGGATGCTCCGGGTCAGCTCCCTGAAGTGCCCGTACGCGTTCAGGACGGCTTGTTGGTGGGCGCCGATGGCGCCATCCGCTGATCGCAGGAGGAACACGGGCCGGCGGGCCTCCTGGGCCATGGGCACGAGGCTGTGGTAGTGCTTCAGCAGCCCGAGACAGTGCGGATCGTCCTCGGGCCTAGGACTGTTGGCCGGATCCTCCTCTAGAACCACCCGCCGGTACTCGGCAGGGATCCGCTGCAACCAACGGTCGTAGGCACCGACCACTCGATCGAGACGTATCCCGTGTTGAAGGACCACATAGCCCGTTGGTCTCATACCGCCCTGGGGGAGCCACAATCCGCTCGGGGCTCGGGGGGACCGCTCCTCCCATTGCTGGCGCCATTCCCTGAGCGTCGGCCCCAGGTTTCGCAGGCCCTGCAGCGAGTAGAGGTCGGGTGCCAGAGGCACGACGACGTGATCCGACGCCACCATGGCCGCCCGGTTGATCGCACCCAGGTTCGGGCCGACATCTACAAGCACGAGGTCGGCTTCGGAGGCCTCGGCGCCCTGCCGGGCCAGGGTGGCGAACGCGCTCAGGACCCGGAAGGCGCGGCTGTTGCCATCCCCAGCGTTGGGCCAGGCCGTACTCAGCTCTTGCTCGGTACCAGACAGTTGCAGATCTCCGGGAAGCAAACCCAGGCCCGCCACGACCTCGTGCACATAGGGCTCGGCCAACCCCCCCACGCCCTCGAAGAGCGGGAGAAGGGCGCCGTAGATGCTGCGGCGATCGTTGTCCTGCCACAGAGCTTCGACTACCTCATCGTCGAGGAACGCCGATGTCAGGTTGGCCTGCGGATCAAGGTCGACGGCCAGGACCTTTACCCCGAGCTCCCGGAGCATCCAGGCCACGTGGTAAACGAGGGTGGTCTTACCGACGCCGCCCTTGTTGTTGAAGAAGGCGACAACGGGGATCACCTGATCATTCTCATGATGACGTTGACGTGCGTGGCGGTGGCGTCAAGCTCCAGAGGCGGGTTGCCGTTCTCCGTCATGCGGGCCTGCGCGGTGGGGATGCCTACGCCGAAGCGCTGGACGAAACCCAGCTGAGCCAACATGCCCGCCACCGTCGGATTCCGGTAGTCCGTCAGGCCAGGCGTACCGAACGCGGCAACGCTCACGACGCCGTAGGGCCCACCGGGCGACTGCACCTCCACCCGATCATCGAACCACGTGACGCGGATCGGCGCGTTCGTAGCCTCATAGGTCCGATGCATGACCGCGTTGCGAACCACCTGTTGAACGGCAGCAAGGGGCAGGTTCGGCCGTCGAATCTCTCTAGCGTGATCAGCGAACGAGACCGCCGTATCAATGTTTGCTCGGATGACTTCTTCCAGCTCACGGAGGGCATCGGGCAGGGGTCCCGTGAGGCGATGTGCGCTCCGAACCGGAGCATCGAGGGAGGCACCCTCAATCCGCAGGAACTGGATCACGGCTCCCGGCAGGAAGGACAACGGGTCCTTTCCCGAAAAGAGCAGGCCCGAAGGTGTGGGCACCCCTTCGATGTCAGTGAGCCGCAGTCCCGCCAGCTGCTGCTCGATGCTGCGACGGTTGGCCTCGAGGATCTCGGGCGCCACAAGCTGGGGAAGAAGCTCCTCCCGCAACCGGTCGAGCGACAGGTCCCCCAACGTCGCCCCGGCAACCGCCCGGGCATCGAAGGGCAGTGCGGAGTGCCGCCGCCGCTCGGCCAGCCTGGCCTCCTCCTCCGGGGTAGCGATGGCTCGGCGCGGGCCCACCCGGATCCACGTCCTTCCCCGGAACTGCACTGGTGGAGCATCCGACGGCTGGACCACGACGACCGCAACGACCCCATCCGCAACGTCCACCGGCTCGACCTGGATCGACGGGAACGGATAGATCTTGTCGTTGTCGCGGAGGCTGGCCAGCCTGAGGAGCAGCTTGTCGTCGACCGACAGCCCCGTTGGCTGGCCGCCGTTGTCGATCCCAACGACGACGACACCAGGCTGGCGGTGACCGGGGAGATCGTTTGCGAAGGCGCAGATGGCCTCGCAGATCCTGTCCGACTCCGCGGCGGACGCCTTCCGCTCGACACGGTCGCTCTCCCGGTCGGCGATCAACCGGGCGATCTCATCGCGGTCCATCAGCCGCTCATCCCAATCACGCCGCCGCCCCAGGAATGTCGAGCTGGCCCGTCACCGCAGCAGTGATCAGTGCCTGCTGACGCTCTTTGAGGAGGGTGATCTGCCGGGTCAGGGCCGCAAGGGCTTGATCGCGCTGAGAAGCAAGCTTGTCAAGATGTCGTACGATCTCGATCTGCTCGTCCCCGGGCGGCCACGGGAATCGCTGCACGCGCAACTGCTCGCCCGTGAGATGAGGGATGGTGCTCATATTCCCTTGAACGATAAAGACCTCCTGCTTCGCTGCAGCGCGAAGGCAGTACATCAGGAAGCGACCGTTTGCGGCACCCCGGGGCCTGACGCGGTGAATGGCCTTCTGGAAGTAGCAGTCATCGCGCTGGCCCGCCCATACGGCGGATCGCCCGACCTCGCCACCTTCACAGACGAGGACGTCGCCGGACCGGAGCGAGCAACGCAAGCGATCGAAACTATCGAATTGCATCGTGGCCAAGTCGTCCAGCGCTACACGGTCCCATTGAACACTTACGTTCCGCAAGTACGGATGCTGTCCTGCTCCGCCAGCCGACTCCGCGTTCAACATCTTGCCGAGTTGTAGCTCGAAGCTCACCGACACCGCCGGTGTTCCCCAGTTCTCCGGTATCTGCTTGACCCAGTCCAAGCCCGACCACCTAAGCGAGAGTGACCGAGCGCTTCGGACTCCACGAGTTACCGCAGAGAATGTGGCACTTTCGAACCGCTCTTCGAGAAGCCGCAGTTGATGTCGCCTCTTGGAGATAAGAGAATCCAGATGTCCTGTCTCGGCATCAAGGAACTCACGGATGAACCGCTGGTCCGCAAGCTCTACATACATCAGGGGCAAGGATCGCACTCGCTCCGCAGAGACATGGAAGATGTTGGCTCCCGTAGAGATGCTTGCCAACAGGCCATCTGCGAAGGCGTGGCGACACCACCAGGCGAGAAACCGACCGTCGGTCATCGGCCGCGGACGAAGGCGAAGCAAGGTGTTCTGGAAGCACACCGGGCCTGCGATCTCTCCCTGCCAGACCGCTGATGCTCCCACGGAGCGGAGACTGCCGGACCCCTCGGTCATCAGGACATCGCCCGGTCGAAGCGAGAACACGTGCTGCTCCCTCGGGGTGAAGTTCATCTCCTTGACATCGCTGAGGTCCAGTACCCCGTCTTTGACGTTGGCAGCCCGTAGGTAGGGAACCATGTGAGGACCTTGGTCGTGCTCGGGCGACCGTTGCCGACCGAGAGTCACCTCGGCGTAGGCGCGAAGAGGGCGAACCTCGCTCACTCAGTCACCTCCCGCAGGAGCTCCTGGATCTCCGCTTCAAGCGCCTTGATGTCGGCGTCAATCTCAGCGAGGGGTCGGGGGGGCACGTACTTGTAGAAGTGCCGGGTCACGGGGAGCTCGTAGCCGATCTTGGTCTTGGCGTGATCCACCCAGGCGTCAGGGACGTAGGGATGCACCTCCTTCTCCAGATGGTCGTCCACCGCGCTGCGATGCTCGACCGTCTTTAGCCGGGGACCGGGGTCCTCCTCGTAGCCGACGGGAACCCTGGGGAGGAGGACATTCTCCTGATCCCTCAGGTTCGGATCAGGCTCGGGGTCACCTCGCCGGTCGACGATGACCGGTGCTTCGGGGTCGGCCACCGCCAGGGCATCCCACGCCGCCTTCTTCTGGGCAGTGGTGAGCCCGGCGCCGTCAAGGGCAGGGTTGACCAGCGGCGCCAGATCGGAGCGCTTCATCGATGACGTACCGGTGTGCTCCGCCAGCTCGGCGACGAGATGATCGAGGAGGTCGTCGTGGAGCTTGGCCAGCTTCCGGTCGGCTCGCAGGACGCCGAGTGTCTCCGCGGAAACATCCCAGCGCAGCCGCAGCGGTCGTTCCACGGTGATGCGGAGGAAGCCGAACGCCTCGTTCGGCAGGATCTTGACGTGCTCGCCCTCGGTGAAGCTCCCGTACAGCTTGGTGATCTGGGCGATGTGATCCGCCGACAGCTCCTTGCGCTTCTCCCCCAGGCTCTTGCGCATCTTCTGCCACAGGCCCCGGGCATCGACGAGCTGAACCTGGCCTCGTCGCCCCGGGCTCTTGCGGTTGGTCACCACCCAGAAGTACGTCGAGATGCCCGTGTTGTAGAACAGCTGATCGGGTAGGGCGACGACGGCCTCGAGCCAATCGTGCTCGATGATCCAGCGGCGGATCTCCGACTCCCCCGATCCGGCCGACCCCGTGAACAGCGGTGAGCCGTTGAACACGATGGCCAGGCGCGATCCGCCCTGGGAGACCGGCTTCATCTTGGCGATCATGTGCTGGAGGAACAGGAAGCTGCCATCGTTGATCCGGGGAAGGCCGGCACCGAAGCGCCCGGCGAAACCCTTGGACTCGTGCTCGTCCCGCACCGCCCGCTCCACCTTCTTCCACTCCACGCCGAAGGGAGGGTTGGCCAGCAGGTAGTCGAACTGCTCGCCGGCGAAGCCATCCTCGGAGAAGGAGTTGCCGACCACGATGTGGCTGGCGTCCTGGCCCTTGAGCATCATGTCTGAGCGGCAGATGGCATAGCTCTCGTCGTTGAGCTCCTGGCCGAAGACCTCGAGGCGGGCCTGGGAGTTGAGGAGACGCAGTTGTTCCTCGGCCACGCTCAGCATCCCGCCAGTGCCGCACGCCGGATCGAGCAGCGTCTTGACGACGCCGGGCTTGGTCAGGAGACGGTCATCCTCGATGAACAGCAGGCCGACCATGAGGCGGATGACCTCACGGGGGGTGAAGTGCTCCCCTGCCGTCTCGTTGGACAGCTCGGAGAAGCGGCGGATCAGCTCCTCGTAGAGGTAGCCCATCTCCACGTTGGACACGGCCTGGGGGTGGAGGTCGACCTCGCAGAACTTCGACACCACGAGGTAGAGCAGGTCGGAGCGCTCGAGGTGGTCGATCTCCCCGGGCAAGTCGAACTTCTCCAGGACGTCGCGGGCGCCAGATGAGAACGCCCGCACGTAGCTGCGCAGGTTGTCTGCGATGTTGGGCGGGTCGTCCAACAGCTTGGTCATCGTCAGCGCAGAGGTGTTGTAGAACTGCTCCCCTCCTGCGGCCTGGCGGAGCAGCGGGTCGACGTTGTCGACCTTTCCCACCAGATGGGCATGAGCGGCCAGCACCTTGGCCTTCGTCGGCTCCAACACGCAGTCGAGACGGCGGAGCACCACCAGCGGCAGGATGACCCGGCCGTACTCCGACTGCCTGTAGTCCCCCCGCAACAGGTCCGCCACAGACCAGATCAATGCGGCATGGGTGCGAATGACCTCGTTGTTGGTGACCGCCACGCTGCACTCCCTTTGTCTGGGTCGCCATGTTGCCACCTGTGGCCGAATCGCGAGCCGATGAGCCTGAGCGGTGCCGGACGTCTCTACCAATGCGACCATGGCCAGCCGCACCGGGCGGTTGGCGGAGGGGGAAACCATGAGACAACTGATCGTCTCAGAGTTCGTGTCACTGGACGGCGTCATGGAGGCGCCGGGTGGTGAAGCGGGATACGCGCACTCGGGCTGGGTCGCAGACTTCTTCAACGATGAGCTGGGCGCCTACAAGCAAGAGGAGCAACTGGCCGCAGACATCCTGCTGCTGGGTCGAAAGACCTACGGGAGCTTCTACGGTGCCTGGCCAAGCCGGGACGGCGCCATGGCCGACAAGATCAACACGATGCCCAAGTTTGTGGCCTCGACAACGCTCAAGGCGCTGGAGTGGGAGACCGCCCGCCTCCTCAAGCTCCCGGTGACCGCCGCTGTGGCCGAACTCAAGCGCGGCGACGGCGGGGCGGTGCTGGTCGTCGGCAGCCGCACACTCGTCCACACCCTCCTCGACGCCGGCCTCGTCGACGAGCTCCACCTGCAGGTCTTCCCGATCATCCTGGGCAGCGGAGCGCGGCTCTATCCCGAGGACCCGGCCACGACCGCCCTCACGCTGGCCTCCTCGACGACGCTGTCCACTGGCGTGCTGCTGTTGAGCTACAACCCGATTCCCGGACCCCAAACGGCACGGTGACCGTCCGCTCGAGCACACCCGGCGCGGCGAATGCCTCCAGCAACGAACCTACCGTCGCCTGGTACCCGCCGAGCTGCGCCTCCGGGGTCAAAGCGTCGGGCAG
The DNA here is from genome assembly GCA_030945745.1 of Actinomycetota bacterium. GTDB lineage: Bacteria > Actinomycetota > Acidimicrobiia > Acidimicrobiales > Palsa-688 > JALZAH01. Next base: position 65,782 of record JALYZO010000124.1, read on the forward strand.
GCCGGCATCGGACACATCCGGCGCTTCGCCGCCCAAAGCGCCAATGAACGTGCAGTTGCCGCCGCCAGGTGCGCGACCAGCTTCGAGCGTCACAACACGGCGAGTGCTGGGCCACCCGCCGGCCGAGTAACCTTGGCGGGCCATGTCCAAACGCACTGCCAAAGCACGTCTGCGCGCCAAGCGCAAGAAGGCCAACCACGGCCGCAAGCCCAACCGTGGTCGCGGCTAGGGCAGTCCCAGGCTCCTCAGTGGCGGTAGGAGGCGTTGACGATCGGTGACTGCACCGATCCAATGCCCTCGACCTCCACGGTGACGACATCGCCGGGGTGGAGCAGCACTGGCGGGTTGCGCTTGAAGCCAATGCCTGCGGGCGTACCGGTGGCGATGAGGTCACCCGGGCGGAGGGTTACGGTACGGGACGCGTACGCCAGCAGCTCGGGGATCTTGTGGACCATGTCCGCCGTGGTGCCCGACTGCATGACCTGATCGTTGACCGTCGTGCCCAGATGCAGTGCCTCCGGGTCGAGAGCATCGGCGGTGACGATGGTCGAGCAGATCGGCCCGCTCTGATCAGCGTTCTTCCCGTTGGCCCACTGGCTGGTCGCCATCTGGTGGTCACGGGCGCTGACGTCATTGAAGACCGTGTAACCGAGGATCGCTCCGGGACGGCTACCACCGCGCAGCTCATCCGCGCTCACTGCGGTGATCGTCTCGCCCACGACCACGGCGAGCTCCACCTCCCAATCGAGGCCGGGTTCGGCGTCGGGCACCGGCACCGTGGACCCTGTCGTCACCAGCGTTGCCCACCACCGAGCGAAGAAGTTGGGAACCTCAGGGACCGCCCCTCCCGCCTCTTCGGCGTGCAAGTCGTAGTTCAGCGCTACGCACAGGACCTTGGCTGTCGGTGGGACAGGTACCGCAGCCACCGTCTCGGACAGGAGCCGATCACCTTCGACGATCTGGGTGGCCTCGGCCAGCCATCCGGCCACATCGGCATAGAACTCTGCGATCGGCGCGAGCACGGTGACTCGCTCGCCGACCTCAACTCCCATGGAGGGTGTTCCTCGGTCGTGGATGGCGGTAAGTCTCACAAGCTTGTCCTGGTCACCTCGCCAGTGTGGTCGTGCCCGGGCCCAACCGCAATGACCTTCGGT
>JALYZO010000156.1 GCA_030945745.1 Actinomycetota bacterium
GGCCTGTGCCGGACGACCGACGACGGGGTGGCGTCGCAGGTCATGGTCGTGCCCCTCTTCGAGACCATCGAGGACCTGGCCGCCGCCGGTGCGACGCTGCGGGCGATCATGGACCTGGGGGTGTGGAGGTCGGTGGTCGCCCACTTCGGGGGATGGCAGGAGGTGATGGTCGGCTACTCCGACTCCAACAAGGACGGCGGGTACCTGACGTCCAACTGGGCCCTGTACCGGGCCGAGACCGACCTGGTGGCCGCGGCGCGCTCCTGCGGGGTCCGCCTCCGGTTGTTCCACGGGCGGGGCGGCGCCGTGGGTCGGGGGGGCGGCCCGGCGTACGAGGCCATCGTGTCCCAGCCGCCCGGCAGTGTGGCCGGCCAGCTCCGCGTCACCGAGCAGGGCGAGGTCATCGCTGCCAACTACTCCGAGGTCGGCCACGCCCGGCGCGGTCTGCAAGCCCTGGTGGGGGCCACACTGGAGGCCAGCGTGGCCGGCGCCGGGACCGGCGAAGCCATCGGCGCCGAGGACCTGGCTGTCATGGAGGAGCTGTCCACCTTGGCGGAGGCGTGCTACCGCGACCTGGTCTACGGCACCGACGGCTTTGTCGAATGGTTCCGCACGGCCACCCCGGTGCGGGAGATCGGTGAGCTCAACATCGGCAGCCGGCCGGCGTCGCGCAAGGCCTCCACCCGGATCGAGGACCTCCGCGCCATCCCGTGGGTGTTCTCGTGGAGCCAGTGCCGGCTGATGCTGCCCGGCTGGTACGGGGCGGGCAGCGCCTTCGAGACGTGGATCGGTGGCGACGACGCCCGTCTCGAGCGGCTCGTCGGCCTGCATGGGCGGTGGGGGTTCCTTCGCTCGGTGATCGACAACATGGCCATGGTGCTGGCCAAGACCGACCTGGACATCGCTGCGCGCTACAACGACCTGGTGCCTGACGCCACGCTGCGTGACGCCGTGTGGCCCCTGGTGGTGGCTGAGCACGCCCGGTCCGTGCGGGTGGTGACGGCCCTGACCGGTCGGGCCGGACCCCTCGACGAGAGCACCGAGCTGGCCCGGGCCTTGACCAACCGCATCCCTTACCTCGACCCCCTCAACCACCTGCAGGTGGCGCTCCTGCGCCGCTGGCGAGCCGGGGAGCGCGACGCTGTGGTCTCCGAGGGCATCAAGTTGACCCTCAACGGCCTGGCCACCGGGTTGCGCAACAGCGGCTGAGACCGAGAGAGCGGGGGTGGCCGGCGCTCAGCCCGAGAACGGCGACCACGACGACGATGCACGGTCGTCGATGTGGCGGTCGACCCGGGCGCCGTTGAGCGCCTGGCGCTCCACGACGTAACCGCCGCCGGGGATGAACCCGGCGACGATGATCCCCAGCGTGGTGAGCAGGCTCCAGCGCAGCCGGGCCCGGACGATGAGCACCAGGATGACGTAGCAGGTGAACACGGTCCCGTGCACCGACCCCAGGATGGCCACGGCCAACTTGCCGTGACCGGTGTATTTGATGACCGTGGCCACCAGGAGGGCCAGGAACAGGGTCGCCTCCCAGAAGGCGAACCTCCGGAGGAGCCGAATCTGGCGCATCTAGATCTGCCTCATCTAGTTCCGGGCGACCTTGGACCACGCCACGCCCTTGTCGGAGCGGGGCTCGCCGGGAAGGCCGAGGACCCGCTCGCCCAGGATGTTGCGCATGATCTCCGACGTGCCGCCCTCGATGGAGCTGGCACGCGAGCGCAGGAACAGCTTCTGCGGACCGCCCCCCATCCCGCCGGCATCTACCGGCCGGTGCATCTCATAGGAGTCGTAGCGCATGCCTTCGGCGCCCATCAGGTCGACGCACAGCTCGAGGATCCGCTTGTTGAGCTCGGCGAAGTGGAGCTTGGAGGTCGATCCCTCCGGCCCCGGGGTCCCGCCCTGCGAGCTCTGGGCGGCCCGGATGCTGGTCAGGCGGAGCGTCTCGGCCTCGATCCACAGCTTGATCAGCCGATCCCTCAGCACCGGTCCGGCGTCGGGATGCTTGTGCCACAGCCCGACGGCCAGGCCGATGGAGCCGGCACCCCGGGGGGCGATGCTGCCGCCGATGGACACCCGCTCGTTCATCAGGGTGGTGATGGCCCCACCCCAGCCCGCGCCGACATCGCTCAGCCGCTCGCTGTCGGGGATGCGGACATCGCTGAAGTACACCTCGTTGAACTCGGCGTCCCCGGTCATCTGCCGCAACGGTCGGACGTCGACACCGGGGGCGTGCAGGTCAACCACGAAGTAGGTGAGACCCTTGTGCTTCTCTGCCTCGGCGTCGGAGCGGGCCAGGAGCATGCCGTAGCGGGACGTGTGGGCCAGCGTCGTCCACACCTTCTGGCCGTTGATGATCCACTCCTCGCCATCGCGGGCGGCCCGGGCGGCCAGGCTGGCTACGTCGGAGCCGGCGCCCGGCTCCGAGAACAGCTGGCACCAGACGTGCTCGCAGGTGAAGAGGGGCCGTAGGTACCGGCGCTTCTGGTCCTCGGATCCGTGAGCCAGGATGGTGGGGGCAGCCATGCCGTAGCCGATGGCGTTGGCCAGCAGCTTGTTGGGCGCCCCGACGGCCCGCAGGCGGTCGTTGATGCGCGGCGCCAGCCGCCTGGAGAGCCCCAGGCCTCCGTGGCTCTCGGGGAAGTGCACCCAGGCCAGGCCGGCGTCGAACTGGGCGCCCAGGAACTCGCCGACCCCCGTGGTCGACGGGTCGTGGTCAGCCAGCAGTCGGTCCAAAGCCTGATCGACGACCTGCTCGTCCGCGCTCGCCGGGGCGGTGAGCGTCATGGGGGGCTCCTCTCTGGCCAGGACCAGGACGACCTGATGCTCCTACCGTAGTGCCGGCCCTGCTCGGTCGCCGTTGGAGTCGGGGGCTACGCTGAGACCTCCGTGCGCAGGATCGGTCGGCTCTTCGTCACCCTCATGGCCGCAACGGCGATCGTGGCAGCGGGGCTGAGCGCCGTGGTGGCGACCGGCGTTGCCGTCATCAGCCACGCCACCTCGGCCCAGGCCCTCCCGCTGCCCCCCCTGGCGCCGGCCCCTCTGGTTCCCTCCACCGTGTACGCAGCAGACGGCACCACCGTCCTGGCCGTCTTCCACGCTTCGGCCCGCCGGCTCCCAGTGTCGTTCTCCCAGGTATCGAAGACCCTGGTGAACGCCGTGCTCGACACTGAGGACGCCCGCTTCTACATCCATGGCGGGTTCGACGTCCCCTCCACGGTGCGAGCCGTGGCTTCTGACTCGAGTGCCGGCGGGGGAGTGCAGGGAGGCTCGACGATCACCCAGCAGCTGGTCAAGCAGGCCTACCTGACCTCGCAGCGCAAGGTGTCGCGCAAGATCAAGGAGGCGGTGCTGGCCGACCGCCTCCAGAAGAAGTACACCAAGGACCAGATCCTCGAGGCCTACCTCAACACCATCTACCTGGGCAACGGGGCCTACGGCGTGCAGGCGGCGGCCAACACCTACTTCAACGTCGACGTGAGCAGCCTCAACGTCCCCCAGGCGGCGATGCTTGCCGGCCTCATCCAGAACCCCAACGGCTACGACCCCCTCCTCGACCCTGCGCCGGCCCGCACTCGCAGAGCTCAGGTGCTGAGCCGGATGGTGCATTACAGGACCATCACCCAGGCGCAGGCCGACGCTGCCAACGCCACCCCACTGCCCACCGCGGTCACCGTTCCCAGCTCGTCGAGCGCGGATGCCACCAACAACGACTACGTCCGGGAGGTGGAGACCGAGCTGCTGGGATCGAACAGCCCCCTGGGCGCCAGCTACACCGAGCGCTACAACGCCCTGTTCGAGGGTGGGTTGAAGATCACCACCAACCTGGACGCATCGATGCAGACCGTCGCCGAGCACAAGACTGCCCAGGACACGCCCGCCAACGACCGGGGCTTCGAGCAGGCGGAGGTGAGCATCGAGTCGGGCACCGGCAAGGTGCGGGCGCTGGTCGGTGGGGCCAACAGCTCCCAGTTCGACATCATCACCCAGGGGTCCCGCCAGCCCGGTTCCGGGTTCAAGATCTTCACCCTGCTGGCCGCACTGGAGAAGGGCTACAACCCCACCGACACCATCAACGGCAGCTCACCGTGCGCCATCGACTTCCCGACCAACCATGACCTCGTCAACATCGCCCCCGCACACAACGACGAGGGTGCGGGAGGCGGCGTGGAGACGCTGCTGGTCGCCACCGCCCAGTCCACCAACTGTGCCTTCATCCGCCTGGCCCACGAAGTCGGTTTGCCGTCGGTGGTCGACATGGCGCACCGCCTGGGGATCACCGAGAACGTTCCGCTGTTCCCTTCGGTCGTCATCGGAGCGACTGCGGTGCACCCTCTGGAGATGGCCGCAGCCTACGCGGCGTTGGCAAACGACGGGATGTACCACGCGCCGAGCTTCATCGACCACATCGTCGACCACACGGGCACGACATCCTTCACCGGCGGCGATCCCGGCCACCGTGTCGTGTCCTCCCAGGTGGCCCGTCAGGCCAACCAGGCGTTCATGGGGGTCCTGGTCTCCGGTACAGCGGCCGGGAAGGGCCTGGGCCGACCGGCGGCGGGCAAGACCGGTACCACGGAGAACTCCGACGACGCCTGGTTCAACGGTTACACGCCGGGTCTGGAGACCACGGTGTGGATGGGCTCAGCCGCCGGGGAGACCCCGATGACCGACGTCGGCGGGCTGTCCTCGGTCTTCGGGGGCACGTTCCCGGCCACCACCTGGCAGGACATCATGAGCGCCATCGTCGCCCCCCAAACCATCGAGTCGTTCCTCACCCCTGATTCCGGCGGCTCCAGCAAGTACATCGACTCGGCCCAGCTCCAGAAGGACGACCGCAGCGCCGGGGCCTTCTACAACCCCACCCCCCGATACCGGACCCGCCGTTGACCAGCCCCTCCCTTGACGCCCTGCTGGCCCTCCAGGACACCGACACCGACATCGAGCGCCATCGGCACCGTCGGAGGTCCCTCCCGGAGAAGGAGCAGGCTGGCGAGGTGGACCGGCGCCTCGCCGCTCTCGAGAGCGACGCCGCCCGGACCGGAGCGGTCCTGGGGGAGATCGTCGCCCGTCAGCAGATCCTGGAGGACGATCTGGCCACCACCGAGCGCCGTATCGACGAGGTCAACAAGCGCCTCTACGGCGGGCAGGTCACCGCGTCCCGGGATCTCCAGGCCATGGCTGCGGACGTCAAGAACCTGCAGGCCCGCCGGTCGGACCTGGAGGACCGGGTCCTCGAGGTCCTCGACGAGCGGGAGCCCCACGACCAGCGCCTGGGGGTGCTGGGCACGGAGCGCACCGAGGCCCAGGCCAGCCGCCAGGCGCTCGGGGTCACCATCGTTGACGCCGAGGCGGTGATCGACGCCCAGATCGCCCGGCTCGTCGAGCGCCGCGCCACCCTCTCCGACGCCGTTCCCGCCGACCTGTTGGCCACCTATGAGCGGATCCGGTCGCGCCTGGGTGGTGTGGGGGTGGCCCGCCTGGTCGGCTCGCAGTGCCAGGGGTGCTTCCTGACGTTGCCCTCCGGCGAGGTCGACCGGCTCCGGCACCTGCCGCCCGACTCCGTCGCCACCTGCGAGGACTGCGGCCGCATCCTCGTGGTGGGGTAGGGGCGCGACCGTCAGGGCATCCCCGAGGTGCACGGCGAGCAGGGGTGCACGCCGCCGAACGCCTTGAGCCAGCAGGAGAGCTTCGAGCTTCTTGCGCTGGCTGGGCGTGCGGGCGGCAGTATGGGTCGCTATCCCCACACGGAGGGAACGGACTCGGGCGACGACCCCAAAGGTGAGCAGCGCCGGCCGCTTTGCCGGTGGTCGTGGTCACCGGCCAGGCCCGTCGTCCAGGTGGCGGAGCCATACCAACAGCTCTGGCAGCATCCGGTCCCATCCCTTGTAGATCACCGTCTCTGACGGGACGGTCGGCAGCGATGCCAGAAGGGCGCCGGCAACCGAGGAGTCGGTGTCGACCAGGTCGCCCAGGTTGGTCACGTAGGTCCTGACGGTAAAGGCGATGTCCCCGCTGCGGGCCAGGCGCCGCAGCGTCTGACGTTCCACCCTGAACCACAACCGCTCGCCCAGGTCAGCACCAGCCGCCTGCGGCCGCTCCTGGGAACCGGGTGCCGGGAGGTGGAGGGCCGGGTCGTCGAGGATGGTCCAGTTGAGCCTCCAGACCGGCCGGTCCTCGTGGAGGCGT
>JALYZO010000221.1 GCA_030945745.1 Actinomycetota bacterium
CCCCCCCCCCCCCCCCCCCCCCCCGCCGGTCAGCGGACCTTCACGACGGTGATCAACGGTTCGACCTGGCGCCGCCACAGACCTCCCGCCCCCCACGCCCACCCGAAAGCATCCGGCAGGCACAGCAACAGCTCGTCTCGCAATCCCCGATGGGTATAGGTGACGGCCCGGTCGAGGACCTGCTCGGCCTGGAGACGGCTCAGCAACTGCCGGTCCTGGCGGTCCCGTCGCTCACCCCGCGAGTCGAGGATCATGACCTTCAACCCGCCCGCCGCGAACGTCTCGGCGAGCGCCCCAAGGCACCGATCCCAGGGCCCCCCGGTCGTCGTTGCCGCCGTAGTCGGCCACCGCCACCTGGAAACTACTCAGGCTGTAGGTGGGATTGCCACGGTGGCTAGCCCCGTATTCCGCACATAGCGGTCGGTGGGTCTGAGATGACCATCCACCATTCGGGTGCTGGGGTTATGTAGATCTGGTGTGGGGTGGAGATGACAGACCGGAGGTCTGGCCATCATCGTTTCTCCAATCCCGAGCCGGTCCGCCCGGCATCGAAACGTCGTCGAGTACGGCCCTGCGAGCGTGGAGAAGGTCCTCGGGGCGCTGCCGGTGGTGGCTGAGTTCTGCCGGCGACTGGACATCGCCGGCATTGTGGACCGGGCTTGTCCGATCCGTGATGTGGCCCTGGTGACCCACGGCCAGGTCATCGAGGCGTTGATCGCCAACCGTCTCACCTCTCCGGCCCCGCTGGTCCATGTCAGCGACTGGGCGAGGGCGTGGGCGACCGAGGATGTCTTCGGCATCGACGCTGACGCGCTCAACGACGACCGGATCGGGCGGGCGCTCGACGCGGTGGCCCCGGCGCTGGACGGCATCGTCGGCTCGATCGGAGCGGGGGCCATCGCCAATTTCGGTATCGACGTGGCCCGCCTGCATTGGGACATGACCTCGATCAGCCTTTACGGCGACTACGACCATCCTGTCGAAGACTTCGTCGAGCCTCGCTACGGCCATCCCAAGGACCGGCGCCCCGATCTCAAGCAGATCCAGACCGGACTGGCGGTGACCGGCGACGGCGCGATCCCGATCTTCCACCGGGCCTATGACGGCGGTGCGGGGGAGGTGGCCCAGGTGGTGCCGGCCATGGAGGCATTGCGTTCTATGGCCGGTGAGCGTTCGTTCTTGATGATCGGCGACTCCAAGCTCGTCTCCTACTCGAACCTTGCCGCTATCGACAACGCCGGGACCGACTTCGTCGCCCCGGCCTCCAAGACCTACGTGCCCGCTGCGGTGCTTGCCGCCCAGGACCTCGATGCTGCCACCCCCGTCGACTATGTGGCCGGGCGAGACGGCCACAAGGACGCCGAGGACCGAGGGACCTGGCGGGTCAGCGAAGACACCATGGTCATCGCCGGGCCCCGCAAAGCCGACCTCGTCTTGGAGCTGCGACGGGTGTTCGTGTGGTCCTCGGTCCGGGCGGGAGCGGCGGCCGCGGCCCGCGACAAGAAACTCCAACGGGCCCGAGGCGACCTGGAACGCCTCACCGGTGGGCTGGGCAGCCGGCACTACCCGAACCCCGACGCAGTCAACGAGCGCCTGAATGTCATCGCCGTCAAACGCCGGGTCAAGGCCTACCTGTTCAGCGAAGTCGGCACCGACGAGGCCGGCAAGCCGACACTCACATGGAGCTTCGAACCTGCCGCCATCGACGCCGAGGCCGAAAGCGACGGCTGGTACGCGCTGTTGACCAACCTCGACCCGACCGTCGCCGACGCCGCCGAGGTCCTGCGCCGCTACAAGGGCCAAGAAGCCGTGGAACGCCGCTACGGCAACTTCAAAGGCCCCCTCGCCGTGGCCCCCATGTTCTTGAAGAACAACCGTCGCATCGAGGCCCTCATCAGTGTCATCTGCCTGGCCCTGTTGATCTTCTGCCTGGTGGAGCGAACGGTGCGCCTGGCGCTCAGTCCCACCGTCAAACTGGCCGGGCTGTGGGCCGGACGGCCCGCCAAACCCACCGGCAGGCTCATCTTCGTCGCCTTGTCCAAACTCCGGCTGCAACCAGCGACCGCAGCCAGCTCGGCGATCATCCCCAAACCCCCACCACTCCAGGCCCGACTACTCGAGTTGCTCGGTGTCGACCCCAGACGACAGCGCTGAACCGACAAAACCCGTCATGACCCGCTCAACCCACGCCCGTCCATGTGCGAAATGCCCGGCTAGCCACGCGGTCGTTGCCGCCGATAGGGCACAACGTCCCTTCGAGCGGTCCGAAAGTCCGCTGCTGGCGGGGGAGCGCCCCTGTGGCCTCGACTGACGGGCCCTGGCGTGTCAGCAGCGCCTGGGTTGCTGCCGTTCCGCAGAGCAGCGGGCGAATAGATCCGGGCCTGGCGGGCCTCTCACCCGGGTTGGCGACACGAAAGGGGCCCTGCACGATAGGCCGACCTCATCCCTCGGCGTTGGTGACGTTGTGCCCTATCCATGAGGACCACCACCGCAGAGAATGAGAGAGTGGCGACGAACCCCGAGTACTGGATGACGACGAGCAGAACGCAGGGCGGTGGGCTGAGACTTCCCGGCCGGCCGGCGGCGCGCGTCACTGCGAGCGCAACTCCTGGGTCACCGCCGAGGGTGGTGCGCCTCTGGCGGTGACAGGCTGGCTCGAGCCTGACCGTTCGCTGCTGCGCCGAAAGGATCTCCAATGTTCACTGCTTTATCCCCCCGTCTCGGCATTGACGCTGAAGCATTGATGCGATTCGATGATGACGGCGGGTCCCCCGTCCTTTACCTTCGAAGCGGGGGGTGGGGCCTGAACGACGGCGACGGCGATGGCCGTTCGTCGCTGCCGGCTCTCCGATCAGCCGAGTCGAGCACCCGATGAGTCCGGCCGAGGATCAGGACGCCGCAGCGGTATCGACTTCCCGGCGGCAGCCCCCCAGGAAGACCCGAGGCCATTTCGATGGCAGGGAGCCTCTCATCGAGGGCGACATCGACGCCACGGCAGGAGCAAGGCGGGGGCCGGCGGCCAACGACGAGGCTCCGCTGGCCGTCGTCGACCCGTGGATCGTGACCGAATCGACGCTCGGCCTCGAAAAGCTGGCTCAGACCGAGTCCATGTTCGCCTTGGCCAACGGCCACATCGGCCTGCGCGGCAACTTCAACGAGGGAGAACCGTGGGCGCAGCCCGGCACCTACCTCAATGGGTTCTACGAGAGCCGGCGGCTGCCGTACGCGGAGGCCGGCTACGGCTACCCGGAGGCAGGCCAGACGGTCGTCAACGTCACCAACGGGAAGATCCTGCGACTCCTGGTCGACGACGAACCGTTCGACATGCGCTACGGTGAAGTCCTCGCCCATGTGCGGGAGCTCGACCTGCGCGCCGGTGTCCTGCGCCGGACGGTGACATGGAAGTCGCCCGGGCAGCGCACCATCAAGGTGTCGTCGACGCGGATGGTCTCGCTCAAACAGCGAGCGATGGTGGCCATCGACTACCACGTCGAGGTGCTCGGTTCGCCGGCCCGGGTGGTCGTCCAGTCCGAACTGGTAACCAACGAGGCAGCCCCGGCGACCAGCGCCGATCCCCGAGTCGCCGCTGCCCTCGAACACCCCTTGCGGGGCGTGGAGCGCGCCGCCAAGGATAAGTCCGTTTACCTCATTCACGAGACAGAACGCTCCGGGCTGACGATGGTGGCGATGATGGACCACGTTGTCGACGGACCGGAAGGGGTGGAGGTCGAGGCCGAGGCGCTCGACGACCTCGGCCGGGTGACCTTCATCACCAACCTGGCGCCAGGCGAGAAGCTGCGCATCGTCAAGATGATCAGCTACGGATGGTCCGCCGAGCGGTCCGTCCCCGCCCTGCGAGACCAGGCGTCAGCGGCGGTAGCGGCGGCCTGGCACACCGGCTGGGACCTCATGCAAGTCGAGCAGCGGGAGTTCCTCGACGGCTTTTGGAAATACGCTGATGTCGAGATCGAAGGCGACCCCGAGTTCCAACACGCCATCCGCTTCGCCCTGTTCCACCTGTTGCAATCCGCCGCCCGAGCCGAGACCCGGGCCCTGCCAGGCAAAGGGCTCACCGGACCCGGCTACGACGGCCACGCCTTTTGGGACTCGGAGAGCTTCGTGCTGCCAGTCCTCACCTACACCTTCCCCGACGCAGCACGAGACGCCCTGATCTGGCGGCACACCATCCTGCCCGCAGCACAGGAACGGGCCGCGCAACTCGGCCTGTGCGGAGCAGCCTTCCCGTGGCGGACCATCGCCGGCGAAGAATGCTCCGCCTATTGGCCAGCCGGGACCGCCGCGTTCCATATCAACGCGGACATCGCCGACGCCGTCATGCGCTACGTGGCCGCCACCGACAACACCGCCTTCGAGGAGCGCTACGGCGTCGATCTGCTGGTCGGCACCGCCCGACTGTGGTGCTCGCTCGGCTCCTTCGACCGTGACAGCAGGTTCCGTATCGACGGGGTGACCGGCCCCGACGAGTACTCGGCGGTAGCCGACAACAACGTGTACACGAACCTGATGGCCAGAAGGAACCTGAGGGGAGCCGCAGACACTGTCGAACGCCATCGGGAGCGATGCCCGGAGGTGACCAACGCCGAGATCGCCCAGTGGCGCCGGGCAGCCGATGCCATGGTCGTCGCCTACGACGACGTCCTCGGCGTCCACCCCCAATCGGAGGGGTTCACCGATCACGACGTGTGGGACTTCGACGCGACCGCAGGGCGGTATCCGCTGATGCTCCACTTCCCCTACGTCGACCTCTACCGCAAGCAGGTCGTCAAACAGGCCGACCTGACCTTGGCCCTCTTCGCCTGCGGCGACGAGTTCACCGACGACGAGAAGGTCCGCGACTTCGAATACTACGAACCGCTGACCGTGCGCGACAGCTCCCTGTCCGCCTGCACCCAGGCGATCATGGCCGCCGAGACCGGCCACCTGCAGCTCGCGTATGACTACCTCGGCGAGGCCGCTCTCATGGACCTCGACGACCTCGACCACAACACCAAAGACGGGCTGCACATGGCGTCGTTGGCCGGTTCATGGCTCGCGGTGGTCTGCGGTTTCGGCGGGATGCGCGACCACGGCGGCCGGCTCGCCTTCCGACCTCGGGTCCCGCCCCAGCTGACCCGCCTGTGCTTCAACCTTCAGTGGCGGGGTTGTCACCTGCGCGTCGAGGTGCTCGCCGAGTCCGCCACCTACACATGCGTGAACGGCAAGCCGATCACCCTCACCCACCACGGCGAGGAAGTCGAAGTCACCGAGGGCTGTCCCGTCACCCGGCCGATCGGCCCGATCGAGGACCGACCCAACCCCGGTCAACCGGCAGGACGGAGCCCCCAGCATCGTCGCCCACGACACGCCCCCCGACGCTGACCCCGCCGCCCCCTACCTGCACCGCGAACACCGCATGCAGACGACCATCGATGCTGTCGCCCCGAAAGAAGCGCTACTGAGGCACCGTCGGACCTGGTCTCCCGGCTCTAGCCGACAGCGAAGCCGGTCCTTCTTACTGAAGCTGGCGTATCCGGCGGCCGGTCACCGAGGTTTGGACGATCCGCACGAGATGTGACGCATCGTGACGCCACGACATCAACAGGCGCTCTCCCTCAGCCACCGAACCTGTCTGATGGGCGACGCCGTGCACGATGACGCTCCAACCCTCTCGCATCGACGTGTCGAACCGGTCGACCTCGAAAACCACATGATGGTCACCGCCGCCGCCAGCTTTGTGCCGTCCGCGGTGCGCAACACCACCGTGTCGCTGGCATCCAAGGCATAATTCACCAAGAACATCTCCGGGTGTCCCCTGACCACGACCCCGATGCGCCCCACCCGCTCGGTACGCAACAGCTCAATGCACTCGGTCGTGCTGGCATCTCCGTCGAGTCCGCCGCCGATGGCCCGCACCCGATTCCCGGGCCGGGCTGCGAAGCCAGGCCCTGCAGGTCTGCGGGCAAGCCGCCCGGAGTCTGGGCTTCGAACCCGAGGTTCGTTTCACGGGCCCAGTCGATCTGGTACTCGCCGCTGTCGGGACCGAAGCGTTAGCCACCCTGCGAGAGGCTGTCCAAGGTCGCCCGCCACCCCAGCGCCCACCGAGTGCAAGTGGCACTGGTCCTGACACCGACCGCACTCGGTGCAGGTCACCAGGTCGAGACGCTGCTTCCACGACAGGTCGCCGACCCGGCCGGCCCCGAAGACGCTGTCCTCGCTCAACTGCTCGGGATCCATGTTCGGTGTCGTGGCCAGGGCCCCGAGGGACCGGGGCGACGGGAGAAGGCCACGTTGAGCGGGGCGGTGAAGATGTGCAGATGCTTCGAGTACGACACGAACACCAAAAAGCCCATGATCACAGCGACGTTCGCGAGAAGGAACCCGGTTTCGACCGACAGGTTCGCCGACCGACTGAGCCCCGACAGCCAGCCACCGACCGCGTGCGACGCGAACGCCCAGTCGTCGTAGGGGAACCGGCCGGTGTTGACCTAAGCCCCACGGTAGATGAGCAGCGTGACCATGACCGCGCCGATTGCGGCAAGGGTGACCCAGGCGGTCGCCGTGTGCGACCCGAAGAACCGCGACCGTCGCTCCGCACGCCCGGGGGAGCGAACGGTCCGGATCGCCGAGAACGTCACCACGGCCGCCAGGACCGCCACGGCGAAGAGGTCCTCGACGAACCCGACGATCGGGCTGTGCCCGATCCCGGGGATGGCGAACGAGGGCGCGAAGAGGTCCCCGTAGGCCTCGATGATGGTGAGCACCAGAATCGTGAAACCCCACATCGTGAAGAGATGGGCGACGCCGGGGACGGTCTATTTCAACAGCTTCCTCTGTCCCGCGACCTCGGTCAGCTCGACCCAGACCCGGTCGGCGAGGCCGCCTGAGCGGCCCGGTGCGGGCTGACCGGAGCGAACCAGCCGGCCGATCCACCAGAACCGCCGGCCCGCGGCGACAAGGGGGATCGCGGTGACGGCCAGCCCGATTGCGATCCTCAACGCTTCCTCCCGAATGTCACTCTCCCGAAGCCCCGTCTGTCGGTGTCCGGGTCATCGGCGGGGGCTGATACGCTGCCAGCGGCGAGTGGTGCCGGGCTCGCGGGCCGGGAGGGAGGCGCGACGGCGGTAGACGATGTAGGGGCGCCACAGGTACCAGATGGGGGCGCTCCAGGCGTGCACGAGTCGGCTGAAGGGGAACAGGGCCAGGAAGAACCAGGAGATGATGACGTGGATCTGGTAGATCGCAGGCACATGGAGCATGAGCGAGGGTTGGGGGTTCCCGGCGAAGATGTCTCGGAACCACACTGACACGCTGGTGCGGTAGTCGAAGGTGGCCCCGAACCCGAAGAGTGAATAGCCGACGGTCTCGGCCAGGCCGATGACGATGACGACGGTCATCACCGTGTAGGTGAGGACGTCGGTGCGGGTGGTGACCCGCCGGACTCGGGGGTTGGTGGCGCGCCGCCAGATCAGGATGGCGAGGCCGGCGACGACGGCAAGCCCGGCGACGGTGCCGGCGTAGGCGGAGACGAGATGGTAGACCGATTCGGGGATCCCGACATCGGTGACCCAGGTTTTGGGGATGAGGATGCCGAGGATGTGGCCGCCGATCGCGGCGAGGGTGCCGTAGTGAAACAGCGGGCTGCCGTATTTGAGCAGGGTGCCTTCGTAGAGTTGACTGGATCGGCTGGTCCATCCGAACTGGTCGGCCCGCCACCGCCAGATGTGACCAAGCACGAAGGTGACCATGGCCAGGTAGGGGAGGATGGCGTAGAAGAACACGTCGAGGGTGCTCACGGCCGACCTTCTCGTCTGGTCCCAGAGAGCGACACCGCAGTGGGAAGGTTCGCGCCGGTGAGGAACTCGGGTGGAGCGAACGGTTCGAGACCGACGTCTTCGTGCGGAGGTCCGTCCTTGATCAGTCGGCGGACCGCTTCGAGATCGGAGCGGGTCGGGCCGGGCAGCACGGCGGCCACCGCGTCGAGGAGGGCGGCGTAGGGGCTGTTGGTGTCACCGAGCGCGGTCCGGAGCAGTTCGAGGCTCTGGCGGTGCTCGGCCAGCATGGCGTCGCCGTCGGTGGGGGCGATGACGGCGAACTCCAACATGATGGGCAGGTAGTCGGGCAGTTCGACGCTCTCGAGGTTGACGCCGGCGGTCCGGTAGCGGTCTTTGAGGGCCAGGAGGGCCATGCCCCGTTTCCGGGTGTCGCCGTGGGTGTAGTAGGTGAGGTACAAGCAGCAGCGGCGTTGCAGGTCGAAAACGTTGACGTAGTGGGCGGCGGCCACGGTCGGGTCGGTCTCGTCGAGCCAGCTGAGACAGCGGCGAAGCCCGTCGCGTGCTGGGGTGCGGGGGAGGTGGTCGACGGCGGCAGCGAGTTGGTGTCGTTCGGCGAGAAGGGCGGCGTCGGGGTAGCCGAGGAGCACCGATGCCACCTTGAGCACGACGGTCCGTTCGGTGACGCCCGGCATGGTCCGGCGGGTCAAGGAGCGGCGGGGGGGAACAGGTCGGGGGTGACGGTCTGGCCGTCCCATTCCAACAGGTTGACCCGACCCCGCCGAGGGTTGGTCGCCGGCGGGGCGGGTTTCGGTTTGGGGCGGAGGAGATGGAACTGTTCGACGGCGCCCTCGGGCGGGCCGTCGCCGCCCATGCCGGGCCCTCCGTCGCCGTCGAGGCTGCAGGCGTGCTGGGCGGAGAGCCGCCCGGCGTTCTCGGCGTGAGCGAGCGGTATGACGTAGCGGTCCTCGTACTTGCCGATGGCCAGCAGCCGGTACATGTCGTCGAGGTCGGTGTTGGTCATGCCGACCGACGCTGCGAGGGTTTCGTCGGGCTGGCCGAACAGCTCTTTGGTGCGCATGTACGAGCGCAGCGCCCCGAGCTTGCGGAGCACCTCACGGATGACGGTCGAGTCGCCGGCGGTGAACAGGTTGGCCAGGTAGTCCATCGGGACCCGGAGGGCGTCGATGGTGGCGAACACGGCGTCGGGGTCGTCGGGGTCGTAGCCGGCGGCGCCGACCACGTCAGCGACCGGTGACAGCGGCGGGATGTACCACACCATGGGCATGGTCCGGTACTCAGGGTGCAACGGCAGGGCTATCTGGTAGCGGTTGATGAGCGCCCACGTCGGCGAGCGGCGCGCGGCGTCGATCCAGTCCTCGGGAATCCCCGCAGCCCGGGCCGCGTCTTGGACGGCGGGGTCGTCGGGGTCCAAGAAACAGGCTCGCTGCGCGGCGAGGAGGTCTTTGGGGTCGGGGGTGGCCGCCGCGGTCAGCACGGCGTCAGCGTCGTAGAGGACGAGGCCGAGGTAGCGGATGCGCCCGACGCAGGTCTCCGAGCAGATGGTGGGCTGGCCCGCCTCGATCCGCGGGTAGCACAGGGTGCACTTCTCGGCCTTGCCAGTCTTGTGGTTGAAGTACACCTTCTTGTACGGGCAGCCCGACACGCAGTACCGCCAGCCCCGGCACGTGTCCTCGTCGACCAGGACGATGCCGTCCTCTTCGCGCTTGTAAATGGCCCCCGACGGACACGACGCCACACACGAAGGGTTCAAGCAGTGCTCGCAGATGCGGGGCAGGTAGAACATGAACGTCTGCTCATAGGTGAAACGGACCTGTTCTTCGAGGCCGGCCAGGTCGGGGTCGCCCGCGGCGGTGGCAGTCGAGCCAGCCAGGGCGTCGTCCCAGTTGGGTCCCCAGGTGAGCTTGGTGTCCTTGCCGGTGAGCTGCGAGCGGGGCCGGGCGACAGGTCCGTCCCGGCTGACGGGGGCGTCGATCAGCGTCGAGTAGTTGTAGGTCCACGGGTCGTAGTAGTCGTCGATGGACGGCAGGTCGGGGTTGTAGAAGATGGTGAGCAGCTTCTTCAACCGTCCGCCGGCCTTCAACTTGAGCCGCCCTTTGCGGTCAAGGGCCCAGCCGCCCTGCCAGGCCTCTTGGTCCTCGTAGCGTTTCGGGTAGCCGACACCGGGTTTGGTCTCGACGTTGTTGAACCACACGTACTCGGTGCCCGGCCGGTTCGTCCAGGTCTGCTTGCAGGTGACCGAGCAGGTGTGACAGCCGATGCACTTGTCGAGGTTCATGACCATCACCACTTGGGCCATGGGGCGCATCAGAACTCGACCTCCTGGTTGCGGCGGCGGATGACCGCCACCTCGTCGCGTTGGGATCCGGTTGGGCCGTAGTAGTTGAACCCGTAGGAGAGCTGGGCGTACCCGCCGATCAGATGCGTCGGTTTCATCAGCAGCCGGGTGAGGGAGTTGTCGGTGCCGCCGTGCCGGCCGGTCATCTCGGTGCGGGGCGTGTCGAGATGGCGGTCCTTGGCGTGGTACATGTACACGGTCCCTTCCGGCATCTTGTGGGTGACCGCGGCCCGGGCGGAGATGATTCCGTTGCGGTTGTACGCCTCGATCCAGTCGTTGTCGGCCACACCGATCTTGGCGGCGTCGACGTCGCTCATCCACACCACCGGGCCACCGCGGAACAGGGTGAGCATGTGCAGGTTCTCCTGGTACTCGGAGTGGATCGACCATTTCGAGTGTGGTGTCAGGTACCGGACCCGAACCTCGGGCGCCCCCGCGGTGTCGGCACCTTGGTCGGGGAAGTGGCGGAACATGGCGATCGGCGGCCGGAACGCCGGCAGTCCTTCGCCGAGCTCGGCGATCCAGTCGTGGTCCAGAAAGAAGTGCTGGCGGCCGGTGAGGGTGTGCCACGGCTTTTTGCGTTCGACGTTGATGGTGAACGGGGCGTACCGGCGGCCGCCGGCCTCGGTTCCCGACCACTCCGGTGAGGTGATCACCGCCCGAGGCTGGAGCTGGGTGTCGGCGAAGGTGATCCGATCCCCGGCTCGCTCGCCGGCCAGGTCCGCAAGCTCGACGCCGGTGCGCGCCTCGAGATCTTTGAAGCCTTCGACGGCGAGGCGGCCATTGGTGGTGCCCGACAGGGCCAGAACGGCCTCGCACGCCTGGTCGGCCCGTTCGATCGATGGGCGCCCCGCCGCCACCCCTGTGCGGGCCACGCCGTTCTTGCGTTTCAGGTAGTCGATCTCAGGACCGGGGTGGAAGGTGGTGCCTTTGGTGGTGGCGCCCAGCTCTTCGAGGAGCGGGCCGATCGCCGTTAACTTGTCCGCGACCGCCGTGTAGTCACGTTCGACGACAACCAGATTCGGCATGGTCCGGCCCGGGATCGGCTCGCAGTCCCCGGCCGCCCAGTCGGCCACCCGCCCCCCGGGCTGGCCGATCTCGCCCGGTGTGTCATGGCCCAGGGGGGCGGCGATGACATCATGGCGGACCCCGAGATGGGTGGCGGCAAGCTCAGAGAAGCGGGAGGCGATGGTCTTGAAGATCTCCCAGTCGGTGCGGGTCTCCCAAGGCGGGGGGATGGCCGGGTTGAACGAGTGCACGAAGGGGTGCATGTC
Organism: Actinomycetota bacterium; assembly: GCA_030945745.1. Lineage (GTDB taxonomy): Bacteria > Actinomycetota > Acidimicrobiia > Acidimicrobiales > Palsa-688 > JALZAH01. Next base: position 11,403 of record JALYZO010000221.1, read on the forward strand.
GGTGGAGGACAGGTCGTGCTTCTCGTACCAGGTGGCGGCCGGGAGGACCACGTCTGAGTAGATGCCGTTGCTGGTCATCCGAAAATCCAACGTGACAAGCAGATCCAGCTTCCCGGTGGGGGCGTCGTCGTGCCAAACCACCTCGGCCGGACGGTGCTCGGGTGGGGTCTGTCCGGCTCGCACGCCGTCCTCGGCTCCGAGGAGGTGCCCGAGGAAGTACTCGTGGCCCTTGCCCGACGATCCGAGGACGTTCGCTCGCCACACGGTGAGCACCCGAGGGAAGTTGGCGGGATTGTCGGGATCCTCCGCAGCGAACCGCAACGTCTTGGCTTTCAGGCGCTCGACGATATGGTCGGCCACGGGCACACCCGCGTCTGTGGCTTCGTCGACGAGATCCAACGGGTTGGCGTCGAACGCCGGATGGTTCGGCACCCAGCCCATGCGGGCCGCCTGGGCGTGACAGTCCACCGACGCCTTACCGGCGAAGCGGCCGGTGCCGAGCGGCGACGCCAATTCGCCTGCCCCGAACGCCTCATACCGCCACTGGTCGGTCGCCAGATACCAAAACGTGGTGCCAGGCGTGTGGCGGGTGGGACGGACCCAGTCGGTGGCGAACGCCACCGAGAACCACCCGGTGAGAGGACGGACCTTCTCCTGGCCGACATAGTGGGCCCAGCCACCGCCGTTGACCCCCTCGCAGCCGCACAGCATGACCAAAGACAGGAACGTCCGGTAGATCTCATCGGAGTGGAACCAGTGGTTGGTGCCCGCCCCCATGGCGATCATCGACCGGCCCCTCGACACCTCGGCGTTGCGGGCGAACTCGCGAGCCACCCGTGCCGCCGCGGCCGCCGGCACCCCGGTGATCCGCTCCTGCCACGCCGGCGTGTACGGCGAGACCGGGTCGTCGTAACCGGTCGGCCAGTCGCCGGGCAGACCGGGACGGGCGACACCGTAGTTGGCCATTACCAGATCGAACACCGTAGTCACCAACCGCCCGGCGACCCGCACCGCCGGCACCCCCCGGCGGATGATCGAGCCGCCCTCGGTGTCGCCGACATCGAAACGGGGCAGAGCGACCTCGACGAGTTCCTCCGCCCGGTCGAACACGCTGAGCACCGGGTCGATCTCGCCGAGTTCCAGGTTCCACCGTCCCTTCCCGGCGTCGCCCCACCGGAACCCGATGGACCCGTCCGGGACCACTGGCGCTCCGGTGGCCGCGTCGAGGACGACCGTCTTCCACTCTTCGTTCTCACCGTCTGCGGGCTCACTGCCTGCGTTCGTATCGCCTGCATGCTCCCGGTCTGCATGATCGCTGTGCTCGCGGAGGTCGGCGGCGGTCAAGAACTTGTCGGCCACGAACCGGTCGCCATACTCGCGGAGCGTGACGAGGAACGGGAGGTCGGTGTAGGTCTTGGCGTACTCGCAGAAGTAAGGGACGTGGCGGTCTCTGAAGAACTCGGTAAGGATCACTTGCCCCATGGCCATGCCCAGCGCCCCGTCGGTGCCCGGCGCCGCGGCCAGCCAGTCGTCGGCGAACTTGACGTGATCGCCGTAGTCGGGGGAGACGACCACCACCTTCTGGCCCCGGTAGCGGGCCTCGACCATGAAATGGGCGTCAGGGGTGCGGGTGACGGGCAGGTTGGTGCCCCAGATCAGCAGGTACGAGGCGTTCCACCAGTCGGCCGATTCGGGCACGTCGGTCTGGTCGCCGAACACCTGCGGCGACGCGATGGGCAGATCCGCGTACCAGTCGTAAAACGACATGATGGTCCCGCCGATCAGCGACAGGAATCGGGTGCCCGCCGCATACGACAACATCGACATGGCCGGGATGGGCGAGAAGCCGGCCACACGGTCCGGGCCCCACGTCTTGATGGTGTGCACGTGGGCGGCGGCGACCAGCTCGGCGACCTCGGGCCACGGTGCGCGCACGAACCCGCCCTTGCCGCGGATCGACTTGTACCGGGCTGTCTTGGCCGGGTCGTCGACGATCGACGCCCACGCCTCGACCGGGTCGAGATGTTCGACCAGCGCCTGGCGCCACAACTCCAGCAGCGCCCCGCGCACATACGGGTAGCGCAGCCGGGTTGGCGAATAGGTGTACCACGAGAACGACGCCCCCCGAGGGCATCCCCTCGGCTCATACTCAGGCGAGTCGGGGCCGACGGAGGGGTAGTCGGTTTGCTGGGTCTCCCAGGTGATGATCCCGTCCTTGACGTAGATCTTCCACGAGCACGACCCGGTGCAGTTCACCCCATGGGTAGAACGAACCACCTTGTCATGCGCCCACCGGTCCCGGTAGAACGCGTCGCTCTCCCGGCCGCCGACCTTGAGGATCGTCTGCAGGTTCTCCGCCACCTCCGCCCGCCCGAAGTACTGACGGGCCCGCAACAGCGCGTCCCAGCCCTCCCAATCCGTCGGCCCCCCCCGACGGCCCGAGACCCGCTGTTTGGCCACGTCAGCTCCTCCCGCCCGGCCCGGTACCGCCCGCCCTCGGTGTTTCCGGCGTGGGCGGAGCGGGCTGCGCTGTCACCATCACGAACCTACGACCCGGCCCACACCATTACAACTAAAGAGCGCTCGCAGGCCAGAAAACCCGGATCGCAGCCCCGACTTCCGTCGATGTCGGCTCGGGTGGACTAGAACTACCCGCATGGGTGGCTTCGGTCGCTGGGCACGCCACCAAGTCGCCGAGCTCCACCCCGGATACGCCGCCTGGGTGATGGCCACCGGGATCGTGTCAACGGCACTGGCCCTCTTCGGGCGCCGTCTGCTCGCCACGATCGTGCTAGGAGTCGCGCTCGGCGCGTTCGCAGTCCTGCTGGTGGCCTACACCTGGCGGCTCGTGTCCTACCGGCGGGAACTCGTCGACGACGCCCGGGACCCCTCCAAGGCATTCGGCTACTTCACCCTGGTCGCCGCCGCCAACGTTGTCGGTGTCCGCTTCGCCATCGGCCACCACCCGCTGCCAACCATGATCCTCGGCGCCATCAGCGTCCCGCTGTGGCTGCTGCTCACCTACGCCATCCCCGGCTACATGATGATCGGACCCCGACCTGGGCCCGTGCTTCCCGGAGTCAACGGAAGCTGGTTCATGTGGGTCGTCGCCACGCAATCGTTGGCCGCTGCCGCCGCCACCCTGGCTCTGTCCACCCCGGCCCTCAGCGCATCCATGGCCCCCCTGGCCGTGGCGCTGTGGGGTATCGGTGTCGTGCTCTACCTGATGCTGCTCGGCCTGATCACCCTCCACCTTCTCGCCGCGGAGACCACCCCCCACGCGCTCAGCCCCACCTACTGGATCTACATGGGCGCCACCGCCATCACTGTGCTGGCCGGCGCCCGGATCCTCGCCCTCCCCGACCGCCTTGCGGTCCTCGTCGCCACCCGCCAAGTCGTTTCCGGGCTCGCTTTCGTGTTGTGGGCGTTCGGGACCTGGTGGGTGCCGATGCTCATCGCCTTCGGGGTTTGGCGCCATCTCGTGCGCCGCGAACCTCTCAGCTACGAGCCGACCCTGTGGAGCATGGTGTTCCCCCTCGGCATGTACGCCGTCGGTTCCGCCAGCTACGGACAAGCCACCCATCTCGGGTTCATGGTCGACATCGCCCGGGTCGAGTTGTGGGTCGCCGTCGCCGTCTGGGCCTGCGTGCTGGTCGCCATGGGCCGCTCTCTGCTACCCCGACGCGCCACCCCGAACTGACCGCAGCATACCGACCCCGCGCCCGGCAAGACAAGCACCGCCGACCAGGCGGGACGCCGGTCTCGAACCGCAGGACCGTGATCCCCGGTCGCTCACGGTGAGGTCGAAACGAACCAAGCGCCGCTACGTGGCGTGGCCGCTGGGTCTCGTCGCATAACCGAAGGTTCGCAACCACCCTCGGGCTGCACCCCTGCCAGCGGGTGTTTCGTGCCCTGCGAGGATCGCTCAGGAGTCAGGGTGGGGGAGGAGTACCGTCCGGCCGGGCGGCGGTTCCCGCCCACCGGCACTGTGACTCTTCGTGAACGTCGAGGTCGACCATCACGGTTTCGCCGTTGTCAGCTTGTTCCCAGCCGCGAAGGTCGTCGTGGATCTCGGCGACGAGAGCAGCCGGGTTGTCGTGGCCATGATCGACGACCAGGCAACCGGCGGCCAGGTTGATCTGCACCGCTCGAACGAGCGGCCGGGCGACCAACCGTTCTGCCATCGCGTTCAGGCACCACCCACAGTTGCTGTTCGCCAATTGCACGGTCGTTCTCGCCCGGTCCCTCCTCGTCTTGAACCACGAGTACCCCAGCCGACACCGTTGTGCAACCGACACGTCACGTCTCGTTCACCTGGCCGGTCTCCGCCAGCGACTCGAGCAACAGGTGAAAGTAGACCATCCCCGCGTACGGCTGCCAGCGGGCCACCAGGAGCTTCACGTTGTCATAATCCAGTTTGGTGTCGATGTCGAAGAAGCGCCTGAGCTTGTTGTGCGCCCCGACATCGTCTCCAGGAAAGATCTGCAGCCGGCCGAGCCCCCGGAGCATCACGTACTCGGCGGTCCAGCGACCAATGCCGCGCCGGTCCGTCAGACGCCCTGATAGCATCGGCATCATCGAGGTGTGCCAGGGATTCTAGGTCGAGATCGCCGGCGACGATCGCTTGGGCGGCGTCGACGATCGTGTGAGCCTTGGCCAAGCTGAACCCGTGGCCCTTCAGCTCCTCGGGTTCCACGCAGGCGAGCTGATCGGGGTCGGGGAACGCCCGGGGGCCAAGGGGATCGTGGGCTGGGGGGCGACCGTAGGCTGAGGTCAGCCGGTTGAGGAGGTGGATGCCCACGGCGAGCGACAGCTGCTGGCAGGCGACGCCGTTGACGAGCGCTTCAAAGACGGTCGGAAAGCGCGGCGGCTTGAGGCCACGCATGCGCCGAGCGAGGGGGCCGAGCAACGGGTCAGATTCAGCCATCGCCGCGAACCCCGACAGATCGACGGTCAGCCCGAAGAGCCGTTCTATTGCGCTGCGTGCGAGTAGCTCGACGCCCTGGTCGACGGGCCTGCCGGTGAGACGGACTGCCAGGCGTGACACACCGGGCGCATTGTTCTGGGTCACCGCCAGCGCGACCGGGCCGCCGCCGATGGCCACCACGCGCTGATACATGCATCCGTCCCAGCGGTCGACGTCGTTGTGGGGTCGACGCCGCAGCGCCCAAGCCGTGAGATCGAGCCGAAACGGCGCGCTCGGCTCGACCAGCAGCTCGGGACTCAGCGGCCCGTGGGTCCGATCGGGCACACGGAGGCTACGCCCGGCGGACATCGACGGCCCCGTTCCCTTGGCCGATCGCCGACGCGGCCGATCCAGAGCACGTCACTGGCGGAGCATCTCAGCGAGAACCTCGGCTTCGCTGATCTCGGGCTGTTTTGTCGCGGTGAGCAACGTCAACGTCGTGTTCTCGGCCAGTCCCTGCAAGTGGGTCAGGGCGTCCGATCGCTCGGGTTCTTTCAGTTCGACGTGGTAGCGGCGGGTGAACTCGTCGAAACGTTCCGGGTCGTGGTTGTACCACTTGCGCAGCTCCGTCGACGGTGCGATCTCCTTGCACCACTCGTCGAGGGCCGCCTTGATCTTGGTCAGCCCTCGCGGCCAGATCCGGTCGACCAGCACCCGGGTCCCATCGCCTGGCGCGGGCGAGTCGTACACCCGACGTACCTGTACGTCTGCCTTCTTCCCCATCATCAGTCTCCTCGGCGTAGTGATGCCCCAGATTTAGAACCGGACCTCCAAACCCCATCCCTTGTGGCGATCCGGTCACTGTTGTTGTCTTTCGGATAGGACATCTCCGGTTCACGAGCGTCGTCAATAGAGCAGCGTGGGCCGGACGCAGCCGACGAGATCGTCTCCACGCAGATAGCGGCGCGCCGCCCTCAACGACTCCCAGCTCGCCATCTTGGACCAGTTCCGCCGGGACCGCTCCGTGCTCTGCCGCTGCTGGCAGCTCAAAGCAGGCCTCCGGGACCTCTACCGTCTCGGCGACCCCGCCGACGCCAGAGCCCACCTTGAGTGGTGGCTGGCGTGGGCGTGCCGGTGCCGGATCCCCGCCTTTGTGAGCTTCTCCAAGACAGTGCGAGCCAATCGGGAACGCATCCTCGCCGCCGTCGAGCTCGGCCTGTCGAACTCGCGCCTCGAAGGACCAACTCCAAGATCCGCCTGATCAACCATCGTGGTTCGGCCATCACAGCGCCGCCGCCCTGATCGCCATGATCTACCTCTGCGCCGGCGATCACCATCGACCTCCCCTGCGCTGACCCAAACAGCCCCATCCGGGGGGGCAGCCCCGTCGGATGGGGCCGTTCCAACGCCAGGCGCCCACCCCAGCCGGACCAGGGGCGCCCAGCCGCCGCCGCCACCTGATTGCAGCCCACGGCCTGAGCGCTCGGCAACCCCCGCCCGACCCGCGATCCCCTCCTCCTTCAGCGCGCCTCAGACCGTTCAACGGACCCAGGGTCCCGCTGCCCTCAGGCAACTCCGATGATGAAAGCCGCACGCCTTCCTCCATCGGAAAGAAACCTGTGTTCGCCCACGAAAGCCGAGGAGAACGGACTTTCGCTGAGTTTCGCCGAGGGCGCGGCCCACTCGTGGCCCTTTGAAGACATCGGCTCGCCAAGTGTTGGAGGTGGCCATCGTTCATGTCGCACCTCCCAGCATATGTCCCGCAGCCTTGCATTGGGTGGGGTTTTGGCCGTGGTCGGTACGTCGCTGTCGTGGACGGCAGTGCCGTCGAAACTGAAGATCCCGTAGCCGGCCAGTAGTCCGCACCGCCAACCATGCCTGCCATGGTGTCGGGACGCGCACCCCAACCAGTGTCGCCTCGCTCCACCGGACGTCGAACTGCTCGGAATGCCCCGCGGAGTGAGGCGACAGTGTTCGCGACGTTTATCCGAGGGTGCCGTGATCGAGGTCCACCGACAACAGATCCTGCACTTGGTCCTTGGCGATCTTGAGCCGGATGCCGTCGTCAACTCCGTCCACATCGGTGATGGGAATGGCAACCTCCTTGCGACCCCACAGGTGGCCTTCTTGGAGGAGCACATGGGTCACGTGATGATCGGAAGGGTCGATGACCAACCCTTGGACCCTGCCGATGGCGCCGTCCGTGGCGTGTAGCTGATCACCGCGACAGACCTCCACCTCCCCCACGGGCACCTTGTCGTAGGTGACGGGCTGCGCGGCGTTGCCTCCCCACTCGTCGAGGGCACCGATGCTCCCGGGGCCAAGGCCGTAGTACGGCCACGACAGCACCTGCTCGCCTCCGTAACCCCACTCGCCGCCAGTTCCGGCCATGAACTGCCTCTCGTCAGCACTCTCGAGCTGATCGAATTCCGCCACGGTGCAACGCAAAGCGATCTGTGCGCCCGTCGCGTCAACGAGATCGACAGGAACGAGCCGACCGAGTCCCTGTCGATGCTTGGCCTCGACGACCAGGTGGGTGACCCTTCGCGCGACGGGGTCAACCACCACGCGCCTCAGGTCCCCACAGGGTCCGTCGCGACATTCGACCGTTGCGTCGATCTCGAACCGCGTCACTTCACCCATCAGAGCCTCCCGATCTCCGCGAAAATGTTCTCTCTCGCGACCGGGGAGAAGCAGAAGAAGGCGAACGCCGTCACCATGTAGTTGATGCCGATCTGCTTGTGATCGGTGCTGGTGATGAACTTCACCAACCCCCGAGGCCGGTGCCCGGGTATGACCTCGGTCAGCCTCTCGACCTGGGGAGCCTGCTCCTCGGGACGACCCTGGATTAACGTCATCGAACTCCCCGGTTTGGTGACCACACTGCCGGAATCCCCTGCCCAGCCCAACTGGAACTTCACCAAAGCCTCCATCTTGCAGTCGTGAGAAGCCGCAAGAATGCCGGGCTCTTGGCCGCGCTGGTGTGGACCTATCGAAAGAGGCTCAACGCGTTACCCCCAACCACGCTCCAGCGCGTAGAGCAAGTAAACACGACCCTCAGCCCACACAACAGGGTCCAAAGACCCCCCTTACCCGACTACGGCCCTGGCCCCCGAGCGCAGTGACCTTCGACCATGACTCTCTGGCGCACGGTACCGACCCGCCCGGTGATCTCCATCGTGCCGACACCGTCACCCGCCAACAGCACGATCCGGGCCCGCTGCGCCAACCCCGCCCAAATCTGCTGGCGGCGTCGGTGGCCATCGGTTTGGAGGGATGAGCGGCCCCACCTCAACGTCGAGTAGTCGAAAATGTCTGCTTGACGCGGTCGGCCTCTCCGGTCGACCGCCCGAACGGGCATCGTCCTCGTAGTAACGGTGTGCGGGCCGCGCCGGGACGGAATTCTCCCAGGGCGGCGAATCCCTGATCTGGGCCTTCGAGCAGAATGATGTGGACATCTCCCTTGCCGGGGAACGACGGCGTGCTAGCGGTGTTGTCGATGATGGCGTTCCAGTCCTCTCGGGCGGGATCATCGATCGTGATGACGGCGTAGAGAGGGACGTTGGCGGCCCCCATGCAGACATGCACGGATCCGTGGTAGCCGTGGACCATTGTTGTTCACCTCCTCTCGTTTGTTGTCGACGGCGGTGCCGGCGAATGCCGCCCACGGTCGTTGGGTTGTGATCGACGACCGACTGCAAGAGGCCCGCTTCGAGCCTCGCCGTCCGCCCGCTTGCGGGGTCGGTCATAGGCGGATTATCAGTTTGTCTCTCACCCGGTCCGCTATCCCCATGCTGGCGCGGGTCACCCGAGCGAGGCGGCCACGATGGGGAAGGTACGGGTGGGGCCGGGTAGCGGCCCAGCGGCGGGCGGCGAGCATCCGGTCACCGAGGTCGTGCAGTTCGGCCGGGTTCAGTGACGCTCGAACCTGGGCGAACGTCGAAGACTCTTCCTCCGAGGCCAGTCGATGCACCGCTGAAGCGAGCTGAGTGACCAGCCCGGCCAGGTCCGGGGAGCTGACCGATCTGCGCTCGATTTTGGCCAGCAGCCGTTCGATCCCTCGGTGCTGGCCGAGAGACACTCTGGCGATGCGGTGGCCGTCGGCGAGCCGGGAACGGACGATCGGACCCAGCACTGCCGCCTCCACGTCGAGGTGCTCGCTGATCACCTTGCCGGTGCGCAAGATCAGGTACTTCAACGACATCGAGCTCTGAGGTTTGGCGAACTCGTCAAACAGCTCCTCCATTTCTCGATGGTCGCAAGAGAGTTGCTCGGTCCCGTCGCCGTCGCCGGCGTTCATCGGTCCGGCCGCGGACCCCAACAGGCTGACCGGTGCGTCCAACACGCTGTGGTGGCCGCCAAGCTCGGAGACGAGCTCGCCGGCCGAGGTCTCCTCATCAGCGATCACCTCTGGCACCAAGACCTGGTTCTCCTCGGCGACCAGCGTCGACAACACCTCGCCGCATCGGGTGGCTCGCTCTCGGGCCTCGGCCCCGGTGGTGACCAACGCCAGCTGTCCCGTCGCCTTCTCAAGGTTTCGGCGTTCACGGCGACGTTTGGTCGCGCTTGTCGAGCCGGGCAGCCGGTGGGCGGCAGCATCGACGGTTCGCTCGATCTTGTGCTCATACGGGAGGACGTCGCTGGTCAGGTACCGGATCGTCTCTTCGGTCGGGCCGATGTACGGTCGGCCCGCGGTCACCGCGTCGACCACCAAAGCGACACGAGCCCACAGTCCGGCTTCGAGCAAGAGGCGACGCTCGACGATCTCCAAACAAGGCTGTTGACCAGTGGTCATCATTGCGACGCCGGTGGGGCCTTCGGGCACGGCCGCGGGGGCGGCGACCTCGTCGACTGATGATCTGAACGCTCGGGTTCCCATGGGAACCCCCAATCTTCCCCCCGTGGAGCGGGGGTGCAGTGGCTCGCGTTGAGCTACAAGCAAGCCTACCCCTACAATCCTCGTCAGGCAGCCGTATCCGGGGGTCGACGTCACCCTCCACGCCATGCTCGACGACATCCACGAGCTGATGGGCCGATGAGCCCGACCCCCAACGGCGCTGGAGAGCCCCGCTACGTCCCGGACCCTGCGCCTTGTCGGTTCTGTGGTCGGCCGTCGTGGGCAGTCGACGACGCCGGGCCTGTCCACCCGTGCGGCGCGATCTGGTCAGTCGAGCTGGTCGCTGGACGCCCCTGCCCCGCTTGCGCCGCCTCACGGACCTACTGGCGCACCGACCGACGCTGAAACCGCACCACCCGATTCGGCAGTCGAGTGTGACCTTCACGCTACAACTGCGCGTGGCGCACGCAGAGGGGGGCCTCCGGCGCCGCCCCCCTCTGGGCTCCCCCCGACGACCCAGAAACACCCCCACCCGTCATGGTCTCCTCACGATACCGGCCACCCACCGGCGTCAAGACATCCCACGGGCGCTCCTGTCAAGAGCGAAGTCGATTTCGGGCAACTTTGAGCCGGGAGGAGGGGAGCCAGAACGCCGAATAGGTGCCGACGGCCACAGCAGGCGTTGGCCGGCCTGCCAGCGCGTTCTGGCGCGCGGTGCAACTTGCCGTCTGACGTGGTGGAAGACTGTGACCGTGCGAAGGGATCCGGCTGGCCCGGGATCGCGAGGGGGGAACTGGCGTCTGGACACGGTCGAAGATGTCCGTGACTATGTCGCCGAGCACCCGCAGGTCTACGCCGGGATGCGCTCCTCCGGCGATCTCGTGATCGTGTCTTTCACCTACGACCTCGATGAGCACCTGCGAGGCCTGCAGGCGTCGGTTGAACATCCGGAGTTGGTGCGCGTCGAGCGGGGGGAGCATCCCTTGGCCAAGCTCGAGGCGGACATCAACGCTATCTACGGGCGGCTGGGGACGGATCCTCGGGGACCGCTGCTCGGTGGCGGCCCGGGTCACATTCGGCTCCGGGCACCCTTCGCTGCGCTGGCCGCCGAGTTGCACCGGGATTACGGGCCTGCGCTGGAGATCACCTTGGGCCACAAGCCGTTCCCGCCGGAGCCGGGGGGCGACCGTCGACCGGTTCCGCTGCCGAGCCCGACGGTGGCGGTTCCCGGGCTCGAGCTGACGGTCACCGCCGATTCGACCCACGTGGTTCAAGGCGAAGACTTCCGAGGGCAGGTTGTCTTCGCCAACTGCGGACCCGAACGGGTGACCGGCATGACCGGCGTGCTCAACGGAGGGGTCCGAGCCGAGGGCGACGACTTTATGGCCGGCGACTTCGCGGGTGCGGTCCACCGGGTCGGCAAAAGCATCAGCCTTGATCCGGGGGCGAGCACAGAGCTGCCGCTCATAGTCGGGACGGCCTCGTGCCTGCCCGACGCTTCCTACGTCGTGCCCCCGGGCTGCTACGAAGTCTTCGCGGCGATCCCGTTCCACCAACGCGATTCTCCGCCAACGCCTCCACCGGTGCTCGTCGCCAGAGGAGCCTGGATGACGGTCGAGGCGACCGAGAGCTCCCCTGACGAGGCGTGAGTTTGCCGTCCGGTCGCGCCACCCGAGGATGTCCCGAGTTCCGTGGAACCTCGGTGACGATTCAGTGGTTTTCAGGCCACGTTCTGATCGTAGTTGGGGCTGTGACAGTGACCTTGGCGACCGCGGCATCGAGAGCTCGGCGCGGGGCGGGTAGGTGCAAGAACCCGTTGACTCGACGGAACTGCTTCTCGGCTTCGAGCATCCCTGCCGCGCACCAACGCAACGCCATGGTCCCGTCCCGCCAGCGCTTCACGGTCGCACTGTGGTCCCGGGCAGATTTCGATCATCGACTCGACGCAATTCGTCGAGCGCAGCGTGCGAGCCAAGGTCGGGGGGACGGCAAGGCGGGCCACGGTGAGCGTCTCCGCGAGGCCTTCGCGCAGCGAGGCGGCCGCTCCTGGATGAGTCTTGTCGAGCTGGCGGGCCAGGTCCTCGAGTGAGGCTTGGGCGACGAGGATCGTCGCAACGGTAGGCGGCACACATCTTCGAGGTCACCGTCGCCGCCACCTCGTCGGGCAGTTTGGCCTTGACGTTGCGGATCTTGTGCAATTGACACCGGGCGATCACCGGATGGGTCTTCTGGCTTCGGCAGCGGACGTGCTCGGCGAAGCACTTCCTCGGGTGGGTAGAAGCGAATCGGCTCCTGGGGGCGCTCGGCGGTTGACACAACGGCAGCCTACGACCCCCTCAGGTTTCAGTAGAGCATGAACTGTGGGGCTGTACCCGTCCAGCCGGGCGACAGGGCGACGGCCCAAGTTGGGCCCCGGTACAGCGGGCCCACAGCACAGCCCGCAACGACAGTCAGCGGGGGGCCGGGGGCCTGATGCGGTGAGCGCAGGCTTGCGGTGACGGTGACGTGAGGTGCCAGGCGTCTTGGACACCGACAGGGATGTCTTGAGCATCGGGGCAGGGAAATGGCACAGAAGTTGGGCCATCGTGGAAGGTCCACGGGCAGCCCTGCTCCGGCTGGACGAAGACGAGCAGGTTGCGAGGCGTTGCAATGAGCTCGGCCAGTACATGATCAGCGCCGGGTCGAGTGACAAAGGTCGCTACTCCCCAGTGCATATGGTTGGATGGCATGTAGGCGACTCGAGCCGCTACTGGTTCGATCATCTGTGCGTCGGAGGGGAGAAGGCGATTCAGCGCGACGAAGGCGGCGGTGAAGCCGGCCAGATCCGAGGCCGAGACCGGAAAGTTCACCGCGGACACCGTGGGTGGCGGAAAAGGCTGTCCGTGCATACCGGTGTCGAGCCCGCAGGGTATCGGCGTACCGTTGAGGTCTCTGGGGGCCGGACTCGTGGAGTATGTCGACGGAATGGACGTACCCGGCGAAGAGTTCCTAGAGCGCACGGTAGAACTCGACGAGTAGGCAGTGGTCGGCGCAGAAGTACCGGATGAGTTGAGCTGCTTCGCCGAGCCACAAGCTGAGATGACAGTGGCAACTGCCAGAACTCCCACTATCGCCATGCGTCGGTTCGTTCGCGAGGAGACTTGTAGGTTCTGCCATGTCTGGATGAGAGAGCGAATCGCCGGGTGCACGCGGGCCAGGTTCGCGCTGCCCCACCGCCTGGTCAAAGCGCAGTAGGAGGGTCCCTGACGGGTCTGCTCCGACAGCCTCCAGCATGTCTGGATAGAGCGATAGCAGCGGGCCAAGGCCAGACCGCTCCGTGGGATCGAGTTCGTACCGAACGCCAGCAAGGTGGAGGACGAAAGGCGACTCGATGACGACCTCGGTGTCGTCGAACATGAGGCGCGTCTGGTGGTCGACCCGAATGAAGCTGAGGTCGCAGAGGGGGTTTCGATGGTCCGGTCGCTTTACCACCGGCTCAGCCCTGCAAGCCCTTCTGTGCCGTCCGCATTGGCGGTGTGGCGGGGTCGGACACGAACACACACACTGTATGATCTGCGCTTCGGCCGGTCGCCCTTTGCTGGCGTCGCGATCACACAGATCGACGGATCTGGAGCGGCCCTGCTAGGCGGCTTGGCTGACGTGTTGGGGCCAGGCTCGGGTTTCGTCGTAGAGGGTGCGGTGGCGTAGGCAGCCGTCGAGGATGCCGACGAGCCGGTTGGCGAGGGCGCGAAGCGCGGCGTCGTGACCTGCGCCGCTTGTCCGTTTGCGGTCGTAGTAGCGGCGGGCGCCGGGCGAGGCGTTGAGCGCACAGAACGCCCACCAGTAGCAGGCGTCGGCAAGGTGGTGGTTGCCGGCGTAGCGGGCCTTGACGACTTTGCGTTTCCCGGAGGCCACGGTGATCGGCGAGGTCCCGGCATAGTTCCGGCGGGCCTTGACATCGGCGTAGCGGTGGGGGTCATCGCCGAACTCGCCGAGGACGCGGGCGCCGACGACGGGCCCCAGGCCGGGGAGGCTGCGGACGATCTCGGTGTCGGGGTGTTGGGCGAAGAGGTCGGCCAGCTGGGTCTCCAGGATGGCGAGCTGGGCGGTCATCGTCGCCACGACAGCGACCGTGGCGGCGATGGCGGCACCGTAGGCGTCGGCCAACACGGTGGGCGGGTCGAGCTGCTCGGAGCGCAGCCCGGCTTGGATCTTGGTCGCGGTTGGGTCGAGGTAACGCCGCCGGCCCACCCGGCGCAGCACGGTCACGATCGCTGACTTCGATAGCCGCCTTCCTGCTTGGGGTGTCGGCGCCCGACCCAGCACGGCCAGGGCGTCGCGGTCGCCGAGATCGTCGAACGCGACCAGCGCAGCGGGGTAGTACTCGCGTAGCAGCGAGCGCATGCTCGAGGTCTGACGCTGCCGGGACCACACCAGGCGCTGATGGGCTCGGGCCAGGACCTTGATCCCTTCGCCCAGGGCGGTGTCGCCCGCCACCCGACGGTGGATGTGGCGGTCGGTGCGGACCGCGTCAGCGAGGACTCTGGCGTCTCCGGGGTCGGACTTGGCGCCCGACCCGCCCCCGTAGCGTTCCCGGTAACGGGCGGCGGCTTTCGGGTTGATCGCGTATACCTGGTAGCCGGCGGCGACCAGCGCGGCGACCCACAGGCCCCGATCGGTCTCGATCCCGACCGCGACTCCGCCCGGGTCGTCCGCGTGTTCGGCGACCAGGGCGTGGAAGCGGGCCACCCCGATGGCGCCCTCGGGCAGTCGCTGTCGGGCCAGGCGGCGCCCGTCGGCGTCTTGGATCTCGATGTCGTGGTGGTCCTCGGACCAGTCGTCGCCTACATAGATCAACGTGTCATGCCTCCTGGTGTGGTGGTGTGGTGGGGGTTCGGAGCCTCGAGGCCCGGCCGACGCCCTCATGGAAGTGCTCGAACGGCACGACATCCCACTAGTGGTCCCGGTCTCCTCAGCTACGAGCGGGGGCACCGTCTTGACTTGGTGCTCGGAGCGCGAGGCGCTTGGAGTGCTCACCCGCTGGCGGCTCACCGACCAACCGTGCCCGCCGGCCGGAGCCGAGTGGTGGACCGCCAACCCGAGCCACCCCGCTGCTTGTCCGAGTCCAGGCACGGGGCGGTCCAAGAGCTCACCCCGCTACGGGGGCGGCACGGTCTTGACAGAGTGCTCCGGACACGGGGTGCTCCAAGTGCTCGCCTCATTTACACCCCCATGAGACATGGTCCGAGCCTCCGCTGCGCTCCGGTTCTCCCGTCCCCGACGGGGCAAACCCAGGACCCCGGCGGGACCCGCCCGGTGCGTCAAACCCGACGGGGGCAATTGTAACGAAGCTGTCACCAGCCGCCATCTGGCGGGTGGAAGGACGGTTCTCCACGACCGTGGTTCCGACTTCGCGGTCAGCATCGGAACGTCGTGGCGATCTCGGGCTGTGCGGAAGCCCACGCATGGCTGATCAGGGGAAGCAGGTTCTTCTTCCAACTCTTCTCGGAACTTTCGTCGGACGGGTACTCACCTCCCACGACGAGCTACTACGTGAGGAGGCGGCAGTGCTCTTGGCCTTGGCCCAGATCGAAGGTGACACAGTCCCAGTTTGCTTGCGCGGCAGTTGTTGTCACTATGCCTTCGGGGCGGTGGGCCCAGTGCGCAGGCGTTCCACCGCATCCCACGTGGACGGTCCACGAGCTGGCGGTCGACAGCGAGTAGCCGAACCGCTTGCTGTTGCCAGCACCGTAGGTTTTGGCGAAGTCGGAGCGGCCTGTGGTGGCATCGATCCACACCCCCTCGACAGGGGCGCCGTCCTCGCAAGTCACATACCCGGAGATGAGACGGACCGGTTGACCTCGGGACCCCTGGCTGGTAGGTCCCCGCGGTGTTTGGGTGGAACGACCGAGAAGTTGTCGAACGCGCCCTGCCCCCACCGCAGGAACTCGTAGCGCTCAGTGTTGCGCCGGTACTCGAGCGCGACGTCGAAGCGGTCCGCCAGAGCAGCGAGACGGAAGATCTCATACGTGCGACCCCCGGCATCGAGGGAGCCTCGCGCGCCGAAGCTGTTGCGGGACGGGGCCATGGCGGCAGTCTCGCGCAGCCCGGCGAGGCGCTCCAGGCGGGGCCGAACTGGGCGAGGTCCCACTCCCACACGCCGTCGGGCTTCCTCACGCCCGCCTGGCACGTGTCGGCGTTGAACGGCGGGCCCCGTCAGGCCGACGTCCTGTCGCGTCGGGCTTGCTGGCGCGGGGCCCGAGGCTTGGCCGCACGGGGTCGGATCTCGTACCCGCAGGCGTAGGCGCCCGCCATCTTGTGCGCGACCCGTTCGATCTCCGTCTCGGGGAGCACTTCCCGGAGAAACTCAAGTTCCGTGGCGCAGGCCTGACCGTACCGGGACGCCACTGCCCAGATGGCGCAGCTGTGCAGGGTCATCCGGTAGCTGCCGTCGGCAAGCTTGTCGAAGTCGGCCAGATACCCCTCGGCGTCGAGGATCTTGGCCAGGACCGCCACCTGCTCGTCGAGGCTCTTGTCGGCCAGCTGGTCTCGGGCCTGCTCGACACGCCGCCGCCGGCGCCGCTTGAAGACGCGGGAGATGAGCTCGGGGTCTTCCTCCTCGATGTGGACCAGCAGCTCGACCGAGAGGTCGCCGGAAGATCTGGAGAACAGAGCCTCGCCCAGGTCGGTGCTGTGGTAGAGATCGGCGGGCCGCCCGGGCCGACCGCGTTCCTGACGGGAGGCGACCAGGCCGGCCGACTTGAGCGCGGTCAGGTGTTGGCGGACAGCGCTCGGCGTAATCCCCAGGGCCTCCGCCAGCTCGTCTGCTGACGCCTCCCCCCGCCTCTTGAGGGCGACAAAGACGTGCCGCTGAGCCGACGACAGGTGGGTCATGGCCACAGATGCGTTTTCCACGGCCTCAGTTTACCGCCCGTAAAGCTCAAAGCCAGATTGACAAGTTGAAACTTGTAGATCGACGCTACGAGCGGTAGCCTCGGTCCGACCGACAAGGAGAACGTTGATGAGCGCCACCGTGATTACAAGGCACAGCACGATGGGCGAGGTCCTGGAGGCGTACCCGAGCTCGGAGGGGGCGCGATGACCGACGTATCGAGTGACGTTCGTGAGCTGGCCGCCCGGGAGTACCAGCACGGCTTCGTCACCGACCTCGAGACCGACGTCGCCCCCCGGGGGCTGAACGAGGACGTCATCCGGCTGATCTCGGCCAAGAAGAATGAGCCGGACTGGCTCCTCGAGTGGCGCCTCAAGTCGTACCGTCACTGGCTCACGTTGGAGGAGCCCCGCTGGCAGAACGTCCACCACGGACCCATCGACTACCAGGACATCATCTACTACGCCGCCCCCAAGCCGAAGACGGAGCTGGCGAGCCTGGACGAGGTCGACCCCGAGGTGCTGGCGATGTTCGACAAGCTCGGGATTTCCCTCGCCGAGCAGGAGCGCCTCAGTGGCGTGGCGGTGGACGCCATCGTCGACTCGGTGTCGGTGGCCACGACGTTCAAGGCGAAGCTGGCCGAGGTCGGGGTTATCTTCTGCTCCTTCTCCGAGGCCGTGCAGAACCACCCGGATCTGGTGCGCGCCTACCTCGGCTCGGTGGTCCCCTACCGGGACAACTACTTCGCCACGCTCAACTCCGCCGTGTTCTCCGACGGCTCGTTCTGCTACATCCCCAAGGGCGTGCGCTGCCCGATGGAGCTTTCCACCTACTTCCGCATCAACGCCGCTGACACCGGCCAGTTCGAGCGGACCCTCATCATCGCGGAGGAGGGGGCGTATGTGAGCTACCTCGAGGGTTGCACCGCCCCGATGCGCGACAAGAACCAGCTTCACGCCGCGGTGGTCGAGCTCGTCGCCCTCGAAGGCGCCCGGATCAAGTACTCGACCGTGCAGAACTGGTACCCGGGGGACGCCGAAGGGCGCGGCGGCATCTACAACTTCGTCACCAAGCGCGGCAAGTGCGCCGGCGCGAACTCCAAGATCTCCTGGACCCAGGTCGAGACCGGCTCGGCCATCACCTGGAAGTACCCCGGCGTCATCCTCCAGGGCGACAACTCGGTCGGCGAGTTCTACTCCGTCGCCCTCACCGCCAACCACCAGCAGGCCGACACCGGCAGCAAGATGATCCACATCGGCAAGAACACCAGCAGCACCATCGTCTCCAAGGCGATCTCCGCCGGCCACGGCCAGAACACCTACCGGGGCCTGGTGAAGGTCCTGCGCTCGGCCGAGGGCGCCCGGAACTACACGCAGTGCGACTCGCTGCTCCTGGGCGGCGACTGCGGCGCGCACACGTTCCCTTACGTCGAGGTGAAGAACTCGACCGCGCAGGTCGAACACGAGGCCTCCACCTCCAAGATCGGCGAGGACCAGCTCTTCTACTGCCGCCAGCGGGGCATCCCCGAGGAGGAGGCGATCTCGATGATCGTGAACGGCTTCTGCCGCGAGGTGTTCAAGGAGCTGCCCATGGAGTTCGCGGTCGAGGCCCAAAAGCTCCTGAGTGTGAGCCTGGAAGGGAGCGTCGGGTGATGCTGCGCATCGAGAACCTCCACGCCAAGATCGACGACAACGAGATCCTCCGCGGCGTGAGCCTCGAGCTCGAGGCGGGCGAGGTGCACGCCGTCATGGGGCCGAACGGCTCGGGCAAGAGCACCCTCGCCCACGTGCTCGCCGGCGCCGAGGCTTACGACGTCACCGGTAAGGTCCGCTACCAGGGCCAGGACCTGCTCGCCCTGTCGCCCGAAGACCGGGCCGCTGCCGGGGTCTTCCTCGCCTTCCAATACCCAGTGGAGATCCCCGGTGTCGGGAACCTCTACTTCCTGCGCACGGCACTCAACTCGCTGCGCCGCCAGAGCGGGCTCGACGAGCTCGACGCGATGGACTTCCTCGCCTTGGCCGAGGAGCGGATGGCCCTCGTCGAGATGGACCGGAGCTTCATGAACCGGTCGGTCAACGAGGGCTTCTCGGGTGGGGAGAAGAAGCGCAACGAGATCTTCCAGATGGCGGTCCTCGAGCCCAAGCTGGCCATATTGGACGAGACCGACTCGGGCCTCGACATCGATGCCCTCCGCATCGTCGCCAACGGCGTGAACGCCCTGCGGAGCCCAGACCGGGCCATGCTGGTCATCACCCATTACCAGCGGCTCCTCGACTACATCGTCCCCGACCGGGTCCATGTCATGGCAGGAGGCCGGATCGTCCGTTCCGGCGGCAAGGACCTGGCGCTCGAACTCGAGGAGCACGGCTACATGGGCCTCGAGGAGCAGGCGACTCCAGACCGGTCCACGCCGGTGGGAGCCACGCCATGACCACCGCCACCGCCGCCGGGGGCCCTTCGCGCCTCGAGCCTCAGCCCAACGGCCATCATCCCGCCTGGCTCACCGAAGCCCGCCGGGCCGCCTTCGAGTGGGTGGCAGAGCATGGGTTCCCCACGCTCAAGGACGAGGACTGGCGCTACACGCGGCTCGGGCCGATCTTGGACATTCCCTTTGAGCCCGCCGCAGCCGGTATGGGTCACCGGCTGTCGTCGAGCACGATCGACGAGCTGGCCGCCGACCTGGGCGGCACGCGGCTGGTCTTCATCAACGGCCACTTCGCTCCCGAGCTTTCGTCGTTGGCCGAGCTGCCCGAAGGCGCCACGGTGACGAACCTGGCCTCGGTGCTGGCCGAGGAAGCGGAGCGTCTCGAGCCGTTCCTTTCGCGCCCGTTCGGACCGCATCACCACGCCTTCACCGCGCTCAACGCCGCCCTCGCCGAGGACGGGGCCTTCGTTCACCTCCGAGCCGGCACGACCGTCGACGAGCCGATCCAGCTCGTGTTCTTCTCCGACGCAGCCGCCGCTCCCCTGGTATCGAGCCCGCGGTCGCTGGTACTGGCCGGGCCCGGTAGCCAGGTGACGATCGTCGAGACCTACGTTGGCGTCCCGGGCGAGGTCTACTGCACCAACGCCGTCACCGAGGTTGTCCTCGAGGAGGGCGCGCAGGTCGAGCACTACAAGGTGCAGGACGAGTCCGAGACCGCGTTCCACCTCGCGCTCGTCGACGTCCGCCAGGGTCGCGGCAGCCGGTTCTCCTCGCACTCGGTCGCCCTCGGATCGTCGATCGCCCGCCACGAGGTGCGGGTGGGCCTCGAGGCCGAAGGGGCGGAGGTCAGCCTCAACGGCCTGTACATGCCCCGGGGCGACCAGCACCACGACAACCCGATCCTGATCGAGCACGCCGCGCCCCACTGCACCAGCCGCCAGCTCTACAAGGGCGTGGTGGACGGGCGCGGCCATGGAGTGTTCAACGGCCACATCATCGTCCACCCGGGCGCCGCGGGTACCGACGCCAGCCAGACGAACAAGAACCTGCTCCTCTCCGACCACGCCGAGGTCGACACCCGGCCTCGGCTGGAGATCCTCGCCGACGACGTGAAATGCACCCACGGCGCCACGGTGGGCCGACTCGACGAGGACGCCGTGTTCTACCTGCGCTCCCGTGGGGTTCCCCACCTGGCGGCGCGGGGCCTGCTCATCTGCGCGTTCGCGAACGAGATGGTGGAGCGACTTCGGCCCGAGCCGCTCCGCTCCCGGGTGGAGAAGCTCGTCGCCCACCGGCTCGCGACGGGCGACGACGAGGTGCGGACATGACCGCCGTGCAGACGGCCGTTCTCGACCCGGGTCCCCTCCACCCCGCGGACGCTCAGCACAAGCACGTTCGCCTCGACGTCGAGCGCTTGCGCCAAGAGTTCCCCATCCTCCGGGAGACGCCCTACGGCAAGCCCCTCGTCTACCTCGACAGCGCCGCCACGAGCCAGAAGCCCCAGGCGGTGATCGACGCCATCTCGGGGTTCTACTCAAGGGACAACGCCAATGTGCACCGGGGCGTGCACTACCTCTCCGAGCGGGCGACCGAGGCCTACGAGGACGCCCGGGCCAAGGTCCAGGGCATCCTCAACGCCGCCCACGCCGAGGAGATCGTCTTCACCCGCGGCACCACCGAGGCCATCAACCTGGTGGCCCAGACCTACGCCAGGACCCGTCTCGGCGAGGGTGACGAGGTGCTCATCACGGCGATGGAGCACCACTCCAACATCGTCCCCTGGCAGATGGTCTGTGCGGAGCGGGGCGCCCGTCTTCGCGTCGCGCCCATCAACGACGCCGGCGAGCTGTTGCTCGACGAGCTCGAACGCCTCATCGGACCGAGGACCAGGCTGGTGGCCGTCACCCACGTCTCCAACGTGCTCGGCACGATCAACCCGATCCGGCGCATCACCGAGATAGCCCGCGCCCGCGGCGCTCGCGTGCTGGTCGACGGCGCCCAGGCCGCCCCGCACCTCGACATCGACGTGCAGGCCCTGGGCTGCGACTTCTACGCCCTGTCGGGCCACAAGATGTACGGCCCCACCGGCATCGGCGTCCTCTACGGCCGCAGCGAGGTGCTCGAGGAGATGCCCCCCTACCAGGG
>JALYZO010000229.1 GCA_030945745.1 Actinomycetota bacterium
CGTCGCCGCCGTCGGCATCTGGCTGCGCTCGATGCTCTGCGGATCATGACTTTTCGAACCGACGCTCCGTGGCGAGTGTGCGGCCTGGGTTTCAGCCTTCTCGAAGACTCGGCCGGCGAGGTCGACAGCGAGCACGCTGTCGCTCGAGACGACTTCCTCGTGCTGGTCTCACCCCGCGAACAGGTGCTGTTCGACGTGGGCGCCAGGCGTGCCTTCAAGGTTGACCGCGCTGTCGGTCAGGTCCTGGAGGTGGTGCTCGGAAGCCCGAACGAGGAAGTTGCCATGGACCGCCTGGAGCGGGGCGGGATGCACCCAGATCCCCGGAGCGCCATCAGCGCCGTCAGGCAGGCGCTCGGCTCTCGCGGCGTCCAGCTGGGCGCGCCGGCCCTTGAAGGAGCGCAGGCATGATCGGGTCGGCTTCCCTGCTCGCCTCTCGGCCGGCGGTCGAAGGAGCTCTGGACCCGATAGTCGACCGGCTTCCGCCCCGAAGCGCCGCTCGGTCACTTGCGGTGGCGCTCGGCCCGGGCTTGCAGACCGGAGACGTCTACGCCGAAGGAGGAGCGCTGGCGTATGAGGCGCTGGTGGCCGGGGACGAGAGCGAGTTACCGCAGATGCTCGACCAGACACGCAACAGGCGCGGCAACGTCTTGGATCTCGGGTGCGGCTCCGGGCGTCTGTCCCTGCCGTTCCTGGCCCGAGGTCATCGGGTCAGCGCCGTCGACAGCTCCGGGGCCATGCTCGCGCGCCTCTCTGCGAAGCGAAGCACCCTGCCGTCGCGACTACGTGATCGCCTCGAGCTGATCGAGGCCGACATGTCTCGTCTACCTCCCACCGATCGGAGGTACGGAGCCATTCTCCTGGGCACGACGACCGTCACCCTGTTGGACGGCGAAGAGCGGGCGCGCACCTTCGAGACCGTGCGCCGCCTCCTCGCGCCGGGCGGACGGTTCCTGATCTCGACGCTGTGGTTCCCGGAGCAGGCCATCGCCCTGGCCGAGAGCGTGAACGTCGTGGCCTTGGGCCTTGCGGACCGCAGGACTCTGTTGGTCACCGTCTTCGAGCAGGTGGATCTGACCCAGCAGGCCCGCCACGTCACCCTCCTTGTGCACGGAGCGCTCGATGAACCGCTGCGGCCGGCGCTCTACACCAGCCGGCCATCACTGCTGCCCGAGCACGTGCTGCGGGCCGAGCTGGAGCACGCCGGCCTCCGGGTGGTGTGCGGCGCTGCCGTTCCTTGCCCGCAGGACGGTCGCCAGGTGGTCCTGCTCTGCTGCGAGGCAGCGGATGACCGGGTGGTCTCAGGCGAGGGATCCGGCACGACGAAGGGGGACACCGCTGTGCCGGGGGGACCGAAGCAGCTGGGTCCGCCGGTGTGGGAGTTCCTGACCAGGCCGAGCCAGTTCGGTCAACTCGATCGCAGTGCGGTTCGGGCAAGCGGTGTGCACCTGACCATGGCCGACGGGCGCACGCTGCTGTGCGGGACGTCGGGCCTGTGGAACGTCAACTTCGGTTACGGTCGGCCAGAAGTCCGCCGTGCCGTTGCTACCGCTCTCGATGAAGCGTCCTATCTGACCCTGTTCCGCTACGGGCACCTGCCGGCCACCCGGGCCGCACGGGGGCTCCTCGACGCCGCAGGCCCAGTCCACTTCGGCCGGGTCGTGTTCGCCACCTCGGGCGGCGCGGCGAACGACCTGGTGATGAAGCTCTGTCGGCAATGGGCCCAGCTCCGCGGAGATCGGAGCCGCCGGCTCGTCGTCGGCTTGCGGGGGAGCTATCACGGCCTGACCTACGGAAGCCACGGGCTCAGCGGGGAGGACCTCGGCCAGGACGTCTACGGAGTGGACCAACGGCTCATCCGCCACGTTGCGCCGGAGGCGATCGACGAGTTGGTGGCCCTCTGCGAGCGCGAAGGGGAGCGAATCTGCGGCCTGGTCCTCGAGCCCGTGCTGGGCAGCGGATGCCAGGAGATCTCCCGGCCCTACATCGACGAGATCGGCCGCCTGGCCGACGAGTACGGTTTCCTCGTCGTCGCCGACGAGGTCGCCACCGGCTACCACCGAACCGGTCCCTTCACGGCAAGCGCGTCATGGGCCCGCCCGCCGGACCTTCTGATCTTGTCCAAGGGCCTGACGAACGGCGCCTGCGCCGCCTCATGCGTCCTGGTCAGCCATGCCGTGTGCGAGGAGTTCGACCGCCACGACGCCGTGCTGGTCCACGGCGAGACGCAGGCCGGCACGCCGGCGACGGCGGCGGCCATCACCGCTGTCCTGGAGATGGCAGCCGACAGCGCCCGCTCCGGTGACCCAGACAGGATCGCCCGGCGCCTCGCCGCCCGCCTCGAGCAGCTGGCGCGCCAAGCGGCAGGTCTGGTGGCGATCACCGGCCGCGGCTGCTTCCGGGGAGTTGTCGTCACCGATGGCAGCGGGGCTCTGCTCGACCCGGCTGGGACCGCCTCGTTGGTGGACGCCGTTCGCGAAGCGGGTGCCGTTGTTCACCCCGGTCCCCACGGCGTGCAGCTCGTCCCCGCTCTGAGCTACACCGACGAGCAGGTCGACCTCCTGGTAGACGCCCTGACGACAGGCTTGGATCGGCTTTGGACCACGAGCGGAGGGGCGCCGCCGTCGGCCATGCCCGCCTACCGCGTCGGCCCGGTCGGGGCGACCCGGTGACCATTGGTACCCTGGCGTGGGCCGGTGCCACCACGTGGAGGGTGGGCGAGAACGCTGTCGAGCAGTCGCTGCAGGCTCTCGCCGTCACCGGTCCCATCGCACCGGCGCTCATCGTCGACGCCGGGTGGGCGACGACATCGGCCGGGATCCGGCTTCGTTCCCGAATCCTCCGAGCATTGCCGAACGCTCCCGTGGACGAGGTCCTCATCAGCGGGCCGATCACGGTCGAAGAGCTCCGATCTCTGATCGACCGCTGGCATCGAGCCCGGGCCACGTCGATCGTCGCCGTTGGCGGAGGGACCGTCATCGATGCGGCCTGCCTGAGCGCCTTACCGAAAGAACAACTCTCCGCCCCTGGTTTCTGCCGTGGGCGCAGCGGTCTCGTGATGGTTCCGACCGCCTCTCGACCGGCTCTGACGCGCCTGGTCGTTCCCACCACCCTTGGCACCGGAGCCGAGCTCAGCAGCACCGCCTGCTGCGAGGGCCCGGATGGCAAGCTCCTCGTGCTCGGCGAGGAGCTCCGCCCGGAGTTTGCCGCTGTCCACCCGGCCGCCACGAGTGGTTTGCCGGTTGGCATGGTCAGAGGGGCGGTCGTCGAGGTGCTCGCCCGTCTGCTCGTTCCTTTCACCGCTGTTCCGACGGGCGCTGCGGGCGTCGTGCGGGTCGCGGATGCACACGTCCTGGCCGACCTCGACACCCTGGCGAGGGTGGCGGCAGGTGGGATCCGATGCGGTTTCAATGACGACAGTCGGCTAACCGTCGCTGCCGTCAGCGCCCATAGCCACGCCGGCTGGGGCACTCTCGGACGAGGATTGTTCGCATCCCCACTGTGGTTCGTCGCCACGGAGCTGTCGGCCGCCTTACGAGTCAGCAAGGCGAAGGCAACCGCTTTGCTCCTGCCGGCCTGGGCGAGCGCGGTGCTCGCCGGCGACGACCGCTGGGGTGGCGCGACTCGGCTGCGCGCAGGGTGGAGGGCCGTGGTGGAAGCCCACGGGGACGGGGAGCCGGTACGGAAGGACCGGCCATCGAACGATGCCCGGTCGGCGAACCGTGCCCGGTCGGCGGATCCGGCCGACGGGTTGGCCCAGTTCTGCCTTTCCGTAGCCCAGCCCGATGGGGCGGTTGGAGGGGGGACCGACCAGGACTGGAAGGAGACGGCCGACCAGGTGGCGGCCACCTGCCTGCGCCGCTGGGGGGCTGGACTACCGATGCTCGGTTCCCTCGATTACGACGCCCTCGTCAGCGTTGTCTGGCAGGCGCTGAGCCGGCAGCGGGTGCCCACCGCCGCGGCCGGGATGGCGAGGGGCTGAACGTGGTCGACGTGCTGGCTACCCTCAGGCCTGAAGCGGGCCTGGCCCGGAGTTGCCGGATTATGGCCCCGAGCCCGACCGGCGGCAACCTCTGGACCGTTGCCGTCGATGTCGGGCTTGGTGGGGCGCGGGCGAAGGCCGGTGGTGGTGGCCCCGGACTGGAGCTCGTGGGGGCGTGCGGCTTCAGGCGTCTCGAGACGATGGTGCGCGCCGCAGGCGAGGCCGTCGAACGTCTGGCTCTCGTGCCCGGAGAACGTGATCCGGCCCGGATCCTGGCGGTCCCGTCCGATCACGAGCGCCGGGTCCACGTGGGCGTCCCCGGCGTCGCTCGGACGGCCGAGCTCGTTGATCGGAACCCGGTCGACTGCCTGCCCGCCGCTGACCTCAGCCCGGGCGCGCAGCGCCGCACCGTCCTGCTCCCGGCCGCCGTGGTCGACGATCCCGTTGACGAGAGGCTCCGTGAATGGGTCGACCCCTCTCCCTCGGCGGCCGCCGCCGGTACCTCTTGGACCTATGCCTCGATGCGGGCGCTGCTCGAGAGCATCGAGCGCGATGCCGTTCAGAGTGCGTGGGCGCTGAAACCGGCGTTGCCCTGTCTTGATCCCGCTGAGCCCCCTGCCGACTGGCGCGTTGGCAAGTCCGGCCGGGTCCTCGACTCGGTGGCCGAGGCCCTCGCGGACGATCCCGCTCTGACGGCTCGCACGCTCCTGCTGCCCACCGGTGTGCCGGGCGTCAGCTGTGCGCTCACCGTCTTGTTCGACCGCGGCGGTCCCACGGCCGCCGGCTCTGCCGCTGACTGGTCGGTCGCGTCGGCCGTGGCAACGTCGGCTCGCGAAGCGCTGCAGGTCATGGTCGTGCTCCGGAACCTTGGCCCTGCCCAACACCGGCTGGACAGGACCGACGTCGTCGATGAGATCAGCCGAGCGCAGTACTGGGCGGAACCCTCCAGCGCGGCCGAACCCCTCCGTTGGCTGGAGCACGGTTTGGCCTACGAGGGTCCTGGCCCCGCAGAGACGCCGCCTCCGAGAAGCGAAGAAGCCCGACTCGAGCACCTGGCCAGCCATCTGGCCAACGAAGGATTGACCCCACTCATCTGTGATCTGACTGCACGTCTGCCCCCGGCGATTCGAGCACTGGGGTGGGTTGCCGTGCGGGCGATCGTCCTCGGTCATCAGGCGCTCCGAATGGACGAACGGCACCGCTGGAGCTGGGCGCAGTTCCGTCTGCGGAGTGCGGCCGCGAAGTTCGGGCTTCCGCCGGTCGTCGCTCTCCTCAGCAGCGTGGATGGAGAAGGACCCCATCCCCTGATCTAGGAAAGCTCTTTGGCTGCACCCACGAGAAGTCAGGATTTAAGCTGGTTAGCTAGCTTAGCTAAGCTAAATGGCTGAGGTTCGGTGTGACCCTGCGGAGCTCGTCGACGACGATCCCGGCCAGATCGGAGAGCAGGGCCAGATGGTCATTGCGCCACTGCCGACGGGCGACGTCGAGCACGCACAGGGTCCCCAGGGCGTGGCCCCCGGAGGTGATGAGGGGGATGCCGGCGTAGGCTCGCACCCCGAGGGCGGTGACCGCCAGGTTGGTGGCCAGGACCGGATCGATGGTGGTGTCGCCGACCACCAGGGGCCTGCGGGTGGCCACGGCGTGCTGGCAGATGCAGTAGTCGAGAGCAGTCTGGCCGACCTGGCGGACCTCAGGGGGCAGGCCGTGGGAGCTCACGAAGCGCTGCCGGTCGGCTTCGAGCAGGGTGAGCATGGCCATCGGGCACTCCAGCAGCTCGGCGGCCAACGCCGTGAGCCGGTCGAGGACCCCTCCGGAGGGCAGCTCGATGAGGATGCGCTGCACCGCGGCGACCCGCTCCGGGGCCTGGAGGGCGCTGCCCACGTCGGTCACGGCGACCGTCGCTTCGGGGAGCCAAGGTGGCCGGTGGTGGTCGGCCGGGTCATGAGGGATCCATTGTTCCCTGCCTGGTCCTTGCCGACAAGGACAACTCTGTGAACGCTGGAGATCAGGAACGTGAACGGATCGACGGCGCTCCGAGGTGGGGCGTCAGTCGGCGGAGGCGGCAAGCGCAGCTTGGGTCTCCAACGCCCGACGGTGATCTGCATCCGTTGTCGGCGCAGAGGGGTACGCGGCGAGACGCTCCATCAGCTCCCGGTGGTCGGAGGGGTTGCGGGCGGAGTAGCCGAGACTCGATGCGACGCTGGGCATGGACGACCTCGCAGAGGGCAGCGTTGATGGTGGCCCGGAGCGTCCTGGTGCCAAGGATGTCCGCCGCTTCGCGGGCGATGTCAACATCAATCTCGACGGATGTCCTGCCCACGAAGGAACGCTATGTCATTCGGGTGCGGCTCCCGTGGAGGGACAGTGGGTGGTGCTGTTCGCCCTGCTCAGGGCACTGAGGTAGTCGGGGCGCGCCTCTGATTGGTCGGGATATCCCCCACCTTCCACTCGTCACGAGGGAGTATCTGCT
>JALYZO010000007.1 GCA_030945745.1 Actinomycetota bacterium
ACACGCACACATCGCCGGACGCGTCCGGATGCACGACCACCGCATCCGCGACCGTCTCTCCAGCCACATAGTTCACGTTCGACGCCAGCGGAGGGCTCTCACCGCACGGGTAGGCCGTAACGAACCCCGTATCTTCCGGGTTAGCCACCGTCAACGTCCCAAAAGCCGTCTCCGTGCCCGCCGGAGCCACATGCAGCGGCAGGACCTGACCGGCACCAAGCGTCGCCGGGGCCATCGCCACCTTGGACGGCACGCCAGCGTGGGCCACCCCGGGGCCGCTGATCGCCTCCAATGGGGCCAGGACGACAAGCCCCACCAGTCCGACAAGGCCCTTGCGTGCCATCATTGCTCCTGCTTTCGGTCCGGCCGCTCGAGTTGGCGTGCGGCACGACAGCCGCCGTTGCAGGTGCTCGTGGGCACCCGTGGTCAGAAGATGCCGGTAGGCGGCGAGCCCGTAGACTAGTGGTGTCCTTCCAGCAAGGGCCATCGAGGCCCAAACGCTCCCTGTGCCTCACCTATGTCACCAACTGAGGCTATCGTTCGCTTGTGGCCTCACATCAACCCCGTCACATCGAACTTGAGGATGTCGACACATCGCAAGGCGGCTGGCCCGCCGTCGGGTGGGAAGAACACACCTGGCACCCTGCGCTGCTCGAAAGCGACATCTCGCGGACAGAGGCCCGACGCCAGACTGGGCCCTACCTGGCAGCGCTCCCGGCACCAATCGCGTCCCTCCAGCTCGACCTGCCGCCTGACGTCGTCGCCGAGCTGAGTGAGGCGTCCAGTAAGATCGTTCGCTTCGACGCCGAGATGGGTGACGACATCGCCCCGTTCTCGGCGATCCTGCTTCGCTCCGAGTCCGTCGCCTCCTCCCAGATCGAGCACCTGACCGCCTCCGCTCGGGCCATCGGCCTGGCCGAGCTCGGCGAGAACAGCGGCCGCAACGCCGCCGAGATAGTCGCCAACACCAGAGCGATGCAGGCCGCCATCGACCTCTCTGGGCATCTCGACACCACATCCATGCTCACCATGCACCGCTCCTTGATGGAACACCGGCCCGACATCGCCGGGCAGTGGCGCCACCAGCAGGTGTGGATCGGCGCCGGCTACGGCGGTCCCTGCCGAGCCGACTTCGTGCCCCCCCACCATGCACATGTTCCAGCCCTCATCGAGGACCTCATTGCCTTCGTGGCGCGCGACGACATCGCGGTGCTGGCCCAGGCGGCGGTCGCTCACGCCCAGTTCGAGACCATCCACCCCTTCGTCGACGGGAATGGCAGAGTCGGGCGCGCCCTCATGCAAAGCCTCTTCCGCAACAAAGGGCTGACCGAGAACGTCACCGTCCCCGTCTCAGCCGGGCTCCTAGCCGACCCAGACGCCTACGTCGGAGCGCTCGGTCGATACCGCCAGGGTGACCCCGCCGAGATCGTCTCCCTCGTCTCCGCGGCCACCTTCCGGGCGCTCGGCAATGGCCGCCAGCTCGTGAACGAGTTGCGACACATCAGAGCCGCCTGGGACCACAAGATCAACGCCCGGAGCGACTCCGCGGTCTGGCGGGTCGCCGACCTCCTGTTGCGCCAACCGATCGTCAATCACGGCGTCCTGGGCCGGGAACTCGGCTCCGCGAACCCCGACCGCTACCTCCGTCAGATCGAACACGCCGGAGTGATCACCGAGTTCAGCGGCAAAAGGCGCAACCGGCTGTGGATAGCCAACGAGGTCATCACAGCCCTCGACGACTTCGCCACCAGAGCCGGCCAGCGTCCCTGAGCAGCGCCACCGCGCCAGGAGACCCGCAGTGTGAGGGAGCGCCGGCAGCCAGCAGGTTCAGCTCCCGAAATGCGGAGGACATCAGCCCGGCGTGCAAGCGGAGGGCTCCAAGGCGTGGGAGCTCTGGCTACCACTCTGGCTACCGGCGGCGTCCCAGGGGATGGCAAAAACCCAGCGCAACGCCCGACGTACCGATGCTGACCTGGGCTTTCAATCCAGTGGGCCGGGGAGGATTTGAACCTCCGAAGGCTGTGCCGGCAGATTTACAGTCTGCTCCCTTTGGCCACTCGGGCACCGACCCTGGAGCGCCAGACCTTAGCCGCTGCCAGGCGCAGCCAGAATCGCGAACGCCGCCCTCTCAGGGGATGGTGTCGCCGGGACCAGGCAGTGCCGCTTTGTTGATCTTGCCCATGACGTTGCGGGGCAGGCTGGTGACCAGCTCCACCCGCCGGGGACGTTTGTGGACGGCCAGCTCACCAGCGACGAAGTCGGTGAGCTCGGGGCCGCTCACGCCATCAGCCACCACGTAGGCGACCAGGATGGCTCCCAGATCGGTGTCGGGAACGCCCACCACCGCCGCCTCCCGGACACCGGGGTGGGCCAGCAGGGTGGCCTCCACCTCGCCCGTGCCGATCCGGTAGCCGCCCGAGGAGACCAGATCGGTGCTGCGCCGCCCGAGGAGGCGGTGACAGCCATCGCCATCCACGCTGGCCACGTCACCGGTGCGAAACCAGCCGCCGGCGGAGAAGGGTGATTCGGCGTCGGCCGGCTGGTTGAGATACCCGGCCATGACCGCCGGGCCCCGGACCTCGAGGTCGCCGATGCTCTCACCGTCGGGCGCCACCGACTCACCGTCCTCGCTGCGCAGGCGCGTCTCCACCCCGTTCAAGGCGGTACCGACCCAACCCGGGCAGCGAGGGCCGTCGGCACGCATGCTGAGCGTGATCAAGGTCTCGGTCATGCCGTAGCGCTCAACCGGCGCATGCCCGCTTCCCGCCCGGAGGCCAGCGAAGACGGGGACGGGTAGAGCCGCGCTGCCCGACACCAGCAGCCGGGCCGGCCCGAGCGCGGCGCACGCCGCCCCGTCGGCCACGATCCGCGACCACACCGTCGGCACCCCGAACAGGACGGTGGCGGCGGCGTCGCCCACCGCAGCGGCGTAGGCGGCCGGGGTCGGCCGGCCGGTGTGGACCATCCGCCCGCCCCAGTACAAGGGGCCGAGCAGGCCGAGCACCAAGCCGTGGACGTGGAACAACGGCAAACCGTGGGCCACGACATCGTCTCCACCCACCGCCCACGCGTCGGCCAGGCCGTCCAGGCAGGCGGTGATCGCCGACGACGAGATGGGCACGCCCTTGGGCAGGCCGGTCGTTCCCGACGTGTAGAGCAGCAGGGCCGCAGCCGACGGGGGGCGCTCGGCGATGCAGAGCGGGGCCCGTTGCCCAAGATCGACCGGCATCGAAGCCCACGTCGACCCTCGGTCCTGCTGGCGCCCGGCGTCCCCGCCGACCAGGACCGACGCGCCGGAGTCGTGGAGGATGTGCTGTCGCTCCGCCGGGCCGGCGTCGCCCGGGACGGGAACGACCACAGCGCCGGCCGCCAACGCCCCCAGGATGGCGACGACCGTCTCCATACGGGGATGAGCCTCGACGCCGACGATGCCGGCTCCCTCCAGGCGGGCCGCGACCGCTCCTGCGGACTCGGCCAGCGCGGCCGCCGAGAAGGACCGGCCGATCACGCTGACCAGTTCTGCTCGATCTTCGCCCTGCGGCCCGAGACAGGCCAGGAGCTGTGCGGTCATGTTCCTCCGTGCCCTCGTCCGACGACCGGACGACCCTAGTGGCGGACGCCTGGGGTGGCGGGGACAGCCCCGGGTAGCGTAGGGACATGCCCACCTTCGACGTTGTGTCCCAGGTCGACAAACAGGAGGTCCGCAACGCGGTGGACCAGGCCCGCCGCGAGCTGGCCACCCGGTTCGACTTCAAGAACACCGAT
The DNA here is from genome assembly GCA_030945745.1 of Actinomycetota bacterium. Lineage (GTDB taxonomy): Bacteria > Actinomycetota > Acidimicrobiia > Acidimicrobiales > Palsa-688 > JALZAH01. Next base: position 3,766 of record JALYZO010000007.1, read on the forward strand.
TCGTCCATCGACGGCGATGACCTCGCCCTCGAGTTGCACTCCGCCACCGAGGACCGGCTCCGTGCTGTCGTACAGGTGCTCGAGGAGAAGCTCGTCAAGCGCAAGATCTCCCTCAAGGCCGTGGAGTACGGCAAGGTCGAACAGGCAGCCAAGGGCACGGTCCGCCAGACCGTGGAACTCAAGGCCGGCATCTCCTCCGACAACGCCAGAGCCATCAACCGCTTCATCAAGGACAAGGGTCCCAAGGGGGTGTCCTCGCAGACCCAGGGCGAGCAGCTCCGGATCACGGGGAAGAAGCGGGACGATCTGCAGGCCATCATCGCCGCCTTGCGCGACCAGGACTTCGGCATCGCACTGCAGTTCGAGAACTTTCGCGACTGACGCCCCTCCTACTTGACCCAATCGTGAGAGCGGAGCCGGGCGATGCGGTCCTCGGTCGGCGGGTGATCGGCGAACAGCTTCTTGAACGAAACCCGGTTGAGGGCCAGCGGGTTCATGATGTACATGCCGGCCATCTCCGGGCGGGCGGTGGGCATGGGGATGTGCTGCGACGCCGTCTCCAGCTTCTGCAACGCCCGGGCCAGGGGCTCGCCGTCGCCTATGAGACGGGCACCGGAACGGTCGGCCTCGTACTCCCGGCTCCTGGACAGGGCCATCTGGAGCATGCCCGCAGCGATCGGGGCGAGGATGGCCAGCGCCAGGACCTCGATGATGTTGGGGCCTTCCTCCCGGTCGCCGCCGGTGAAGATCGCCGAGAACATGGCCATCCTGGCCACGAAGGTGATGGCCATGGCAATGGCCGCCGCCACCGAGGAGATGAGGATGTCACGGTTGCCGACATGGCTGATCTCGTGCGCCAGCACGCCTCGCAGCTCGTCCCACGAGCAGATCTGCAGGATCCCCTGCGTCACGGCCACGGCGGCGTGATCGGGGTTGCGACCGGTGGCGAATGCGTTGGGCTGGGCGTCGGGGGTGACGTACAGCTTGGGCATGGGCATCCCGGCCCGGTCCGCCAGGTCCCTGACGATGGCGTAGTACTCGGGCATCTGCACCTCGGAGACCGGCTGGGCCCGGGCGGCCTTGATGGCGATCTTGTCGGAGAACCAGTAGGAGAAGCCGGTGATGCCCACCCCCAGGACCAAACCGATCACCAGGCCGATCCGACCACCCAGAATGCCGCCGACCAGGATGAACACCGCCCCAAGGGCAGCGAGCACGACTGCGGTCTTGACACTGTTCCTGCTCACGATGTCGTCCTTTCTTCTGCTCCTGTTATACGTCACCAGCGGCGTCATCGGCTCGGGGGCGGCTGAGAATCGGCCAAGATTCGGAGGCGGCGCTCAGTCGTAGTAGCCGGAGTGGATGTACACGCACGGGACCCCGGCCTTGCGGAACATCTCGACGTTGCGCCGGTCGTCCTCGAAGGCCAGCCGCGGCTTGAGGTCCAGGTCCCGCAACTCGTCCACCGACCGACGCTTGAAGTGGCGGGCCGCCTCGTAGTCCCCGTAGTCGCGCATGATCAGCAGATCCCAGCGCAGCCCGTAGCGCTCCAGCCAGGCGAGGGTCTGAGGTTGGACCCGAAGCGGCCGGCCGGTCAGCAGCACGACCGGCAGGGACGGATCGAGCAGCTCGAGGAGGCGGGCGACCTCTTCGATCACCTCGTCGTCGCCGCACGCCTCGAAGAACGCGTCCCAGTCCCGCCTTCCGCCCTCGACGAAGTGCTGGCGGGTGGCGGCATCGGACAACACCCCGTCGAGATCGAAGATCACCGTCGATCCCGGTTGCAGAGGCTTGTCGCGCCACCGCCAGTTGTCGGCAGTCACAAGATGGGGAGAACGATCGGCCACCTGGCCTGACGTTAGCGGGCCCTCCAGGCAAGTGGAGTCCTCAGGCCTCCTCGGCGGGGGCTGCGGAGGAGCGTTTGCGGATCTCCTCGACGACGCCCGGATCGGCGAGGGTGGTGGTGTCGCCCAGGTCCCGGCCGTCGGCAACGTCCTTGAGCAGGCGGCGCATGATCTTCCCGCTCCTGGTCTTGGGCAGATCGTCGGTGAAGATCACCGTCTTGGGCCGACCGAACTTGCCGATGCGATCGGCCACGTGGGAACGCAACGCCTCGCCGTGCTCGCTGTCGGGCTCGAAGTCAGACTTGAGCGTCACGAAGGCCACGATCGCCTGGCCGGTGGTCTCGTCCTTTGCCCCCACCACGGCGGCCTCGGCCACGCTCTCGTGGTCGACCAGGGCGGACTCGACCTCCGTGGTCGATACCCGGTGCCCGGAGACGTTCATGACGTCGTCCACCCGGCCGAGCAACCAGAAGTATCCCTCGTCGTCCAGCTTGGCCCCGTCGCCGGCAAAGTACTTGCCCGGGAAACGGCTCCAGTACGTGTCCTTGAACCGCTCCGGGTCCCCGTAGATGCCCCGCAGCATCGACGGCCACGGCCGGTCGAGCGTCAGGTAGCCGCCGCCCACGGGAACGGTGTCCCCCTCGTTGTCGACCACCTGGGCGGAGATGCCCGGAAGGGGGAACGTCGCCGAACCGGGCTTGGTGGTGGTGGCGCCGGGGAGCGGGGAGATCATGATGGCGCCCGTCTCGGTCTGCCACCAGGTGTCCACCACCGGGCACCGCTCGCCGCCGATGTAGTGGTAGTACCAGATCCACGCTCCCGGGTTGATGGGCTCGCCCACCGACCCCAGCACCCGCAGGGAGGACAGGTCGTGGCCTTCGGGGAAGCGGTTGCCCCACTTCATGCACGCCCGGATCGCCGTCGGCGCACAGTAGAGGATCGACACCTTGTACTTCTCGACGATGGACCACCACCGGTCCTTGTCAGGATGGTCGGGCGCCCCCTCGTAGAGGATGCTGGTGGCCCCGTTGGTCAATGGCCCGTAGACGATGTAGCTGTGCCCGGTGACCCAGCCGATGTCCGCGGCGCACCAGTAGATGTCCCGTTCGGCATGGAGGTCGAAGACGTTCTTGTGCGTGTACGCCACCTGGGTGAGATAGCCGCCGGTGGTGTGCATGATGCCCTTGGGCTTGGCCGTCGTCCCGCTGGTGTAGAGCAGGTAGAGCAGGTCTTCGGAATCCATGCGCTCCGGCTCGCAGTGCTCGTCCGCTTCGGCCATGACGTCGTGCCACCAGTGGTCACGTCCCTCGGTCATGGAGACCTCCTCGTCGACCCGCTTGACCACGACGGCTGCGGTGATCGATGGGGTGTCGGCCAAGGCCACGTCGACGGCCGGCTTCAACAAGTTGGCCTTGCCCTTGCGCCAACCGCCGTCGGCGGTGATGACCACCTTGGCCTCGGCGTCGACGATGCGATCCCGCAGAGCATCGGAGGAGAAGCCGCCGAACACCACCGAATGGGCGGCGCCGATCCGGGTGCAGGCCAGCATGGCCACGGGCAACTCGGGGATCATCGGCATGTAGATGGCCACCCGGTCGCCCCGGGTCACCCCGAGCCCCTTGAGCACGTTGGCGAATCGCTCGACGTCAGCCAGGAGGTCGGCGTAGGTGATCGTCCGGGTGTCGCCAGGCTCGCCCTCGAAGTAGTAGGCGACTCGCTCACCAACCCCGCTGGCCACGTGACGGTCGAGGCAGTTGACGCTGACGTTGAGCTTGCCGCCCACGAACCACTTGACGAACGGGGGCTCCCATGCACAGATCGTGTCCCACTGCTGGTACCAGTCGAGGAGATCATCGGCCTGACGGGCCCAATGGCCCTGCCAGTCCGCCTCGGCGTCGTCGTAGACCTTGGCGTCGACGATGAGGGCGTCCTTCTTGAATGCCTCCGTAGGCGGAAACGTCCCGCCCTCGTTCAGGTCCAGCGCCTCGATCGCTGCACTCTCGTCCTTGCCAGCCATGGTCGACCTCCCCCGGTTGTCCGTTGCCCCCGTTTCTACCCGAACCGGGGGAGCTTCTGCCCACCAACCGGGCAGCGGCGACCGGATCGATCAGATGACCAGGTGGGTGCCGCCATCCACCATCAGGTGTTCCCACCCCAGACTCCCCTTGCCCCGACGTCTGCGGTGGCGACGGTTAGCGTAGAACGGGGTCGGGGGGCCCGCAGGGGCGGACAAGTCTGACCCTCAGGAAGGCTGACCACTCCACACCGTGATGATCGAGCTCCCAACCACCGCCGTCGCCGATCAAGCAACGGTGGACGTCGCTGTCGGCGGCCGAGTCCTGGTCGTCTCCGACCTGCGCCTGGGGACGGGGGCCACCTTGCCGGGGGGGGCCGACCCTCCCGCGCAGACTGCCACCGTCGCCCAGCTGACCAGTGCCATCGAGGCGTGGAGCGGCCCGGGCGCACTGGTCTTCAACGGGAACCTCGTCACCTTGCCCGCCGGCGCTGGGCACGCGACGGCGGGGCAAGCGCCAGAGTCCAAGCGCGTGGTCAGCGCCGTACGGAGCGCGCTGACCGCCCATCCCCGTCTGGTCGAGGTGACCAAGGCCTTCGCGTCGGGGCCGGGACGGCTGGTGCTGGTGCTTCCGGGCGCGGCGGACGCCTGCCTGGCCTGGCATGCCGGCGCCCGAGATGAGGTGGCCCGCCAGCTGGGCGCCGAGTTCGCCCTGTCCGCCACCCTCCACATCTCCACCGGCGGGGGCACCCGACAGGTGCAGGTCGAGCCCGGCCACCGCCTCGATCCCCTGGCGGCCTTCTGCGACCCCCGCAATCCCGGCGAGAGCCCCCTGGCCCAGCACCTGCGCAACGAGGTCCTTCCGGCAGCGTCGGAAAGTCAACGTTCGAAGCGCCGAGGGTCATGGCTGGCGGGAGCCGAGCAACTCGACGACCCTGCGGTCTTCCCCCGCTTCGTGGCATCGCGGCTCACCTACCGGCGACTGGCCCGGGCCCTGTGGCTCCTCCTGGTTCCCATCGTCGCCGGCATCGCCCTGCGAGTACCGGCCCTGGCCCTGGCGCGGACTCGCGGACTCGGCCACACCGGGGCGCGCACCGCCGTGCTGGTCGGGGCCGGCGCCGTCGAGATCATCGTCCTCGCCCTCGTCATCACCGCATCGATCCGCGGTACCTGGCAGGCGCTCAGTGCCGTGTCCCTGGGGGCCGAGCGGCGCGATCCCAACGAGGCGCCACGATCCCTGGCCCGGGACCTGGTGACCGCGGGCGGGCACACCGGCTTGATCACCGGCCACACGTGCCGTCCCGAGTTGACCCACCTGGGGACGGGCTTCTACGCCAACACCGGCTGTGCCACCGAGGTGGTGGCCGAGGTTGCGGGGCGCCTCCCGGGGCTCGGCCTCCCCTCGGTGTTCCTCAGGCACCGACAGACCGCCTGGGTGGAGCTCGAAGCAGGGGCTGAGCTGCATGTGCGGTTGTTCTACGCCCGCAGCGACCTGCCGGGCGCCACCGTCGCAGAGCGGATCATGGCTCACCGCGGCCCCGATGCCACCGAGAGCCGGGGAGACGGCCGGCCCGAGGTCGTCGCCACCTTCCCCCAGGGTCAGTCTTGGCCGCCGGCGGCCAACGACCAGCCTCGACGGCGGCTGGTGCGTCGGGTGGCCGCCCTGTTCGTGGCCGGCGCCGGGTTCGTCACCCTGGTGTCGTCGCTGTCGGACCCCGTCCGCGACCGATTGGCCAACATCCGGGACCTGTTCCCCCTGGTGGTGCCGGAGACGGCCGCCGCCGTGGCCGCCCTGGCCGGGCTGGGGCTGCTCCTGCTGGCCCGGGGCATCCGCCGTGGGCAGCACCGTGCGTGGGTCGTCTGTCAGGCCGTGCTCCTGCTATCCGCTGCGCTGCACCTGGTCAAGGGGGGCGACATCGAAGAAGCGGTGGTCGCCCTGGCGGTGGCATCGTTCCTGTGGGTGAACCGGGCGTCGTTTCGGGCTGCCGCCGATACCCCGCCGTTCCGCCGGGGCATCGCTGCGGTCGCCGGTGCTGCGGTGACCACCATCGTGGCCGGTGCCCTCGGCATCGAGATCAGCACGTGGGTCAGCGCCGCCACCCGGCGGGCCCACCACTTCCACCTGTCGTGGGCCCGCGCCTTCCAGGCCATCGTCGAGCGCGGCGTGGGGATCCACAGCGTCTTCCTCCCCCGCCGGATCGACGACTTCGTGTCCCCCGCGGCGGTGGTCGTCACCATTGCCCTCGCTGTCGTGGCTCTGGCCCTCACCTTCCGGCCCGTGGTCGTGCGCGCCCGCCACCGCAGCGGATCGGGCCGAGGATCCCGGTTCCGCCGAGACGGCGCGAGCGCCGAGGCCAGCGGCTCCGGCTCGGCCGAACAGGATCTGATTCGCGCCCGGGGCATGGTCGCCCGGCACGGCTCGGGCACCCTCGACTACTTCGCGCTGCGCCCCGACAAGGACTTCTTCTTCTGGGGGGACACCGTCGTCGCCTACGCCGTCTACGGCGGGGTCTGCCTGGTTTCGCCCGACCCGATCGGGCCGGTGGCGGAACGAGACGAGGCGTGGCGGGCGTTCCGGGCCTTCGTCGACCGCCATGGTTGGGCGCTCGGCGGCCTGGGCATCGGCGAGGAGTGGCTGCCCATCTACCGGGCGACGGGCATGCACGACCTCTATGTCGGCGACGAAGGGGTCGTCCGCACCGACCGCTTCACCCTGGAGGGGGGACGTTTCAAGGGGCTCCGCCAGGCCGTCAACCGGGTGGCCAAGTACGGCTACACCATCAGTTTCCACGACCCCTCCCACCTCGACCCCGCGTTGCGCGCCCAGCTCAGGGAGGTGATGACCAAGAGCCGGCGCGGCGACGTCGAGCGGGGGTTCTCGATGACGCTCGGCCGGGTGTTCGAAGGCGACGACAAGGACCTCCTGCTGGCCGTGGTCCACGGACCCCCGGCCCTGGGGGTGGAGCCAGAGACGCCGGGCCCCCCAGTGGCCTTCTGCCAGTACGTTCCGGCCCCCGGCATCAAGGGCTACTCCCTCGACCTGATGCGGCGCGACGATGGCGAGCACCCCAACGGGCTGATCGATTTCGCCGTGGTGGAGACCATCCGCCATCTGCGGGCCCGCGGCGCTGCGGGCCTCGGCCTCAACTTCGCCACCATGCGGGCCGTGCTGGCCGGCGAGGCGGGGGAGGGCCTGACCACCAAGGTCCAGGCCTGGCTGCTCCGGCGCATGGGCGACTCCATGCAGATCGAGTCGCTGTGGAAGTTCAACGCCAAGTTCGATCCCGACTGGCAGCCCCGCTACGCCATCTACGACGCGCCCGAGAACGCCCTGGCCACTGCCATCGCCATGGCCCGCGCCGAGTCGTTCTGGGAGCTTCCCATCATCGGCCGCTTCCTGGTGCCCTCGGTGGGCCGGATGCCTGCCGGCCCGGGCCCGGACGGCGACGAGGGGGCGGCCACCCCGGCGCCCGCTGGGGCAGCGAACCCGGCTGCGGCAGCGAACCCGGCCACCCACTCCAGTCGCTGAGCAGAGAGACCGCTGGTCCCTCTCCGGCATGGCGGCTACCCTGAGAGGGTCACATGAGGGCTGCCGGCCTGAGCGTGGCCGAGAGCGACGATCCACTGCATCGACACCGAGCGGTAGGACCAGAGCACCCGCACGAGGAGCGCAACGTTGACCCTGCTACGAGACCAACTCGCCGTGGATCCCCTGTCCGGCCGGATCGGCGCCGAGCTGCTGGGCGTCCGCCTCGACGGGGACCTCGACCGGGAGACGGTCGAGGGCATCCGCCGGTTCGTGATGGCACACCGGGTGGTGTTTGTCCGCGGCCAGGACCACCTTGACGCCGATTCCCAGCAGGCCTTCGCCCGCCTGCTGGGGCCGCTGACCGGGTCCCACCCGACCGCCGGTGCCTTGCCGGGCAGCCCCCGGGTGTGGGCCATCGATGCTGCCAAGGGTGGGCGGGCCAATCATTGGCACACCGACATCACCTTCACGGACGCCCCGCCGGCCATCTCGGTGCTCCGGGCCGTGCGGGTCCCCGACTACGGCGGCGACACGCTGTGGGCCAACACCGTGGCGGCCTATGAGGGCCTGCCCGCCGTTCTCCGCCCGACCGTCGACGGCCTGTGGGCACGGCACTCCAACCAGTTCGACCACACGGCCCGCTACGGCGACGATGCCCCAGGGCGAGCAGAGTACGCCGCCCGGTTCCAGGCGGTCCGCTTCACCGCCGACCATCCCGTGGTCCGGGTCCATCCCCAGACAGGTGAGCGGGCCATCCTCCTCGGCGGCCACGCCCAGAGCATCCGGGGGGTGAGCCGGACGGAGTCGGAGCGCCTCCTCAGCCTCATCCAGGGCGCCGTCACCCGCCCGGAGAACACCGTCAGGTGGCGGTGGCGAACCGGGGACATGGCCATCTGGGACAACCGGTCCACCCAGCACTACGCCATCAACGACTACGGCGACTTTCCCCGGCTGATGCACCGGGTGACGGTGGCTGGGAGACCGGCGACGAGCATCGACGGGCGCTCGAGCGTGCTCGTAGAAGGCGACACGTCCGCCTACCTGACCGGCACCTGAGCCTCGGGCGGGGCCGGACCGGACGGACCCGGCAGGAGTCTCGGGCACAAGCCGGGCGACCACCTAGAAGAACATCGTTGCTTGCTTGGCGAAGTCGATGACCGGCGACGATACGCCGGCGAAGATGGTGAAGGTGACGCACACCGCGAGCGACACCCCGACGGTGAACGGGATGGTCACCTTCGAGGTGGGCGGGTCGGCCAGGGCGACCGCCCCGCCTGAAGTCGATCCCGCCGGAGCCCTAGAACCCGAAGCGCCGGTCTCGGCACCCTCTCCACCAGCGGCGCCATTTCCCTGATCGACAGTCACGGGCCGGTCGTAGTCGAGGCCTGCCATGGGCGACAGGCCGGCGGTTGTGGTCCCGTCAGCGGTCACACCCTCAGGAGCGGTCTCGACGTCGGGACCGGAGTACATGAGGATGCCGATCCGCAGGTAGAAGAACGCAGCGATGGCCGCTGCCAGCATCCCGATTATGGCAAGGGCGTACTGGCCACGCTGCACGGCAGCCTCGATGACATAGAACTTGGCCAGGAAGCCGCTGGTGAAGGGCACGCCCGCCTGAGCCAGAAGCAGGAGCACCATGACCAGGGCCAGGCCGGGGCGGCGTCTGGCCAGGCCCCGGATCGCGCCCAGGTCGTTGCGTTCCTCGCCCGTTCCCTGGATGACGCCGACCACCGCAAACGTGCCGGCGATGATGAACGTGTAGGTCAGGAGGTAGAACAGCGCTCCCGCAGTGCCCAGGGCCGATCCTGCCTGGAGACCGATCAGGACGTAGCCGGCCTGACTGATCGACGAGTAGGCCAGCATCCGCTTGAGGTCTTTCTGGACGATGGCCAGCACGGAACCGACCAGCAGGGTCAGGACGGCCATGAGCCAGATGATGGGGCGCCAGTTGGCCTGCTGGGAACCGAAGCCCTCGAGCAGGATGCGCAGCAGCCCCGCGAACCCGGCGGCCTTGGCTACCGAGGCCATGTAGCCGACGAAGGGGGTGGGGGATCCCTGGTAGACATCGGGCGTCCAGAAGTGGAACGGCACCGCTGACACCTTGAAGCCCAGGCCGACGATGAGCAGCGCCATGCCGGCCAGCAGCACGCCGCTGTTGAGGAGGACGTTGGTGCCGAGGAACTGGGCCATCTCGGTGAATTGCGTGGTGCCTGTTGCCCCATAGGACAGGGCGGCGCCGTAGAGGAAGATCGCCGATGAGAACGAGCCGAGGATGAAGTACTTGATCCCGGCTTCGCCCGACTCGGCCCGGCGCCGGTGGAACGCGGCGAGCACGTAGAGGGCGATGGACATGATCTCCAGGCCCAGGAACAGCATGATCGTGCCCGCCGACTCGGCCATGAGGATGGCCCCGGCTCCCGCCAGGCACATCAGGGCATAGGCCTCCACCCCGTCCAGCCCCTCACGCTGCAGGTAGCTGTCGGAGAGCAGGGCCCCGAACACGGTGGCCACACCGATCAGCAGGCTGAAGAACATCGAGAAGTGGTCGTAGAAGACCTGACCGCCGATGGTCAGCTGCGGCTTGCCGTCGGAGATGTCGAGCCAGCACAACGCCGATGCCACCGCCGCCGCTCCGCCTATCACCGAGGTCATCAGCGGGTAGAGGGCGGGGCGCGACCGGCGGGGGATGACGGCCGACACCGCCAGGAGGACCAGGGAGCCGATGGCCAGCACCAGGACGGGGGCGATGCTGCGGTACTCGACCGGGATGTGGAGGCTGCCCTTGGCCGTGCACAGGGACTGGACCACGTTGCCCTGCAGGCACTGGGCCGCCTGGTCAGGGAGTGCTGCCTGGGTGACAGTCCTCACGGGTTGCCTCCTGTGGTGTCGGCGTTCCCTGGGCTCCCCGGGGACGGGCCCGTTGCCGCCGTCCTGATGCCCGTCTGCGCTTGCCCGGGGCCGTCGACGATCTGATCAGCAGGCACGGCGTCGACCTTTCCGGGGCGCCCCTCCGTGGGGATGACGAAGCTGGGATCGGCCCGGTACACGTGCTGCACCAGGTAGTTGGCCGACGGTGTGATCCGGTCGAGGACCGGCTTGGGGTACACGCCCAGGAACACGATGCCGACGATGAGCGGGAGGATGGCGCCCCGCTCCCGCCACGTCATGTCCTTGACGGTGGCGTTTGCCCCGGCGGCCACGCCGTGGAACACCCGTTGGTAGGCCCACAGCAGGTAGATGGCCGACAGGATGACACCCGTGGCCCCGACCACAGCCCACCACCGGTGGGTGATGAAGGTGCCGACGAGGATGAGGAACTCACCGACGAAGCCATTGAGCCCGGGCAGGCCCACGGCGCTCATGGCCACCAGCACGAACACCCCGGCGAGGACCGGGGCCGCCTTCTGCAGGCCACCCAGCTCGGCGATCTTGAACGTCTGGCGCCGCTCCCAGATGATGCCCACCAAGAAGAACAGGGCTCCGGTGGTGAGACCGTGGTTGACCATCTCCAGGACGGCACCGGTCAGGCCCTGGGAGCTGAAGGCGAACAGGCCGAGGACGATGAAGCCGACGTCGGCTACGGAGGCATAGGCGACGAGGCGTTTGAGATCCTTCTGCACGATCGCCACGATGGCCCCGTAGGTGATGCCCAGGGCACCGAGGGTGAGCAGCACCGGGGCCAGGTCCACGGCCGCCTTGGGGAAGATGAACACCCCGAAGCGCAGGATCCCATAGGTGCCCAGCATGAAGACGATCCCGGCCAGGATCATCGACCCGGCGGTCGGCGCCTCGGAGTAGGCGTCGGGCATCCACGTGTGGAACGGGACGACCGGCATCTTCACCGCGAAGGCCACGGCCACGGCGGCGAAGATCAGCTTCTGGTCGGCGGCCGGCAGGGTACCGGCCAGGCGGGTGAGGGTGATGAGATCGAAGGTCTGATGGCCGCCGTTGTGGGGGGCGGCCAGGAACACCAGCGACAGGATGCCGACCAGCAGGAAGGCGGACCCGGCGAAGGTGTAGACGAAGAACTTCATCGCCGCGTAGTTGCGCCGGAAGGCACCCCACCCTGAGATCAGGAAGTAGGCGGGGACCAGCGTGACCTCGAAGAGGACGAAGAACAGGAACAGGTCCATGGCCAGGAACGTGCCTATGCACGCCCCTTCGAGAAGGAGCATCCAGCCCATGAACGACTTGGCGCTCCCCCGGATCTTGGGTCCGGCCATGGCCACCGGGAACAACAGGGCGGTCACGGCGACGAGGAACACCGAGATGCCGTCGACTCCGACCTTCCAGGCGATGCCGAAGCCCGAGATCCAGCTGTGCTGGCTGACGAACTGGAAGCCTGGCTGGCCCCCATGGAGCTCGATGACCAAGGTGACGGCCAGGGCCAGTTCAGCCAGGGCGACCAGCATGCCGAGGAGCTTGGCGTCGTCGTCATGCGATGACGGGATGACGGTGACGGCCACCGCCCCGAACACGGGGAGGAGGATGGCTACGGTGAGGATGGGGAAACCGAGGGAGGTGTTCACGGGTTCAGCTCCCCACCCGGGCGGCCACGTAGCTGAGCACGACGGCGATGCCGACCCCGAAGGCCAGGGCGTAGTTGCGGACGTAGCCGGTCTGCAACCGCCGGAGTTGACGTCCGGTGCCGGTGGTCAGGCGGGCCAGGCCGTTGATCCCACCGTCGACCACCTTGGCTTCCACCTGGTAGGCCAGTCCGACGGCGGCAGCGTTGATGGGGCCGGCGACGGCGACGGCCAGGCCGTCGTCGAGGTACCAGCTCTGGCGCAGGAAGGCCGGCTCCAGTCGGGGGTGCTGGGCGCTCTTCCAGATGCCCAGCCCGATGACGATGCCAGCCAGGCAGCCGGCCAGCACGACCAGCGACAAGATGACCTTGGTGCTCGACGCCACGTGGATCTCAGGGGCGATGGTGGTGGGGAAGACGGGGGCGAGGAACGTGGTGAGGTGGTCCATGTGGAAGAACGGCAGGTTGATGAGACCGCCGAAGAACGAGGCGATGGTCAGCACGACCAGCGGGAGGGTCATGACCAGCGGCGACTCGTGGGGGCGGCCACCGTGACCGGCGCTTTCGTGGCCAGCGACAGAGTGGCTGGGATCGTCGTGGGCGTCGCCGGTGGCCTCGCTCCAGCGGGCTCGTCCGCCGAAGACCAGCGCCACCTGGCGGCTCATGTAGTACGCGGTCAGCGCGGCTGTCACGGCACCGGTCAACCAGAGGAAGAAGTTCATGTGCCAGGCGGCGTCGAGGGTGTCGTCCTTGGACCAGAACCCTGCGAAGGGGAAGATCCCCGACAGGGCCAGGTAGCCGACGATGAACGCCGGGAACGTGATGGGCAGGTACTTGCGCAGCGCCCCCATCCGTTTCATGTCCTGCTCGTCGGCCATGGCATGGATCACCGACCCGGCGGCCAGGAAGAGCAGGGCCTTGAAGAAGGCATGGGTGACCATGTGGAACAGGCCGGCGACGTAGCCCCCGGCCCCGATGGCCAGGAACATGTAGCCCAGCTGGGACAGCGTGGAGTACGCCAGCACCCGTTTGATGTCGTTCTGCGTGCAGGCCACGGTGGCCGCGAAGAGAGCGGTGGCGCCACCGATGACGGCGATCACCACCTGGGTCGCGTGGGTGTAGTGCAGGATCGGCGCCGCCCGGGCCATGAGGTAGACACCGGCGGTCACCATGGTGGCGGCGTGGATGAGGGCGGACACCGGGGTGGGACCCTCCATGGCGTCGGGCAGCCACATGTACAGCGGCAGCTGCGCCGACTTGCCGGCCGCCCCCAGGAACAACATCAGCCCCAGGCCCGTCGCCGTGGCCCCGGCGATGGCCCCGGCGCTGCCGTGCATGAGGGGACCGAGCACGACGGCGTAGTCGAACGAGCCGAAGTGCTGGAACATGAGGAACAGGGCGATCATGAACCCGAAGTCACCGACCCGGTTGGTCACGAACGCCTTCTTGGCGGCCACCGCAGCGGCGTTGCGATCGAACCAGAACCCCACCAGCTGGTAGGAGCAGAAACCGACACCCTCCCAGCCCAGGAAGCTGAATAGGAAGTTGTTGGCCAGCACCAGCACGAGCATGGAGAACAGGAAGAGGTTCATCAGGAAGAAGAACCTGGGGTAGTTCTCGTCGTGGCGCATGTAGCCGATGGAGTACAGGTGGATCAGGCTCCCGACCCCGGTCACGAACAGGGCCATGGTGATGGCCAGCGGGTCGATCTGCACAGCGAAGTCCACATGCAGCCCGGCCACCGGAAGCCACGTGAAGATCTGCTTGATCACCGTGCGCTCCGAGCCGGGGCGCGACAGCAGCGACAGCCAGGTCACCAGGGTGGCGGCGAAGGAGCCGAAGGAGGCCACGGAGGCCAACCACCCAGCCATCGGGTCGCCGAAGCGCCGCCCGGAGGTCACGAGGATGACGGCACCGAGGAGAGGGAGCCCGAGGATCACATAGGCGGCGTTCAACGGGTCCTAGCCCTTCATGATGTGGAGGTCGTCGGCGGTGGCCTCGGGACGCCGCCGGAAGATGGCCACGATGATCCCGAGTCCGACCACCACCTCGGCGGCGGCCACCACCAGGATGAAGAACACCGACGACTGACCGCCGATGTCGTTGAGCATCCGGGCGAAGGTGACGAAGGTCAGGCTGACGGCGTTGAGCATGAGCTCGACGCACATGAACATGACGAGCACGTTGCGCCGGATGAGCAGGCCCGCAGCGCCCACGCCGAAGAGGACGGCCGCCAGCACCAGGTACCAGGCTCCGGGGACGCTCATGTGGCCGCCTCTCTCCTGGTCGAGGCCCCTCCGGGAGCCGTGCCGGTCGAGGCCCCTCCGGGAGCCGTGCCGGCCACCTTGGCCCGCAGCTCGTCCTGCTCCTGCTTGGTCATCTCGCTGGCCGTGCGGCCGCTCTGGCGGGCCAGGACGACGGTGGCCACCACGGCGATGACCAGCAGCGCCGAGGTCATCTCGAAGGGGAGCAGGTACCGGGTGTAGATCGACTGGCCGAGCTGGGCGATGTTCTGACCACCCAGAGGACCTGCGGCGTGGGCCGCGGCCCGGGCGGCCGGGGTGTTCTGCTCCACCAGTGGGCCCGACAGGCTGTGGACGCCGCCGGTCCAGTGCTGGACCCGGGACAGCACCAGCAGCTCGATGAGGGTGATGACCCCGAGGATGGCGGCCAGCGGCTTCTGGCCCCGGAACGGCTCGGAGGCGATCCGCTCCTTGCGGTCCACCCCCAGGAACATGATCACGAACAGGAACAGGATGACCACGGCGCCGGCGTAGACGATGATCTGCACGGCGGCCAGGAAGTCGGCCTGCTGATCGATGAACTCGACGGCGACGCCGAAGAGCGTCACCACCAGCATCAGCGCACAGTGCACGGGGTTGCGGAGCAGCACCACCCCGAACGCCCCGGCCAGGATGAGCACGGCGCCGATGACGAACACCACCCATGCCGAGGCGTGGGCCAGATGGACCCCCGAGGATGCGGCGTCGGCCAAGGGCGCCAGGGCGGCGATCATGGGCCGGCCTCGGGGTCGCCGCCGGTTGCCGGCGCCCGCGCCGGCCGATCACCGCTGACCCCGATGCCCTCCAGGGCGCCGGCAGCCACCTCCCGAAGCGACACGTCGGTGTCGGCGGCGATGTCGGCGGCCTGCGGATCGGTCTGGCCGGCCTGCGCGGGCCTCACCCCATGTCCCAGCTCACCGGACCACAGCGCCTTGCCCTCCATGGCTGCCGACCCGCCCGGACTGGTGGCCCGGACCCAACCAGAGGTGTTGCGCTCGTCGCCGGGCTTCCAGTCCTCCCACGGCAACTTCCGGGGGTT
The DNA here is from genome assembly GCA_030945745.1 of Actinomycetota bacterium. GTDB lineage: Bacteria > Actinomycetota > Acidimicrobiia > Acidimicrobiales > Palsa-688 > JALZAH01. The sequence continues at coordinate 18,999 of JALYZO010000007.1, forward strand.
GCCGGCGTCATCGACCAACAGCTCGGCCTTGGTGTAGATGGCCTGCTCCCGGCTGGTGAAGGACCACTCGAACATCTTGGACTCGGTGATGGCCTCGGTCGGGCAGGCCTCCACGCACAGGTCGCAGTGGATGCAGCGCAGGAAGTTGATCTCGTAGACGAACCCGTAGCGCTCGCCCGGCGACACCGGGGCGTCGGGCGGGTTGTCGGCACCGCGGACGTAGATGCACCGGGCCGGGCAGACACCGGCGCACAGCTCGCAGCCGATGCACTTCTCCATGCCGTCCTCGTAGCGGTTGAGGACGTGGCGCCCATGGAAGCGCTCCGGCTTGGGCCGCTTGTCCTCGGGGTACTGCACGGTCACCTTGGGCTTGAACGGCAGCTTGCCGGTGACGATGAAGCCCTTGAAGAAGTTGAGGAAGCTCATGGGTTGGCCTCCCGGTAGTGCCCTTCGGGCATGCCTTCCTCCACCTCTCTCGCCTCGCGGCCCACGTCGATGGCTCGGGACAGCAGGATGAGGGCCATGGCGCTGAGGCCGATGGCCAAGAAGCCGTAGCCCACGCTGACCTCGAAGCCGGCGACGATCATCAGCAGGGCCAGCGCCCCGGGGATGAGCTGCTTCCAGCCCATCTCCATGAGCTGGTCGTAACGCAGGCGGGGCAGCGTGGCCCGCACCCATACAAACAGGAAGAGCAGGATCAGGACCTTGAGCACGAACCACACCGGGCCGATGCTGTTGCCGAAGATCCGAGGCCCGTCGGGGCCACCCAGCCACAGGGTGGTGATGATGGCCGAGTTGGTGACCAGGTTCATGTACTCCGCCAGGTAGAAGAGGGCGAAACCGATGGACGAGTACTCCATGTTGAACCCGCCGGAGATCTCCTCCTCGGCCTCCACCAGGTCGAAGGGCGGTCTGGCCATCTCGGCGGTGATGGCGATGGCGAAGAGTGCGAAGGGGATCAGCCCGGTGTGGATGATGTTCCAGTGGTAGAGGAACCCGCCGTGTTGGGCCCCGACGATGGCGCTGGTGTGCACCGAGCCGGAGACCACCACAACGGTGGCCACGGTCAGGCCGACCACCGCCTCGTAGGAGACCATCTGGGCGCTGGCCCGGACCGAGCCCAGCAGGGAGTACTTGGCCCCAGAGGACCACCCGGCGAGCATGATCCCGTAGACCCCGACGCCCGAGCACATGAGCAGGAGCAGGATCCCCCACTGGGGGTCGACCAGCTGCAGGCGGGTGGTGTGGCCGGCGACGGTGATGTGGCCACCCATGGGGACGATGGAGAACGCCAGGAACGCCGGCAGGAGCGACAGGTACGGCGCGGCTCTGTAGACCCACTTGTCGGCCCGTGCCGGCAGGAACGCCTCTTTGAAGAACAGCTTGGTGCCGTCGGCCAGGGACTGCAGCCAGCCGCCGGGCCCGGCCCGGTTGGGGCCGTGGCGCACGCCGAGCCGCGCCACCGCCTTGCGCTCGTACATGACCATGAACAGCACGGAGACCATCACGATGGCGAACACCACGACGGCCTTGACGACCAGGATGATCCACACGGCCAGGTTCAGCCCGTCGGCGAACAGCGGATCGCCGTGGAACAGGTCAGGCATGGTCGGTGGCCTCCTCTACCCCTGCGGTGGACCCGGTGGCGGACTCTGGGGCCGCCTCGACGCGGACTTCGGTGAAGTGGGCGGCGCCGTCGATGAGGGTGTTGACGGCCACACCCGGGGGGTTCCAGGGGAGCGAGACGCATCCGGGCGGCAGGCCCCAGTCGGACCGGGCGGGGACGACCACCGCTCCCCTGCTCGAGGTGACCCGTACGACGGTCCCCGCCGCCAGGCCGAGGCGTTCGAGGTCGTCAGGGCGGATCCCTAGGGCCGGGGCGGCGGCCAGGCCGGCGAGGCCCGGGGAGTGGGTCACCGTGGTGCCGGCGTCCCACAGGGTCCGGGTGGCCACCAGGCGCAGGCCGCGACCGGCGTCGGAGCCCGGCGCGCCGGAGGCGGAGAGTGCAGGGGCAGGGGCAGGGGGAGGGGCGAGCATGGACGGCCGTCCGCGGGGAGTCCCAGGGTCGTTGCCGTTCGGATCGAGGTCCTGACGGCCGGCACCGGCACCGGTCAGCGGGGTCGGTGACGCCATCTGGTTCTCCGTGGAGGCGATCCCAGGGTCGGCCATGGGGTCGAGCCGGCGAGGAGCGGCGGCGATCTCGGCGTCGGGGTCGATGGGCACGACGATGCCGTCGCGACCCTGGCGACTGGCCAGGGCGTCGTAACCGGCGCCCCGGTGCAGCGGGGAGAGTCGCTCGACCTCCGCCCAGATCTCGTCCAGGCTGGTGAAGCCCAGATCGGTGCCGAGCCGCTCCGCCAGCTCGGTGGCGATCACCCAGTCCGGCCACGCCACTCCCGGCCCGGTGACCATCTGGCCAAGCCACGAGATCCGGCCTTCCAGGTTGGTGAACGTCCCCCGCCGCTCGGCATAGGTGGCGGCGGGAAGGATGACGTCGGCCTGGCGGGTGGAGGCGTTCAAGAAGGTGTCGATGGCGACGACGAAGGTGGCCCCGGCGATGCCGGCGGCCGCGGCTTCGGCGTCGGGAAAGTCACTGGCCGGATCGGCGCCCACGAGAACCAGGGCACCGAGGCGGCCGGCGGCGCCCGACGCCAGGATCCCCGCCGTGTCCAGCCCGGCCTTCTCCGGAAGGGTGGTCCCCCACGCCTCCTCGTAGTAGGAGCGGCCGGCGTCGAGGCCCACCCGACCGGGGAGGACCCCCGGCGCCAGACCCAGGTCCATGGCCCCGTGCACGTTGGAGCGGCGCAGGGCGGAGAGGAACGAGACGCCGGGCAGGCCGGCGAGCGCCTGCGCCGCGGAGGCCACCGATTCGGCCGATTCGGCGATGGACGGTCGCCCCAGGATGACCACGATCGACGGTGCGTCGGGGCGACCGCGCTCCCAGGCGTCGGCCATCCGCCGGCGGGCGGCCTCGATGTCGGCTGCGGGCACGCCGGCGACCGGTTCGTCCACCGGAGACGAGGCGGCCAGGGCCCGGACCAGGTCGGCGACCTCGCCGGGTCTGTAGCACAGGGTCTGGGCCGCGTAACGAGAGAGCCCACCTCGACGGGGAGCCAGCTCGACGATGGGCAGCGCGCCTTCCCTGGCCGCGTCGCGCAGGCGCAGGTAGAGGATCGGCAGCTCCTCCTTGACGTCGGGGGCCAGGGTCAGCACCAGCGGGGCGGCGACCGCCTCGTTGATGGTGCAGCGGGGCAGGCCGAGGACGGTGGTGGCCGCCAGACCGTCGCCCAGCTGGGCGTCGACGTTGTCGGTCCGGAGCGCGACCCGGGCGGCCTTGGCCCACACGTAGGCGTCCTCGTTGGGCAGGCGGGCTCCGCCGATGATGCCGACGCCGTCGTTGGCGGCCGGGGCCTGAGCGGCACCGTCGCGGGCCGCGCCCAACCCGGTGGCGGCCGTGTCGAGGGCCTCGGCCCAGCTGACCTCGACCAGCTCGTCACCGTGGCGGACCAAGGGCACCGACACCCGCTGATCGCTGCGCAGCGAGGAGTAGTCGAAGCGTCCCTTGTCGCACAGCCAACCCCAGTTGACCGGGTCGGAGTCCACACCGATGTAGCGGGTGACCTCGTCGAAGCTCGACTGCACGGCCACGCGGCAGCCGATGGAGCACGACGTGCAGCTGCTCTCCACCTGCTCGAGATCCCAGGGCCGGGCCCGGAACCGGTACGGCGTGGCGGTGAGCGCCCCGACGGGGCAGATCTGGACGATGTTGCCGGAGAAGTACGACGAGAAGGGGGCGCCTGGGAACGCGGCCACCTCGGTCTCGTCGCCTCGGGCGGCGAAGTCGATCAGCGGGTCGCCGGCCACCTCGTCGGCGAAGCGAACGCAGCGCCCGCACTGGATGCATCGCTCGCGATCCAGGTAGACCAGCTCGGAGATGGGAATCGGCTTGTCCCAGTGGCGCTTCTCCTCGACGAAGCGGGTCTCGCCGGGTCCGTAGGACAGGGTCTGGTCCTGCAGCGGGCACTCGCCACCCTTGTCGCACACCGGGCAGTCCAGGGGGTGGTTGATCAGGAGGAACTCCAAGACGCCGTCCTGTGCCTTCTTGGTCGGCTCACTCTGGGTCCTGATCTCCATGCCGTCGCCGACCGGGTTGAAACAGGCCGGCAGCAGCGAGGAGCCGCGCGGTCCGATCACCTCGACCAGGCACATCCGGCACATGCCGACGGGCTTCATGCGCGGGTGGTAGCAGAACCGGGGGATGTAGACGCCGGCCTCCTCGGCAGCGGTGATGATCAGCTGCCCCTTGGGCACGGTGACCGCACGTCCGTCAAGGGTGATGGTGACGGTCTCATCGCTCGGTGGCGGCGTAAGGGCGGCGGTGCCAACCGCGCTCTGCGTCGGGAAGGGAGGCACGTAGGCAGCCCCACCGGGGCCGGGTTGCTCAGCCCCACCGGGGCTCGTCTGCTCAGACATGGGCGCCCTTTGCCAGGAGGCGATCAGGGGGGAACGGGCAGCGTCGGTCGCGGATGTGGGTGAGGAACTCGTCGCGGAACCTGGTGATGCCAGCGGAGACCGCGGGGGGCATCGACGGTCCGAGCACGCAGATGGTCGTCTGCGCAGGGGGCCACGTCACACCGGGAGAGATGTTGTCACACACGTCCATGAGCAGGTCGAGGTCCGACTCGCGTCCCTGGCCGCCCTCGATGCGGGCCAGGATCTTCTCCAGCCACCCGCCACCCTCCCGGCACGGCGTGCACTGCCCGCACGACTCGCGATGGAAGAAGCGCACGATGCGCCACGCGGCGCGCACCGAACAGGTGGTGTCGTCCATGGGGATGACCGAGCCGGAACCGGCCATGGTGCCGACCTCGGCGATCTTCTCGTTGGCCAGGAGCACGTCGAGGTGCTCCGGTCCCAGCCACGGCGAGGACACGCCGCCGGGGATGAACGCTTTGAGCTCGTTGTCGTCCCGGATGCCACCGCCGAGTGCCGGGTGGTAGATGAGATCGCGGAAGCTGGCCTTGGCGAACTCCAGCTCGTAGTTGCCGGGTCGCTTCACATGACCGGCCAGGGCCAGCAGCTTGGTCCCCCTCGATCGCCCCTCGCCGAGCTCGGCGAAGGCGTCACCGCCATGGGTCATGACCCACGGCAGGTTGCACACGGTCTCCACGTTGTTGACGATGGTCGGCGCCCCGTACAGGCCGACCGCAGCGGGGAAGAACGGGGGCTTGATGCGCGGGTAGCCCCGCTTGCCCTCCAGCGATTCCAGCAACGCCGTCTCCTCGCCGCAGATGTAGGCCCCGGCGCCAGGATGGACGACGATGTCGATGGACCATCCACTGCCGAAGATGTCCCGACCAACGGCTCCCTGCGCATAGGCATCGTTGAGCGCCGCTTGGAGCCGCTCGATGGCAAGCGGGAACTCGCCGCGGATGAACAGGAAGATCTGGTCGGCGCCCACCGCATAGGCGCAGATCAGTGCGCCCTCGATGAGGAGGTGGGGATCACCCTCGATCAGCATGTGATCCTTGAAGGTGGCCGGCTCGCTCTCGTCACCGTTGATGGTGAGGTACACCGGCGTCTTCTTGGCCAGCATCCCCCACTTGCGCCCCGCCTCGAACCCGGCCCCTCCCCGGCCGAGGATGTTGGCCGTGTTGACGGAGGTGTTGATGTCGGTTGGGGACATCGACAGCGCTGTTCGCAGGCCCTCGTAGCCACCGTCCGCCAGGTAGGAGTCGAGCGTCCACGACCTCGGTCGACCGAGCCGGCGGGTGACGATGCGGGGAGCCCGGGTGACCGTCACGATGCTGCTCCGTCTCCGGGACCACTGCCTTCACCGGGACCGTCGATCGGGTCCCGTCGGGAGCGGCCACCGTCAAGGGCAACGACGGCTGAGGTGGTTTGCCTGGTGGTGAGGTCAGGGGTGGCCGAGGGCGCAGGGCCCGTCCGGCCGCCTCCGTTGAAGGAGGTCTGGATGGCGGACTGGGGCCGGGGCGCCTGGTTGGTCCCGCCCGCCGGAGCCGAGGTGGGCCCGCCGGCGGCGTTGACACTGGCCCCAGGAGCGGCCAGCCCGGCAGTGCGCTCCACCCGTGACAGGGTTCCATGCGGGGGGACCTCGGATGCCAGCCGATCGCAGCGCAGGTCGTCGATGATCCTGTCGAACCCGGCCGTGTCGACATCGCCGAAGAACCGCCAGTTCACCGTCAGGCAGGGGGCGTTACCGCACAGCGCCAGGCACTCGGCGTCCTCGAGGGTGAACATCCCGTCCTCGGTCGTCCCCCCCGGTGCCACGCCCAGCGATTCCTCGGCGTGGTCGAGCAGCTCGTAGGCGCCACCGAGCATGCAGGCGATGTTGGTGCACACGGCCACCAGGTAGGTGCCGACCGGCTCCAGGTGGAACATGTCGTAGAAGCTGGCCGTGCCTGCCACCTCGGCCGGTTCGAGTCCGACCACCTCACCAGCGTGCTCCATGCCGTCGGCGGTGAGGTAGCCGTCCTGTTCCTGGACGATGTGGAGGATGGGGATCAGAGCGGAGCGAGGCTGCGGGTACAGGGCGACCAGGTGGCGCGCTCGCTGCTCGTTTCTGGGGGTCAGCCGAGCCACGTCACCCGATCCTTGCTGAGCGACCCGGCGCGAGGCCAAACGAGCCGGTCAGAGGCGGCGTAGGAACGAGGGCGGCCCCCGAGCCGGTGCCGAGCGCGGTCATCTGTCAACGTCCCCGAGCACGGGGTCGATCGTCGAGACGAGCACGATGGCGTCAGCCAGCAGGCCACCCTTGGCCATGACTGGCATGGCCTGGAGGTTGGCGAAGCTGGCGGCGCGCATGTGTGCCCGGTAGGGCCTCGAGGAGCCATCCGAGACCAGGTAGCAACCCATCTCGCCCCGGGCCGACTCGATGGGCACGTACGTCTCCCCCACGGGGACCTTGAACCCCTCGGTGTAGAGCTTGAAGTGGTGGATGAGCGCCTCCATCGACTCGTCGATGCGGCCGCGTGGGGGCGGCGTGACCTTCTTGTCCTGGACCCGGAAGTCGCCGCTCGGCATCATCTGGACGATCTGCGCGATGATCTTGATGGACTCGCGGATCTCGTTGAACCGCACCGCGAACCGGTCCCAGCAGTCACCCTCGGTTCCCACGATGACGTCGAATTCGACCTCGTCGTAGGCCAGATAGGGGGTGTCCCGACGGACGTCCCAGGCCACGCCGGCAGCCCGCAGCAGGGGTCCGGTGACGCCCAGGCTTATGGCGGTCTCTGCGTCGAGCGGTCCGACCCCCTGCAGGCGCCGGCTGACGATGGGCTGGCCCGTCAGGAGGTTGTCGTATTCGTCCATCCGCTTGGGGATGGCCTCGCAGATGGCAGCAACATCGTCACGCCACCCGTCGGAAAGGTCGGCCGCCACGCCGCCGGGGCGAATGTAGTTGTGGTTCATCCGCAGCCCGGTGACCTTCTCGAAGAACGCCAGGACCACCTCACGCTCGCGCCAGCCGTAGACCAGCATGTTGATGGCACCGATGTCCGAGCCGTTGGTGGCCATCCACAAGAAGTGGGAGCTGACCCGGTTGAGCTCGCACATGAGCATCCGGATCCACACGGCCCGGGGCGGGACCTCTATGCCGAGCAGCTTCTCCACGCTGAGGGCGAACGCCAGCTCGTTGGAGAACGGCGACAGGTAGTCCATCCGGGTGACGTTGGTGCCACCCTGGTGGTACATCAGCTCCTCGGCCGTCTTCTCCATACCGGTGTGGAGGTAGCCGACGACGGGCTTGGACCGCACGATGGTCTCGCCGTCGAGCTCCAGCATGATGCGGAGCACCCCGTGCGTCGAGGGGTGCGACGGTCCCAGGTTGAGGATCATGGTCTCCTCGTCGGGCACGTCGATGTCGAGGTCGGCGGGGTCCACCCCGGCCCCCTCGGGAAGCCGCAGGACCCCTCCCTCGCGCCGCAGCTCGGCGGCCTGGGTCCGGGCCCGGGCCAACATCTCCTGGGCGCCCTCCGAGGTCTTCCTGCGCAACATGGCGGTCAGCTCGTCACCGCCGTCCGCCGGGCTGGTCTGGCTGCTCATGGCGTGATCACTCTTCTCGGTCGCTCGGTGGCGCTCGTTGGTGGCGGCGGGCGGGTGTTCACGGAGTTCATCGACCGCCCGGGGACTCCTTGAACTGCACCGGGATGCGACCGCTGGCGTAGTCCTTGCGCAGCGGGTGGCCTTCCCAGTCCTCGGGCATCAAGATCCGGCTCGGATCGGGATGGCCGGCGAAGACGATCCCGTACATGTCGTAGGTCTCCCGCTCGTGAGCCTCCGAACCGGGCCACACGTCGAAGAGGGTCGGCACGGTCGGCTCCGCCGCCGGCACCTGGCAGCGCACGCGGATGCGCCGGCGGGTGGTGACCGCCGCCAGCTCGACGACCACCTCGAAGCGCTCGGGGGCGATGCCTTCGGGCAGGGCCCGTCCCGGATGCACCAGGTAGTCGACGCCGGTGACGCCGATCATCATGTCGTAGCCCTCGTCGCGCAGGGCCGCGCACAGCTCCAGGTACCCCCCGGGAGTGCAGTGCACGACGGCCTGACCGAGGCTGTCGGTGAGGGGATGGCCGTGCAGCTCGGGCTCCGACCTGGCGGGCGGGTCGGGCTCGCCACTGGCGTGGCCGGTGTCCGCCGGGTCATCGGCGGATGCGCCCCCACCGCCGTGCTCGTCGTTGCTGTCGGGGGCTTCATCTTGGGGGGCGTCGCTCACGAAGCGTCACCGCTGGGGGGAGCCACGCCGATGCGAACCGGCTCACGTTCGCCGGCTCGGTCGAGGTGGATGCCGGCGCCGATGCCCTGCAGCGGGCGTCGGCTGATCTCACCGAGGCGAATCTTTTGATGGAGGGTCAGGATGGAGTGGATGAGCGTCTCGGGTCCGGGCGGGCAACCGGGGGCATAGACGTCCACGGGCACGATCTGATCAACGCCCTGGACGATGGCGTAGTTGTTGAACATCCCCCCGGTGCTGGCGCACACGCCCATGGAGATGACCCATTTCGGCTCCATCATCTGGTCGTAGACCTGGCGGAGCACCGGAGCCATCTTCTGGCTCACCCGGCCGGCCACGATCATCACGTCGGCCTGGCGGGGCGATGCCCGGAAGACCTCCATGCCGAAGCGGGCCAGGTCGTAGTTGGCCGCCCCAGCGGCCATCATCTCCATGGCGCAACAGGCCAGCCCGAAGTTTGCGGCCCACGAGCTCGACGCCCGAGCCCACTTGACCATTCCTTCGAGTGAACCGGTCAGGAAGTTGTGTTGCAGGTTCTCGAGACCCATGGTGGAACTCCTCTCGAGGCCACGCTAGGGCGGCGGGCCGCTCGCGGCCAACCAGGCGGGCAGGGGATCTCCCGAGAGGATGCCGGAGATGGTCTCAGGGCCTCCCGGCCTGCCCGGCGGGCACCTGCTGGGGTTCGCCGGTCTCTGATTCGGTGGACTCCGCAGGGGTCAGGTCCGCGGCCGGCGACGACTCGGTCTCCCGGTCCCGGGCGATGGTGTCGGTCCCGTGCCCCAGCTCGGAGGGCCGGGGCACCCGACGGACGGTGGACGACATCGTTCGGGTCACCGCCGAATCCTGACGGGCCGAGCGGCGGCGCGGCCCCCAGTCCAACGCTCCGTTGGAGACCAGGTAGGCGAAGGAGACGAACACGACGAGAGCGAAGACGGCCATCTCGCCCAGGCCGAAGAGGTTCAGCTGGTGGTAGTCGACGGCCCAGGGGTAGAGGAACACCACCTCGATGTCGAAGATGATGAAGATCATCGCCACCATGAAAAAGCGGACCGGGAAGCGGACCGACTCGCCGCCCCCGGTGGCGATGCCCGATTCGTAGGGGCCTTCCTTGGCCCCGGTGGGTCGGGACGGGCCGAGAAGCTTCGACGCCGCGAACGAGCCGGTCGCAAAGGCCACGCCCAGCGCCAGCAACAACACGATGGGGAGGTACTGCTCCATCCTCACGTCCCTCAGGATTGGTGAACGGTCTTTTTGGTAACGGCAGCCTCAGCGTACAAACACCGCGGACATTCGTCGACTCTGCGTTCGTCGACTCTGCGTTCGTCGGGCCGACGCCGTCTGGATGCCGTAGGGGCCGCCGAGGTCGTAGATTGTCGTCTGTGCCCGTCCCGAGCGAAACGCGCCAGACCGATGTGCTCGTGATCGGTGGCGGTCCCTCCGGGGGGGCCGCTGCGTACTGGCTGGCCTCCGCGGGCCACGACGTGACCCTGGTGGAACGCAAGCGGTTCCCTCGGGAGAAGACCTGCGGTGACGGGCTCACCCCGCGATCGGTCGGCCAGCTCGAGGAGATGGGCCTGACCGACGACCTGGCCTCTGCCGGCCACCGTTACGACGGGCTGCGCTCGCATGGGTTCGGCAAGACGCTGGAGCTGGCGTGGCCGTCCCATCCGGACCTGCCCTCCTACGGCTACGTCGTCACCCGCAAGGATCTCGATGCCCTGGTCGCCGGCCGCGCCACCAAGGCGGGAGCCACGGTGTGGGAGCGAGCCGAGGCCACCGAGCCCATCGTCGAGTCCGGCCTGGTCCGGGGGGCCAGGATCGTGCGAAAGGACGAACCGGACGCCGATGCCGTGGAGGTCCGGGCCCGCTACCTCATCGTGGCCGATGGAGCGAACTCCCGCTTCGGGCGGGCGCTCGGCACCAGCCGCAACCGCAACTACCCCTTGGGGATGGCCATACGCGGCTACTACACCTCCCCCCGCCACGACGAGCACTGGATCGACAGCTGGCTCGACATCCGGGACAAGCAGGGCAACGTCCTCCCGGGGTATGGCTGGATCTTCCCGGTGGGCGACGGCCGGGTGAACGTCGGCATCGGCCTGCTGTCCACGTTCAACCAGTGGAAGGCCGTCAACACCACCCACCTGATGGCGAGCTTCGTCGAGTACGCGCCGCCCTCGTGGGACCTGCGGCCCGAGACGTGCTGCGGTCCGCCGACGGGAGGCCGGCTGCCCATGGGCATGTCCGTCGGTCCCCATTCGGGCCCCACCTACCTGGTGGTGGGCGACGCCGGCGGGATCATCAACCCGTTCAATGGGGAGGGCATCGCCTACGCCTACGAGACGGGGCGGATGGCCGCCGAGGCCATCCACGTGGCGCTGGCCAGCGGCGACGGAACCGCCTTGTCGACCTACGAGCAACGCCTGGAGGACACCTACGGCCTGTATTTCAAGGTGGCCCGTGCTTTCGTGAGGGTCATCGGCCACCCCGAGCTCATGCGGCTGCTGGTGTCCACCGGCATGCACAGCCGGACGATCATGGAGTGGGTCATGCGGATCATGGCCAACATCTTGCGCCCCGACGAGCTCGGCCCGGCCGAGGCTGCCTACAAGGCGCTCGCCGCCGTGGCCCGCCTGGCACCAGCAAGCCTCTGAGCGCACCCGGCGGCGACAGCTGGACGCTTGATGGCCCAAATCCGCACGTAACCGCCCAGCTGTCATCGTGAGCAGTGCCCGGCACCCCAAACGCGGCGACCGGGCTCAGGCCCTGCCCTTCAGAGTCGGCGCCACGGGCCCACGGGCGACCACCGCGGGGATGACGGCGGCGGCCACATCCAAAGTGCGGTCGATCTCTGCGTCGCTGTGCGCCAGGCCGGGGAACGCCACCTCGTAGGCCCCCGGGGCCAGGGCGATCCCGGCGGAGAGGAGGCCGTGCATGAGCCCCGGGTACCAGCCCTGATCGGCGGAGGCCCGGGCGCCGGCGTAGTCCACCACCGGCTCGGCCGCGAAGAACACGCCGACCAGAGGACCCACCACGGGCACCTGGGCGGGGATCCCGGCGTCAGCCAGGATCGACGCCAGGCCGGCACCAAGGCGGGTCACCCGGGCATTCAGCGCCACGTGGTCCCGAGGTGCCAGGAGGGAGAGCACGGTGAGGCCGGCGGCGGTGGCCAGGGGGTTCCCGGACAGGGTCCCGGCCTGGTAGACGGGGCCGAGCGGAGCCAGGGCGCCCATCAGGTCGTGGCGCCCACCGAAGGCGGCCAGGGGCAGACCGCCGCCGATGACCTTGCCGAAGCACCACAGGTCCGGGCGAACCCCGAGCAGTTCCACCGCCCCGCCCCAGGCCACGCGAAATCCGGTGATGACCTCGTCGAAGATGAGCAGGGCGCCGACCCGGTCACACGCGGCCCGCAGCCCCTCCAGGAACCCGGGCGCCGGAGGGACCAGACCCATGTTGGCGGCCACCGGTTCGACGATGACGCAAGCCACGTCGGGGGCGATCTCGGGGACGACGTTGTAGGGCACCACCAGGGTCTCGGCCACCGCAGCCGTGGGTACCCCCACCGATGCCGGGATCCCCAGCGTCGCCACCCCGCTGCCCCCGCCGGCCAGCAGCCCGTCGCTGTGACCGTGGTAGCAGCCCTCGAACACGACGATGCGATCGCGCCCGGTGACGCCGCGCGCCAGGCGCACCGCGGACATGGTCGCCTCGGTCCCGCTCGACACCAGCCTGGCCCAGTCACATCCAGCGACGCGCCGGCAGATCTCCTCGGCCAGGAGCACCTCGCGCTCTGTGGGGGCGCCGAACGTGGTCCCCTCGGCGGCCGCCTTCTTGATGGCGGAGGTGACCGCCGGGTGGGCGTGGCCCAGGATGGACGCTCCGTAGGACTGGACGTAGTCGAGGTAGCAGGTGCCCTCCACGTCCCAGACGTAGGCGCCCTGGCCCCGGGCGACGAAGTAGGGGTCGCCACCCACGGAGCGGAAAGCCCGGACGGGGGAGCTCACCCCACCGGGGGTGACGCGCTGCGCCCGCTCCCACAGGGAGGCGTTGGTCTCAGCCATCGAGCGTCGCCAGGGTCTCGGCCACCTCGGCGGCCAGGTAGGTGAGGATGATGTCCGCACCGGCGCGCTTGATGGCGGTGAGGTGTTCGAGGGCGACGGCGGGGCCGTCGATCCAGCCCCGCTCTGCAGCCGCCTTGATCATGGCGTACTCCCCACTCACGTGGTAGGCGGCCAGGGGGACCTCGACGCGCGCTCGGGCGGCAGCGATCACGTCGAGGTAGGCCAGGGCCGGCTTGACCATGACGATGTCGGCTCCCTCGGCGACGTCGAGGTCGATCTCCCGCAGCGACTCGCGGCGGTTGCGGACGTCCTGTTGGTAGGAGCGGCGGTCGCCGCCGCCGGCGATGGTCACGTCGACGGCGTCGCGAAAGGGGCCGTAGAGCGCCGATGCGTACTTGGCGGCATAGGCCATGACGGCGACATCGGTGTGCCCGGTGCTGTCCAGGGCGGCACGGATGGCGGCCACCTGGCCGTCCATCATCCCCGAGGGGGCAACCACGTCGGCGCCGGCCACCGCCTGGGCCTCCGCCACCTGGGCATACAGCTCCAGCGTGCGGTCATTGTCCACGTCCCCGGCGGCGGTGAGGACCCCGCAGTGACCGTGGTCGGTGTACTCGTCGAGGCACAGGTCGGCGATGACCACCAAGGCGTCACCGACCTCGTCGCGCACCCGCCGAAGGGCGACCTGGACGATCCCCTCGGGGGCCCAGGCGGCGCTGCCGAGGGCGTCCTTGGCAGCCGGGATGCCGAAGAGGACCAGGCCGGGCACACCGAGGCCGGCCAGCCGTCGGGCTTCTTTGACCAGCGACTCGGCACTGTGTTGGACCACACCAGGTAGCGAAGCGATGGGCTGCGGTCCGTCGAGGCCCTCCCCGACGATGAGGGGGGCGATCAGGTCGGTGGGAGCCAGGCGGGTCTCGGCCACGAGGTCACGCAGGCGGGGGGTGCGGCGCATCCGGCGCATACGGAGAGTCGGAAAGCTGGGGGACATGGGGACAATGGCCTCCCTGGTGGGCGCTGCCGTCGGTGTCGGGGCCACCCATCCTCGCAGAGCGCCCTCACGCAGCAGGGCGCGCCGACGTCCTCGCCCCACGGCCCGATCTTTCCGCCTGTCGTCGCCTGAGCCCTCAGGCCAGGACGGCCGTCAGAGCGTCTACCAGGCCGGCCACGGTGTGGGTCGGCGCCACCGTGGTCACGGTCAGCCCCTCCTCCTGCGCCGTGGCCGCGGTGGCCGGGCCGATGCAGGCCACGATGGGCGGCACCCGGCCCGGTCCGGCCAGCTCCACGAAGTTGGTCACCGTCGACGACGACGTGAAGCAGATGGCATCGGCCGCCTCGACGGCGCTCAGCTGGGCGGGCGAGAGAGCATGGCGAACCGTACGGTAGGCGTCGACGACCTCGACGTCCCACCCGGCGGCGACGAGGCCTTCGGGAAGGACGTCTCGTGCCACCGCAGCCCGGGGGATGAGGGCCCGGCCGCCACCGTGAGGCAGCGGCGGCCACGCGGCCAGGAGACCCTCGGCGACGGCCCGTTCGGGGACGAGATCGGCGACCAGGCCGAGGGGGGCCAGGGCGGCGGCCGTCCCCGCTCCGATGGCGGCGATGGCACAGCCGGCGAAGTCGCGAGCGTCACGCAGGACGGCGACGAACCGCTCGACGGCGTTGGCCGAGGTGAAGATCACCCAGTCGTAGCGGCCGGCGGCCAGGTCCGTGCCGGCCCGGGCCAGGGCCGCTCCCCCGTCGGCCGGATCGGCAACGGCGATGGTCGGGCACTCGACGGTGCGGGCCCCGGCTCCACCGAGAAGCGCCAGCAGGCCGGAGGCCTGCTCCCGGGCACGGGTCACCACCACGGTGCGCCCGAGCAGCGGTCGCCGCTCGTACCAGGCCAGGTCGAGACCCGCGACCGCTCCGATGATCATGGTGGCAGGAGGGTGGACGGAGGCGGCGCCCAACCCGGCCACGGTGGTCCTGGTGGTCCGCTGCTCGGGGCGGGTACCCCACTGCACGGCGGTGACGGGGGTGGTCGGGTCCATTCCCCCGGCGATCAGCCGGCGGGCGATCTCGTCGCGATGGGCGACACCCATGAGCACGATGATGGTCCCCCCGACGGCGGCCAGCGCCGCCCAGTCCGTCTCGGCGTCGAGCGCGTCGCGACGGTGGCCGGTGACCACGCTGAACGAGGTGGACAACCCCCGGTGGGTGACCGGCACGCCGGCGTAGGCGGCGACGGCGACCGCCGAGGTGATGCCGGGGACAACCTCGAAGTCGATCCCGGCGGCGGCCAGGGCCAGGGCCTCCTCGCCACCCCGGCCGAAGACGAAGGGGTCGCCCCCCTTCAAGCGGACGACGCTTCGGTGCTCGGCGGCCAGGGTGACGAGCAGCTCGTTGACCGTGTCCTGTCGGATGGGCCCGCCGGGGGCCTTGCCGACGTCGATGCGTGGCGACGCCGGGGGAGCCAGGTCCAGCAGGCTGGCCTCGGCCAAGCGGTCGTGGACGACCACGTCGGCCCCGGCCAGCAGCTCAGCCGCCCGCACGGTGAGCAGGCCCGGGTCACCGGGACCGGCGCCGACCAGGTACACCGTCACCGCGTCAGCCCGGCCGGCGCGAACCCCGGCTCCATCAGGGCGGCCCCGCCGGCGTCGACGACCAGATGATCAGCAACAGCGACACCCACCGCAGCGGGATCGGCGACGTGCCCTGCCCCTTGGGCCCTGAGGAGGACGCGGCCATCGGCGGATGCCACCATGGCCGCCACGGTGACGGTGTCGCCGGCCACGGTGGCCCAGGCGCCCACCGGCAGATCGCACCCGCTGCCCAACCGGGCCAAGAAGCCGCGCTCTGCGCTCACCGCCTGGTGGGCGACGGGATCGTCGATGCCGGCCACCAGGTCGGCGACTCGTTGATCTCCCGCCCGGCACTCCACGGCCAGCGCCCCCTGTCCGACCTGGGGCAGCAGGACGGTGGGAGCGAAGAGGTGGCTGGCCAGGTCGGTCAGCCCCAAGCGGTCGAGGGCGGCGGCCGCCACCACCAGGGCGCCCCCCGGCGGGCAACGCTCCAGCCGGGTGGCGATGTTGCCCCGGAGCCCGACGAAGGACAGGTCGGGGCGCAACCAGGCCAGCTGCGCCCGTCGGCGGACCGACCCGGTGGCCACCACCGCTCCGGGCCCCAGATCGTCCCAGCCCGTCCCAACCAGCGCGTCGCGGTGGTCTGCCCGGGGCGGGACGGCGGCCAGGCAGAGCCCGGGGGCGGTGATCGACGGGAGGTCCTTGGCGGAGTGCACGGCCACGTCGGCTCGACCGTCGAGCACAGCGGCCTGGACCTCCTTGACGAAGACCCCCTGGCCCCCGAGCTCGGTGATGGACACGTCCAGTCGGCGATCGCCCACCGTGTCGGTGACCACCACGTCGACGACCAGGCCAGGGGCGACGAGGCGCAGCAGGCGCGCCACCTCAGCTGCCTGCCAGCGGGCCAGGACGCTGGCCCTGGTGGCCACACGGAGCACGCCGGGTTGGGCGCCCCCGCCCTCAGGGCCGGAGCGGGACAACCGGCTGGCGCGCCACGGGTCGCCTCCCCCCGGAGATCATTCCAGGTCGAACAGCCGGCGCAGGGCGGCGGCCAGCTGTTCCCCCTGCGGGGCCCCGGCGGCGGCCTTGACGGTGACCGTCGGCTGGTGGAGGAGCTTGGCCACCAGACCCCGCGTCAGGGACTCGACGGCTCGGCGCTGCCGGTCATCGAGGTCGGCCAGGCGGACATCGAAGCGGGAAAGCTCGGCCACGCGGATGGCCTCGGCCTTCTCCCGCAGGCCGACCACCACCGGGGCGGCCTGGCGTTGGGCGGCGACGGCGAAGTACCGCTCGACCTCCTCGGCGATGATGCGCTCAGCAGCCGGCAGCTCCCCCCGCCGATTGGCCACCGCCTCATCGGCGAAGCCCTTGAGGTCGTCCATGTCCAGGAGAGTGACGCCGCTCAGCTGGGCGACGGCCGGCTCCACGTCGCGAGGCACGGCGATGTCCACGATCAGCAATGGCCGCCCGCGGCGAGCGTCCAGGACCGATTCCATGGTCTCGACATCGAGCAGGACCTCAGGGGATCCGGTCGAGGTGAGCAGGACGTCGGCGGCCTCCAGGGCCTCGGGGAGGCCGTCCCACTGCACGGCTTGGCCCCCGACGCGCCGGGCCAGGGCGGTGCCGCGCGACCAGGTGCGGTTGGCGACCAGCACCGGGCCGCCGGCCGGCACGGCACTGAGGGCGACGGCCATCGACTCACCCATCTCCCCAGCACCTACCACCAGCGTGGCCCGACCGGCCAGGGATCCGAGCCGGGCGGCGGCCATGGCCACGGCGGCCTGGGACAGCGAGGTCGTCCCGCGGGCGATGGCCGTCTCCGAACGCACCCGCTTGCCGACCTCGATGGCTTGGCGGAACAACCCGGAGAGGATGGGTCCGGCGGCGCCGTCGGCGCGGGCCGCGTCCCACGACGTGCGGACCTGGTGGAGGATCTCGCCCTCACCGAGCACCGCCGAGTCCGCACCGGCGGCTACCAGGAACAGATGCCGTACGGCCTCGTCCTCGTGGTAGGAGTACAGATGGTCCCCGAACGCCTCGGGCGGGGTGCCGCTCCACTCCGCCAGGAAGTTGCGGATGTCGCTCATGGCACCGTGGAAGCGGGTGGCCAGCGCGTAGACCTCGGTGCGGGCACAGGTCGACACGACGACGACCTCGCTCACGTGGTCACGGCTGGCCAGGTCGTGCAGAGCCTTGGGTAGGCGAGCGGGCTCGATCGTCATGCCCTCGAGGATCTCGAGGGGGACCGTTCGGTTGTTCAGTCCAACGACGACGACAGACACGCGTCCACGCGCTCCCTTGCTCGGGCGGTCCGACCGGTCCTAATCAGGTTGAGCATGTCCCAATCCAGCGCGGAACGCCAGTCGATCCCTTCGGTGGTACGCCCGGCGGCGTGCAGAGCTTCCCGGGCGTCATTGATCATCCCGGCCAGCACCGCCACCTCGGGGCCCATCTCCGCCGCCACGTGACCCTTGAGCCACGTCGCCATCGCCGGGCTGTAGCCGGAGGTCGACACCGTCACCATGACGGGCCCTTGGCGGACGACGGCCGGGAGGATGAACGAGCACGAGGCAGGGTCGTCGGCGGCGTTGACCCACACCCCGGCCGCGTCGCCTTCATCCCGGACGGCCCGATTGACCGCGGTGTCGTCGGTGGCGGTGATCACCAGCCACCGACCGTCCAGATCGCCGGGCTGGTAGCGACGTTCGACCACCGTGACGGGCAGGGACCGGATCTCGTCGGCGACAGCGGCCGCCACCACAGTGACGATGGCCCCGGCAGCCAGCAGGCCCTCAACCTTGCGGGCGGCGACGCTACCACCACCGACGACCAGGCAGCTCCGGCCGGCCAGGACCAGGTTGACCGGGTAGAGCGGGTCGTCAACCGGCATCAGAGGCTGCTCCCTGAGCAAACCCATCGGACCGAGCGGCGTCCGAAGCCTGCTGCTCGTAGAAGCTCAGGATCTGCAACTCGATGCCCAGGTCGACCTGGCGGAGGGTGACGTGATCGGGGACAGCCAGGACGGTGGGGGCGAAGTTGAGGATCGACACCACGCCGGCTGCCACCAGCACGTCGGTGAGGTCCTGGGCGACCGTCGGCGGCGTGGTGATCACGGCGATGGCCACCTTGTCGGCCACCACGGCGTCGCCCATCTCCGCCACCGAGCGGATCACTGTGCTCTGCACCACCTGGCCGATCTTGGTCGGGTCCGAGTCAAAGGCGGCCATGATGTGGAAGCCCCGCTCAGCGAAGCCGTGGTAGTTGAGGAGGGCCCGCCCCAAGTTGCCGGCCCCGACGATGGCGACCCGCCGGTCCTCGGTGAGGCCGAGCTGCCGGTTGATCTGGCCGATCAGGTAGATGACGTCGTAGCCCACGCCGCGGACCCCGTAGGAACCGAGATGGGACAGGTCCTTGCGCACCTGAGCGGCGTTGACCCCGGCCCGGAGGGCCAGCAGGTCCGACGAGATCATCGTGGTCCGCTCCTTGGCACTCTCCGCCAGGGAACGCAGGTAGACCGGCAGCCGAGCCACCGTGGCCTCGGGGATCTTGTGGTACGACACGTTCCCAAGGCTACCGACCCCTTCCCCCAAGGCCCAACACCCACCTTCGACGGGCCTCTGCTGCGGCACGGAGGCTCAGCTGGCCGGCTCAGCCGTCGAGCCGCAGGACCACACGATCACCCTCGGCCAGCCCGAGGGCGGCCGCCGCCGACGACCTCTCGGCGGCCACGCAGATCCATCCCTCGGAGTCGATCAGCACGCCGATCTGCCCGGCGGGGATCTGCTCGTAGGCCTCGATCACCGCCACCTCCACCTCCTGGCCATCACCGGGAGTGAGAGCCACACCCCCGCACCGCCCCAGCACGACGGCGGCGGGGACGTTGAGCTCCACGTTGCCAAATCGGTCGATCCACTGGACCCGGGAGACCACCGTGCCGTCCGACCCGACCGTCGCCGGCTCGTCCCTCAGGTCCACCAGGTCGACGGGATCGACGGCGGGGCCCAGATCCGCGACATCTACGCCGTTGCACAGGTGAGCGGCGGCGGCGGCCAGCACGTCGCGGCCGGCGAAGGTCGACCCCCGGTCCGGGCGGTCGCCACGGGGTGGGCCGACGAGCGCCACGACCCGCCCGAATCCCCCGATGGCGCGCACGGCCGCCACCAGGAGGCCATTGTCAGGACCGACCAGGACCACGGCAGCGCGGCCGCCCTGGTCGAGGGCCTCCACGACAACCGCCCGCCTTGTGGTCCCGGCGCCCGGATCAACCGCGGCCAGGACCACACCGCTCAACCACGGGACGGAGCGGACCAGCACCCGCGCCGCAGCGCTCACGTCATGCGCCGCCACGCCATGCGTGAGGTCGATCACCCGCGCCTGGGGTGCGATCCCGGCGATGACCAGGTGGACCGCGCCGACGAACTCGTCATGCAACCCGAAGTCACTGAGGAACGTGACCGTGGATGTGGCCCGGGGCCGCGCTGGCGCACCCGGCTCGGCGCCGGGAATGGTCAGCCGACCTGGTTGTACTGCTCGGCCAGGTAGCGGTCCACGTCATCCGCTCGGATGCGGTAGGAGCGCCCAACCCGCGCTGCCGGTAGCTGACCGGCCTGGACCAGCCGGTACACGGTCATGTTGGACACCCGTAGCTGGTCGGCCACCTCGCTGACGGTGACGAACCGAGATCGATCGTTGCCTGGTTGCACCTCTACCACCCTTCTCCGAGCGTTGAGCGTAGGCCACCGGGAGCGGGGTGGGAAGTCCAGGAGCCGCAAGGCGCTCCTCAGGACCGCCCCAGCTCCCCGGCCCGCTCGGCCGCCGCGCTCACCGCGTCGAGGACGGCGGAGCGCAGCGAAGCGGTCTCCAGAGCACGCAGGCCGGCCGCCGTGGTCCCGCCTGGAGAGGTCACACCGGCCCGCAGCACCTCGGGCGACTGACCGGACTCGGCCAGCATGCGGGCGGCGCCGAGCACGGTCTGCACGGTCAAGGCGTAAGCGGTGGACCGCGGGAGCCCGACCAGGACGCCGGCATCGATCATGGCCTCAGCCAGCAGGAACACGTAGGCGGGACCGGACCCCGACAGGCCGGTGACGCCGTCGAGGAGGCCCTCCGCCACTCGGACCACGGTGCCGACCGAGCCCAGGATGGCTTCCGCCCAGGCCAGGTCGTCGGGGCCGGCGTGGGTCCCGCCGGCAATGGCGGAGGCGCCTGCACCAACCAACGCCGGGGTGTTGGGCATGGCCCGCACAACGGGCACCGGATGACCGAGCCACGTCTCCAACCGGGCCAGGGTGACCCCGGCGGCGACGCACAGCACCCGAGTGACGCCCACGGCGGCCAGTTGTTCGCAGGCGGCCTGGACCACGTCGGGCTTGACGGCCAAGATGACCTGGCATCCGGCAGGCGGCTCCGACGCCACGGTGACCGCCGGGAATCGGCCGGCGAGGCCGTCGGCAGCCGACAGCTGGGCCCGGCGTTCGGCGGAGGTCTCCACCACCACGATCGACGCCGGTGCGGCGGTCCGTTGCGGGACGCCGTCAGCCTGGGCCAAGAGGCCGGCTACCAGAGCCTCGCCCATCCGCCCGCCCCCGATGACGACCAATGGCGCCGGCATGGAGGGGACCCTACTGCGCGGGCCTGCGGAGCGAGGCGCCATCGAGGGGCGCTGCGGCTCGGAGAGTCGGGCCGTCACGTTCGTACTTCCCCGAACGAACGGGGACAGCACATCCCCCGGGCCGCAGCATGCCGAGCGTACCGGTGACCTCACGGAGCGGCAAGCGTCACGAAGGGCCTGCCGCCGGGAACCGGGTGGCGTAGCCGATGCTCATCGCCGAGCAGAAATGCTGCTCGGAATAGGCGTAGGCCGACCCGATGATCCGGTCGAGCTCGTCGGCATCGATGCTGGTCACCGGCAGGGCGCCGACCAGGTACACGGCCTCTTCCGCCCCCAGGGTGAACCGCCAGGCGAGCATCGCCTGGTTGGCGCGCAACAGGTACTCGAAGCAGCGATCCCGCTGTTCTTCGGGGCCCGGCATGAAGTAGGTCTCGAAGTGGAGAGTTCGTTCCCTCAACGTCAACCACACCGTGATGATCGCCTTGTCCTCGCCGCGCATGCGCACGTACCAGCGCAGCATCCCCGGGTCCCGATCGACAGCGGCCAGGAGCGCGTTGGACGCCAGAGCCTCGGCGGCCCAGCCGTCGATGAGGGCGCTCAGAGCGTCGAGCTCGGCGGCCGTGGCGCGCTCTACTGGCACGCCACGAGCTCCCGTTCCGTGAGCGACTCGCAGCGGCCGACCAGGCGGGTGGCAGCAGCGGACCAGCTGTAGGCTCGGGCCCGCCGGGCGGCCGCCCGCCCGGCGTTGGCGGCGACGGCCGGATCGGCCAGGGTCCGGCTGATGGCCCGGGCGAACCCGAAGGCGTCGGTCCCCTCGACGAGCAGACCGGTTCGGCCGTGATCGACCAGGGTGGTGAGGCCGCCTACGGCGGCGGCCACGACCGGTATCCCGCAGGCGGCCGCCTCCAGGGCGACGAGGCCGAACGATTCGGATCGGCTGGGTACAACGCACACATCCGCAGCCCGGTAGTAGGTGGAGAGGATCTCGTGCGGCTGCGGCGGGACCATGATGACCCGATCACTGAGCCCGTGACGGTCGATGACGGTTTGGGCGGCGGCCAGCTCGGCGAGGCCGTCGGGTCCGCTCGGTCCGCCGACCACCACCAGACGGGCCTGGCGGGACCACGAGCCGGCGCCGGTGTCGCCCTCCACGACGGCGGCCAGCGCCCGCACGGCAATGGTCAGGCCCTTGAGCGGCTGGATGCGCCCGACGTAGAGCAGGATCGGACCCTCGCCGGCCAGCCGCAGCGCTCGACGCGCCTGGGTGCGCTCCCCCGGCGAGAAGAACGCGTGGTTGACCCCCGGGGGGATGATCTCGATGCGGTCCGGCGCGGCCCCGTAGAGGTCCCGGAGCTGGGCGGCCTCCACGCTGCACGAGGCCAGCACCACGTCAGAGCAGCCGATGATCTCGGCCTCGGCTCTCCGGCGGGCGGGATCGCCCGAGGCCAGAGCAGGGCCCCCCAGCTCCTTGACGCGATCCAACGTGTGGAACGTCGACAGGAGCGGGATGTCGAGACGGTGCTTGAGGGTGTGGCCGGCCACCCCGGAGAGCCAGTAGTTGGCGTGGATGGCGTCGGCCGGCCGGCCGCCGGCAGCCAAGGCGTCGAGGCGGGACCCCACAGCGTCAGTCCAGGACGCCACCACCTTGGGAAGGTCCTCCTTGGCCACGGGGCCGAGCGGCCCGGCGGGCACGTGGTGGACCCGCAGGCCCGGCTCCACGGCCACGACCGGCGCCTGGGCGGTGTCATCAGCCCGGGTGAAGATGTCGCAGTGGACCCCCTGGCGGGCCAGGGCGGCGGCCAACTGGCGGACGTAGACGTTCATGCCCCCGCCGTCACCGCTGCCGGGCTGGGCCAGCGGTGACGTGTGCATGGACAGAACAGCGAGGTTGCGCACGGGTACCCGACGCTACAGAGACAAGCGGTGACGCGTCGACCTCGTCGCCGTGACGGTGGGAACATCGACCGCAGGGACGTCGGCTCGGGGTGTGGTCGCCGGGGTCGGCGTGGCAGCGTCGTACTCCCGGCGGAACGACAGGTAGATCTGCAGGAGGGCCTGCTTGTGCTCCTCGGTGAGGGTGGTGTCCGCCATGATGGCGTCGCCCAGATCCCCGTCGAAGGCCCGCTCGTCGAGGATGCCGGCCCGCACGTAGAGGGTTTCGGCGGAGATCCGCAGGGCCTTGGCGATCTGCTGGAGGATCTCCGCCGATGGCCGCCTCAGACCCCGTTCGATCTGGCTGAGATAGGGGTTGGAGATCCCGGCCATGTCCGACAGGCGCCGCAGTGAGAGCCGGGCGCCGGAACGCTGTTCCCGAATGAACTGTCCGAGATCGCCCAAAGGGGCGGGAGGATCAACCATGACCTCTGACAGGGTAGTGCCGTCTTCCCTGGTAAGGACCGGAAGGCCTCCGCTCAGCGGGGCAGGAGCTCGACGACCTTGTCGAGCAGGTCGATCGAGGAGAACGGCTTGGTCAAGAAGGCATTGGCCCCCGCCGCCCGGCATGCCTCCTCGAGGCGGGGATCGTCCCTGGCCGTGAGGACGAGCACCTTGACCAGGGAGTGGTCGACGCGCCGGCACACCTCGACCCCGTCGATGCCTGGCATCATGATGTCGAGCACGATCAGGGCCGGTTTGGTCCGCTCTATCTGGCTGAGGGCGATCTCCCCGTTGCGGGCTTCGACGACATCCACGTCGTCGACCTCCAGCACGTCACGGATCAGCCGCCGGATCATCGCATCGTCGTCGACCACCAACACGAGACGGGTCCGGCGGTCCGCCGACGGTCTCACGGAAGCAGGCGGTCGACCGTGACGGCGAGGTGCAGCCCTGCGCCAGCACCATTCGGGCTGGCAAGAGCCCAGGCACCAGATGCCAGTGACCGCCGCAGAACTACCTGCGCAGCCGCGCAAGTAGTTCCTACGCCGTCCCTGATCACGCCCCGTCACGTTAGTGCATGTCCTCCGTGGGACCCCCCGGCGGACCGCTCAGTGGATGGTCAGCAAGCGAGCGAGGAGAACCCACAGCGGCCCGGCGATGAACAGCGAATCCAGTCGGCGCCAGGCCGGCAACCTGGTCGATCCGACCAGGCGGTGTCCGGCCTCCACCGCCAACGGGGCGGTGACCGCCACGGTGGCGCACAGCACCCACGGCGACAGACCCGAGAAGGGCGCGACCAGCAGGCCGGCCAGAACGACGCTGAGCACGGCCAGAGCGAGAGCACCACTGAGGGCACCCAACCGGCCGCCGGTGTCACCGACACCCATCACGTAGTTGGAGGCATCGAAGACGCTCACGGCCATGAACAGCACCAAGCCGACAGTCACGCTCTGGCGGGTCGCCAGGACCAGGGAGGAGGCGGCGGCCGCAGGAGCCATGCTGCACAGGGCAACCCGGACCTGCTCGGCCGCCTCGGCCTTTCGGGCGGTGATCGTGGCCAGGACCGCACCTCCGGCCACCACCACCACCCCGGCCGGCACGGGGCCGGCGATGGCCGCCAGAGGAGCGGCGGCGGCACAGGCCGCCGCCAGCCACCACGGTTCGGGGACCGGCGTGTCCAAGCGGCGCCAGGCGGACTGGGCGGCGATGGCGGCCACGGGGACGAGGGCCAAGGCGACCAGGGCCGGGGAAGCGACGATGGCCAGCCCCAGGACCAAGGTCCATGCCAGGCCGAGGCGGATGACCGGCGGCTTGCGCTTCGGTCCTGGGCGAGGTGCTCCGCCTTGAGGTGCTCCGGCGGGGGGTTCGTCGACCGGGGGTTTCTCGACCATCGCAAGCGGCTCGGGTCGGTCCGGACGGCGCTCCTCCGGTGACCGCCTGGGATCGGGGGTCGGGTCACCGGGACGGACCGGGGCGACCGCCATGTCGGTCACGCCATCCCCCCGGAGACCGGCGGCAGAACAGCCACCTCGTCCCCGTCACAAAGGACCTGGGCGGCATCGGCCGGTTCACCGTTGACCCAGACACGGCTGATGGCAGCTACCCGGGACCAGGCCGAGCCGTGACGGCAGGAGGCGTCGTCAAGCACCTGCGCAACCGTGGCGGCCCGCACCGATTCGCTCCCGGTGCCCGCCTCCTGGCGGGCGGCGGCGAACATCCGGAGGGTGACGGCAACGGCGTCATTGGCGGGTTGGATCTCGATGCTGTTCAGCGCGGGCGCGTCCACATGCCTCCTCTCCGCGGAACGGAGGATACTCGCGTCCCCTCCGTGGCGTCTTCCATGGTGCCCTCCCGGCTCTCCGCGCCGGCCCCGGGCGGCCGCTCGATGCGCCCTAACATCCCCTCCGGACATGGCCCGGATCCTGCTCGTGCGTCACGCTCAATCGGAGTGGAACGCCCTCGGTCGATGGCAGGGTTGGGCTGACCCGCCTCTCTCTGCGGTGGGGAGGGACCAGGCCGAGCAAGCCGGCCTGCACCTCCGAGCGGAGGGCCTGGGTCCCGCAGGCCACGATACCCGAGCGGGACCTCACCCCAGAGGCTCCGTGCCCTTGCTGGTGATCAGCTCCGATCTCCAACGGGCGGCGACAACGGCTGACATCGTCACCGACCTGGCATTCCCGGCGGTCACCCCGACGAGGGACCCGGACTGGCGGGAGTACCGGGTCGGAGCCTGGAGTGGGCTGACCAGGGCCGAGATCGAACGACAGTGGCCAGGCGATCTGGAGCGCTGGGACCGGGGGGACCTGCGCGCCCCACCGGGGGGTGAGGATCGGGGACACTTCGAAGCGAGGTTGGTCCGGGCCCTCGACCGAGTGACGACCACCGCCGGGGAGGAGGGAACGGCGCTGGTGGTCAGCCACGGCGGGGCCATCCGCTCGCTGAGCCGACGTTTCCAGGCACCGATCGACCATGTCGGCAACCTTGCCGGCGTGCTCCTCGAGGGAGCGCAGGGCCGATTCCACCAGATTGGCATGGTCGACCTGCGGCGTCGCAACGACCAGACGCTCCCCGTCGTCGACTGAGGCCCCACCCGCCAGGGTCGCTGCTCACGAGCCCCCTCCACCCAGCCCTGCCGACCCGAACGTGCACTACGTTCCGGGCTGTGGAGGTTGAGGTCGTTCGCAGCGCACGTAGGAAGAAGACCGTCTCGGCCCGGGAGCTCGGCGGCGTGCTGCGCGTGTCCATACCCGCCACCATGACCCAAGCCGAGGAGAAGCACTGGGTCACCGAGATGACCCGGCGCATGGATCGTCGCCGGGTGGCCGGAGACGTCGACCTGAGCGCCAGGGCCAGGATGCTGGCCCAGAGCTACCGCTTGGCGCGCCCCCGTTCCATCCGTTGGTCGCAGAACCAGCAATGGCGTTGGGGTAGCTGCACCCCGAGCGACGGCTCGGTGCGGATCTCCTCTCGGCTGGCCGGTGAACCGGGCTGGGTCCTCGACTACGTCATCGTCCACGAACTCGCCCATCTCGATGTTGCCGGCCACAACGCGCGCTTCTGGGCCCTGGTCGCGCGTTATCCCCGAGCCGAGATGGCCCGGGGGTTCCTCATCGCCCGAAGCATGGGGGACGGCGTCGACGGACCGGCGAGCCCTGACCCTGACGATGGCGACGCGTGGTTCGATGACGCCCCGGGACGGGAGACCCAGCGCGACCGGAGCGCCGGTAACGATGCCCGACTCCGATCCGTCTGATCGGAGATGGCGACCACCGGAGCATCCAGCCCGTCCCATACCCTGCCGTGGGTCGCCGTGCGCGCCGGTGTCCGCGGATCAACCTCGGCGGGGGTCGACACACTGGCTGCCACCGGGCGCCGAGTCGTCGTCGTGCGCATCGATCCGTCCACCCGGCGGGGGGCGCTCACCGCCACCGACAGTGCCACATTGGCCAGCGGAGCCCGGCTGGCCTCGGCGCAGCGCCTCCCCTTGGTCGTGCTGCTCGATACCTCCGGCGCCGACATCGACGGGGGGATCTCCTCCCTGCACGGCTGGGGCGAGGCGGCCCGAGCCATCGCCGCCTGCTCGGGGGTCGTCCCGGTGATCGTGGTCGTGACCGGTCTGGCCGTGTCCGGACCGGCGCTGCTGCTGGGCATGGCCGACGTCGTGGTCATGACCCCAGAAGCGGTCGCCTACGTCTCCGGTCCAGCTTCGGTCGCCTCCCTCACCGGGCTGCGGCTCGACGCCGGACAACTCGGCGGCCAGAGGGTGCATGCCCGAACCACCGGAGTCGCCTCCCTGCTCGCCGCCGGTCCCGACGACGCCCTCGACGTGGTCGCCGACATGCTCGACTTCCTCCCCGACCAGGTCGATCAGCTCCCCCCGTGGCATCCGACCCGCGACGATGCCGCCCGCCCCACACCCGAGCTTCGCGACCTGCTGCCGACCCACCCGAGCGGCAGCTACGACGTGCGCCACGCCGTGGCCGCCATCGCCGACGACGGCATCTTCCTCGAGCTGCGCGAGCAGTGGGCACCGCAGATCGTGACGGGTCTTACCCGGATCGACGGGCAGCCCGTCGGCGTGGTCGCCAACCAGCCACAGGCCATGGCCGGCACCTTGGACATCGCCGCCTCCCAGAAGGGCGCCCGGTTCGTGTCCTTCTGCGACACCTTCAATGTGCCCCTCCTGACCCTGGTCGACACCCCCGGCTTCATGCCGGGCAAGGACCTCGAGTGGCGGGGGATGATCCGCCACGGTGCCCAACTGGTGTTCGCCTACGCCGAGGCCACCGTGCCCCGGGTGTGCCTCATCATCCGCAAGGCCTTTGGGGGTGCCTACATCGTGATGGACTCCAAGCTCATGGGCAACGACCTGTGCCTGGCGTGGCCGAGCGCCCAGGTTGCGGTCATGGGGGCGCAGGGCGCCGTGCAGATCCTGCACCGCAGGGAGGACGCCGCCACCCAGGCCCAGCTCATCGAGGCCTACCAGGAGGACTTCCTCAACCCCTACGTGGCCGCCGAGCGGGGCTTCGTCGACCAGGTCATCGACCCGATCGACACCCGGGCCGTGGTGGCCCGGGCCTTCGCCATGCTGGCCGACAAGATCGAGCACATCCCGGCACGCAAGCACGGGAATGGGCCGCTCTGAGTCTGCTCTACCAGGTGGCCCCTGGATTGCGGGCAACCGGCCCTTCATGTTCGGGGCAGCGGCGGGACGCTGGGGAGACCTCGAGGATGTCGGCTGCAAGGTCCGTTCCGCATGCCTCACACGTACCGTAGGTACCGTCGTCGAGGCGGCGCAGGGCGACATCGACATCAGCAAGGCCTTGGGCCAAGCCATCGAGATCCGGGTTGGGGCAAAACGGCGGCACGGTGCTCACCGTTGTAAACCTATCCGCTGCGAGCCGATCCATGAGGGAGGGGCCGGGCGGGGATCGTCGTGGGCCGCCGGGGGCTCGAACCCCGAACTCGATGCTTAAAAGGCACCTACTCTTCCAATTGAGTTAGCGGCCCGGAGCTGGATGTGGCCCACCCGGTCGGAGGAGACGATGACCACGCCACCGATCGTAGTGGGCGAACCTGTCGACCCTGAGCACCTGCATCATCCCAACAGCAGGCCAGATACGTTTTCGTCCGGCTACGATGCCTGCGCCTGGCGCACCCAGCGACACCAGCCCATACTCGGGGGATGCCCGATGACCTGCGAGCCTGGATCGTGATGCTCCGAGACATCTCCAGCGCCGTTCGGGTGGAGGGAACGCCGGTGTTGATGGCCAGCCTGGTGCTGGACGCCGAGACCGGTCTGGCGCTGGGCAGCTCGGTGGCATCTGATGGCCCTGGCGCTCTGGCCCAGGCCTTGGAGACTGCGCTGACCAAGCCGGTGGGGCCGCTGCAGGCTGGGAGGCCCGACCTTATCCTCTGCACCGAAGGTCTCGCCCCCAGGATCGACGCGGCTCTGGCGGCCCTGAGGCCCGGCGAGGCGGTGCCGTCGATCCGCGCGGCCGAGGCGGTGCCCGATGCCGAGGACGTCTTCGACTCGCTGCTCGGCCATCTGAGCGGTCGCGCCCAGCCCGCCGACACCCCGGGATCCGAGGACTGGCGGGTGGCGTTCGAGGTGGCGCTCGGGTATTGGCAGCAGGCGCCGTGGGAGCGGTGGAACGACACCGTGCATCTCCATCTCCAGCTCGAGCTCAGCGCGCCCGATAACCCCGCCACCTACCTCGGCGTGGTGCTCGGGGCCGAGGGCATACAGCGCGGCCTGGTCCTCTACCCCGGGACCGTCCTGCCTGCGGGGCTCGGCGACTGGGAGCCCGGAAGTCCGGTGCCGGTTCCCTCCGGCACGCTGATGTTCTTCCTCGATCCCCCCTCCGAGCTCCCGGCCGAGCTCGTTACCAAAGCCACCCGGTACGGGTGGACAACCGATGCCGAGGTCGTCCCGGCGTTCATCCGGAAGGGGCCTGATGGTCCGCTCGATGTGAGCCGCCGAGACGTGCAGCACCTCAGCCTCGCCGCCGCCGCGGTCGTCGCTCACGATCAGCGCGGACCCATCGTGGTGGGCACCAGAAGCGACACGACCGGTGAGCTGGACCTCGCCGGCGGTCAGCGGGCCAGGTTCTCGCTCGCTGTCTCTACCGGCCGCGCCGACCAAGACGCAGACGTGGAGGTGCGCTGCGACAAGATCGCCGATGAAGCGCTCGGGGGCAACGCCACCATCGATGCGCTCTTCGACGCCTTCCTCACCTCGCAACGCAATCGCCTGGCGGCACGGACGTGGCGAAACTACGAGACGGTCATCGGGCTGCTGCGCGACTGCCTCAACAGCTACGGCCACCAGTCCCTCGATGCGACCGAACGCCGACGGTGGGAGGCCGCCTACGACCACGACGAGGACGCCTTCGTGCGCCTCTTCGGTGCCGACAAGATCGCCGAGAACCTGGGCGAGTTCCTGGGCTACTTCATGATCCGCAAGGTCGCCGCCGGAGAGGAACTGCTCCGCTCGGCCGGCACGGTCACCAAGAAGCTCGTCGGATGGCTCGCCGACGGAGGCCACCTCGACACCGCCGACGCCCGAGACGCCGGCGAACGGGCCGCCGAGGCAGCCCGCGACCTGCCCAGGGCCGAGAAGCTCTCCCGGCTGCTCTACGAACACGCCTGCCGCTCCTCCATTGACACCGAAAGCCTCGGCGACGACGACTACATCGAGGACTACCTGACGATCAACCGGGTCGAGCCAGGGCTGTTGTGGTTCGAGGGCGGAGTCGGGCCGGTCAAGGTACCCAGAGCCGCCTCAGCGCTCGCCCAAGCCGGCTGGTCAGTCAGCGTCAGCCTGGGACGGAGCCGCGGGCAATGGCAGGTTGTCGAGGTCGGCAACGTCTATCCGTAGTTGACGACCACCCGCGGCCCAACAGGCATGCTCCTGTCGATCCCGAATGAGACTGCAGATCATTCGAGCACGGCCAGCGCGGTGGAATCCACGGGCATCGGGTCGGGTCCTCGGGTCGAGCGGCGCTGACGCACCTCGAGGCGGTGGGCGAATCGCGACAACAGGATGTTCACCACCATGTACATGGCGGCCACGACGATGATCGACTGCAGGAATGGCTTGTTCTGCTTGAAGCTCTCCCCGAGCACCTGTCCCCGGCGCAGGAGCTCCTCGTAGGGGAGCACGAATCCCAGCGATGAGTCCTTGAGCAGGGTGACGAGCTGACTGACGATCGCCGGGGTCATCCGGCGCGCCGCCTGGGGGACGACCACGAGACCCATTGTCTGCCACCAGCCCATGCCGAGGGCCTGAGCCGCCTCGGACTGTCCTCGATCGAGGGAGAGGATCCCGGCGCGGAAGACCTCACCCAGGACCGCTCCGTTGTAGGCCACCAGTGCGATGACCAGGTACCAGAATGCCGGGAGGTCGAAACCCCACTGCGGGAACGTGTGGGCTACGAAGAAGATCAGCACCAACAACGGCACGGCGCGAAAGAACTCGACCACCGTGCCGGCGACTGCTCGGTACGCCCGCTGCGGAGCGAGTCGCCCGAGTGCCAGCAGCGCGCCGATGGCCATCGCCAGGATCATCGCCACCGCCGCCACCTCCAAGGTGGCCACGAGGCCTCCCAGCAGGAAGCTGCGGACCCTTGCGTCGGTGACGAAGCGCCACTTGCGCCCGGCCAACTGTCCCTTCGATTGAAGGCGTCCATAGACAACCCAGGCCGTCGCTACCAGCACGACAACGCTGACCGCCGAGGCGATGGCAACGGTCCGACGACCCCTTGGGCCGAGCTCGTCGCCGATCACGATCCCCGGAGAGCGCCTCATCGTCTCACCGCCAGCCGGCGCTCGAGGCGACGTACGATGAAGGCGGACGGCAGGGTGAGGATGAGGTAGCCGGCGGCGGTACCGAGGAAGGCCGGGATCGGCCGCGCGGTGTCGTTGGCCACCTTGTCCGCGACGCCGGTGAGCTCGACCACCGAGATCGTGTACGCCAGGGACGAGTTCTTGGTCAGGGCGATGAACAGGTTCCCGAGGGGAGGCACCACGGCGCGCAGGGCCTGCGGGAGCACCACTCGCCCGAGCACAGACGGGAACGTGAAGCCCAGCGCCCGGGCGGCCTCGGTCTGGCCCTGCGGGACAGTGTTGATGCCGGCCCGGATGGTCTCTGCGGCGAACGAACCGTGGTAGACGGCGAGGACGACGAACGCGGAGGTCAGGGGTGGAAAGGTGATTCCGACCTTCGGGAAGGCGAAGAAGAACAGCACAAAGTGAACAGCGAGGGGGATGTTGCGCACCACGTCGACGAACAGCGTTCCGGCGGCCCGCAGCGGCAGCACCGGGCTGACCCGAAATGCCGCCACGACCAAGCCGATGACAAACGCGCCGAGGAAGGCGACCACGGTCAGCTCGACAGTGACGAGGGCGCCGCTGAGGAACCGGCTCAGGTTGTCGACGACGACGTTCACCAGCGGCGTGCCCAGGCTCGCCCGGGACCCTTTCCTAGTACCGGTCCGGTTGCGGCGGCTGTGGGGTCGCCACTCCGCCGGTCGCCACGGTGGCGGTGAAGAGCTTCTTCCAGGTGCCATCCCCTTCGATCGTGGCCAGGCGGTCATTCAAAAACATGCGGAACGCAGCATCGTCCTTCTTCAGCCCGATCCCGTAGGGCTCGTCGCTGAAGGGAGCATTGACCAGCTTGAGCGTTCCGTTGCTCTGGGAGACCAGTCCAGCGAGGATGGCGTTGTCAGTGACGACGGCCTGCACGCGCCCGTCACCGAGGGCTTCCGCGCATTTGGAGTAGGTGTCGAAGTTGATGGACGTGTCTGCCTGGGGAGCCGCCGTCATCAGGTTCTTGATCGACGTCGACCCCTGGGCCGAGCACACCTTCTTGTTGTTCAGGTCGGTCACGGACTTGATGGTGCCTTCGTCCTTCTTCACCATGATGTCCTCATGGGCCAGGAAATACGGCCCGGCGAAGTCGACCACCTGCTTGCGGGTGGCGTTGATCGTGTAGGTGGCAACCACGATGTCGACCTTGGCGTCGCTGATGAAGGTCTCCCGGTTCTTCGACACGGTCTCCACGAACTGGACCCTGGCGTCGATGTCCTTGACGTTGCCGAAGATTCCCTTGGCCATCTCACGGGCGATGTCGGCGTCGAAGCCCTCGACCGTGCCTGAGGTGGGATCCTTCAGGCCGAACAGCGGCTGGTCGAACTTCATGCCCACGACCAGCTTGCCCCGCTTTTGGATCGCGTCCATGGTCGAGCCCGCCGGGAAGGTCGGCGCTGCGGCCGTGCCCGGCGGGCTTGACGCTGGCGGCGGGCCCTTCGAGCTGCTCGACGACGAGCATGCCGCCAGCGCGACGAGAGGTACGAGCAACAGTGTGATGAGTCGGCGCATCGGGTCCCCTTGTCAATGGTTGAGGATCTTGGACAGGAATTCTCGCGCTCTCGGCGATGTCGGGCTGGCGAAGAACTCGGAGGGTGCTGAGGCCTCGACGATGCGACCTTCGTCCATGAACGCTATTCGACTTGCGGCGGAGCGGGCAAAGCCCATCTCGTGGGTCACCACCACCATGGTCATGCCCGACGAGGCTAGCTCCTGCATGACGTCGAGGACCTCGCTGATCATCTCCGGATCAAGGGCGGACGTGGGCTCGTCGAACAACATCACCTTCGGCTCCATGGCCAGTGCCCGGGCGATCGCCACCCGCTGCTGTTGGCCACCGGAGAGCTCAGCGGGGAAGGCATCAACCTTGTCGGGCAAACCGACGCGTTCGAGCAGCGAAAGGGCGCGCTCAACGGAGGCGTCCTTCGAGATGCGCCTGACATGGCGGGGGGCCATGGTCAGGTTCTGCAGAACCGTCCTGTGGCTGAAGAGGTTGAACGACTGGAACACCATCCCGACGTCAGCCCGCAGGGCAGCCAGCGCTTTCCCCTCACGAGGGGGCTCCACGCCATCGATGCTTATGCGGCCAGCGTCGACCTGCTCGAGCCGGTTGATGCAGCGGCACAACGTCGACTTGCCGGACCCCGAAGGGCCAACCACGACGACCACCTCGCCGCGGGCGACGTGCAGGTCGACCTGGTGCAGGACCTGGGTGGACCCGAAAAACTTGTCCACACCCTCGACCTCAATGAGCCAAGGCGGCAATCGACGGGCTCCTCCACGGACGAGACTTGCTGCAACGTTACTCCACGGCCGGCGCCACCTCCTTGCTGACCGTCTACGACGAGGTGGTCCTCGTCCCACGACCCCACAGGAAGGCGGCCATGAGGCTCTGCGCGGAGGAGGTCCTCCCCCCACCGACCGGCCAGCGGTGCGAGCCTCCCTGGAACAGGTCGTATTGGAGCCGGCCTCGCCCTGCGCAGTTGGACCACACCGTGGAGATGACCAGGCCGATGGGCCGTGACGAGGCGGCCGGCGAGCAACCGTCGAGCTGGCGCCATTGGTCGACGGTCTGGCCCACGGTCGGCTCGACGTAGCCCTGCATGGTCTTCTTCGGGCCGTAGGTGGGGATCGTGAGCAGGGGGTCGCCGGTGGAGGCAACCACAACGGTGGGCAGGGGCACCGTGGTGGCGCAGGGGGCGACGGGCACGGCCTCGACGGCGGCCAACCCGGCGAAGAGGCCAGGCGAGGCGCACGCCATGCGCATGGCCATGCGACCACCGTTGCTGTAGCCGACCAGGTAGACCCGGTGCGACGACGCATCGGGCTGCGTGGCCAGCACCTCATGGACGGCGGCGGCCAGGAACGCTGTGTCATCGACGTCCTGGCGATGGGCGACGCCGCAGCAACCTCCGGCATTCCAACTGCGGGACCAACCGGCCGGGTACACCGTGATGGCCCGCCCGACGACCGGCAGCAGGTGGCTGATGCGCTCCATGGCGGCGGGGGTGAGTCCACGACCGTGGAGGACCATCACCACCGGCAGAGCATCGCCCCGCTGCACGGGCGGGCGGATCATCAGGTACGAACGGGTCAGCCCTCCGCTGGTCAGAGCGTGGGTCGAAGCTGTCCAGCCAGCCGGGACGTCGGAGAGGGCATAGGGGTCGAGCCCGGGACCGTAGCCAGGAGCCGTTACATATGCGGGGTCGTCCGTCGCCGGTGGCGAGGGCTCGGTCGAACCCGACCCGAGGGACCCCGAGGACCGAGCTGTGGCGATCGGAGCGACGGCAACGGAGTGATCTGGGCCTCGGTCAGGGGGACGGGTGGCACCCTGGTCGGTTGTGGTGGCTGGCTCCGCCACCTGGGTGGCCAGGGCCGGCACCCCGGAGCCAGCGGGGCGGGACCGTGGCGGCCCATGATGGGTGACAACGCCGAGTAGAGCGGCAACGGCGAGCAGTGCGGACGTCACGGAGACGACGACCACCCGTAGCGGTGAGCAGTGGCGTGCGCGTACGACAGCCGTTGCCGCAGGTCGCGAGACCCCCTCACCCCATTC
Source organism: Actinomycetota bacterium (assembly GCA_030945745.1). GTDB lineage: Bacteria > Actinomycetota > Acidimicrobiia > Acidimicrobiales > Palsa-688 > JALZAH01. The sequence continues at coordinate 53,788 of JALYZO010000007.1, forward strand.
CTGGTCATCCATGCACGCCTCCACCTGCATTCCGGCGCCAGGCCCCAGAGACCAGTCCGTTGGCCGTGACTGTAAGAGGAATCGACGATGCGATGGTGTCAGGTCGGCGCTGTCGCATCCAAGATGATCCACTCCCCGTTTTCCAGGTGCGGTGGCACGCCGGCCAACTCGATGGTTCCGTCGGCCACCAACAGCTCCATTGCCCGCTGCAACACGAGCCCGTGGGCCACGATCACCACCGTGGCCCCGTCGGTGTCGGTGCCGAGGATCCGACGGACGGAGGCGGCAGCCCGCACCCCGGCCTGGTCCTGGCTCTCGCCCCCGCCGCGGCGGGGGTCCCCACCCTCGCTCCATGCGCGATGCTCATCGGGGAACCGCTCCGCCGCCTGGTGCCGGTACAGACCCTCCCACCCTCCGAGATCAACCTCGCGAAGAGCCGGGTCGACGGTCACCTCCAGCCCGCAGGCCACGGAAACCGTGCTGGCCGTCTGGAGAGCCCGCAGCAGATCGCTGCTGACAAGCACATCGGGTCGCAACCCGACCAACGCAGAGGCCAGTCGTTCGGCCTGCACCCAACCGGTGGCATCGAGCGGCGGGTCTGCCTGTCCTTGGAAGCGACCCTCGACGTTCCACGTGGTCTGCCCGTGGCGGGCCAGGACAAGCCGGTGGTGCTGCGTCGCCGCCGCCCACCCGGCGCGGTCAGGCATGGGGCGGCTTAGGCCCCCAGGGACGCGAACCAGGCCCACGCTACGCCCCCTCCCGACGGCGACGTCGCGCTCCCGGTCGGCCATCCGTGCGTGCCGTCAGCGAAGATGGCCTGTCCTGCTCGCTCGTTGCCGTTGCAATGCACCCAGCTCGACAGGGTCACCTGACCCACGGAGGTCACCACCGGCGTCGCCGTGCAGCCATTGGCGGTCCGATAGCCGTCGACCTCGGCCCGGAACGACGGCGGGACGAACCCGTTGGGCTCCGTTGGCGGCGAGGTCGCGGTGGCCGGGATCTCCGTGTCTTGGGCACCCGCCATGATCAGGACCTGGGAGGGAGCCCGGTTGGGACAGGCTGCGGAGTCGGTGGCGCCATAGACGGCAACACCAGAGAAATCCCCTGCGTCCTCGCACGCGATCCGCAGTGCGAGCTTACCGCCGTTGGAGTAGCCGGCCAGGTAGGCGGGCCCGGGGGAGGCGTCGGGCTCCGTGGCCTTGACCTTGGCCAGGACCGCCTTGACGAAGCCGACGTCATCGAGGTTGCCGACCTGCGCCGGCCCACAGCATCCGCCGGCGTTCCACGACCGCTGGTAGCCCGCGGGGTACACCAGGATGGACGGGCTGGCCACGGAGGTGAAGTTGGTGCGCTGCTGCTCGACTGCGGGCGTGGCGTCGCGGCCGTGGAGCACCACGATGACCGGGAGCTTCTTGGCCGAACGGGTGAGGGGCCGGGATTCCAGATAGCTCCGGGTCATGCCCCTGAAGGCAAGAGCGACGGTCGTGTTCACATACGTCACCCTCTGCGCCCTGCTGACCCCCGAAGAGCCGAGGTTCGGGTCGGCGGCGGTCACCCGCGTCGTGATCCTGGCAGGCAGCTTCGTCTTGGAGTGGGAGACACCGACCATGGCCAGCGCCACCACGATGCCAACGGCAAGAACGCCTATGCCGCCGACCGACACCGCCTTCAGGACAGGTCGCGGCGTTTCGGCGACCGACGATTGGCTCTGGCTACCCATGTCAGTACATCATCCGGGGATCCCGGTAGTGCTTGAACTCGATGAGGTTGCCCGAAGGATCGGCCAGGACCACGGTGAGGTGCTCCTCCACGCGGTCGGAGAAGCGGGGCTGGCAAGAGGCGAAGACCTCGATCTGGCGGGTCTCGACGAGGAACAGCACAGCGTCGAAGTCCTCTCGGGATCGGAAGGTGATCCCGAAGTGGCGGGGATAGAGCTGCAACGGTCCAGCGTCCCAACCCTCGGAGAGGTGGCAGACCACTTGATCACCGAAGAAGTCGATGGTGATGCGATCCTCGTAGCGGCGGGCCAGGTGACAGCCGAGCTTGTCGACATAGAACGCCTGGGCCTCGTCGAGGTCCCGGGCGGGGATGGCCAGGTGAAACGCGTCCCGCTGGTCACGCACGGGTGGCTCTTCCGGTCGGCTGCGTGCGGATCGCCTCGAAGTGTTCGAGGGTGTCGGAGCGCAGGCCCAGGCGCAACGTCTCCAAGCCGATCACGTCGAGCGGCGCGATGTTGCCCAGGTTGACGTTGCTCCCGACGCGCGTGACGAAGTGCGTCTGCAACTCCTTGGTCGGAGCTTCGAAGAGCAGGAGATCGGGTTGCACGCCGCTTGACAGGATGTCCTCGATCAGGCCCCACCGCAACTCGCCGTCAGGCCGGCAGATCCCGCTACGGCCACTTTCCCGGGCTTCGGTGATGACCATCGATGCCCCGGCCGACAGGTCCTCGTTGATGCAATCGACCCACTGGGAGGGTGAGAGGCGCTGGGAGCGATCGGGGTCCTTGAAGCCGACCTCGCTCACCACCTCGAAACCGACGTCGACACACTTGCGGATGAACGCGCCCTTGGCGGTGTTGGACAGCGGGATGGTGCCGTTCGACACCTCGATCACATCGACCTCCATCGTCCGACACAGCTCGAGGTAGGCCTCGAAGCGACCCTGGGCGGCGAACTTCTCGAACAGTGTCCCCCCGAAGGAGAAGCGGATGTCGTTGCGGCGCAGGCTCTCGATCTTCCGATCCAGGTCGGCGGTGACCAGCGCCGTACCCCAACCGAACTTGACCAGGTCGACATACGCGGCCGTAGACGTCATGGCATCATCGAAGGCGGCCGTCGACAGCCCACTGTCGATCACCATGGTCAGGCCCTGACGACGAGGCTTCGACGTCCGGTCTGGCAGCTCGAGGGGGGCGCGGAGCACAGCTTTGTCCTTTCGAGGACGATTCGGGTCAAGACCTCGCAGGAGGCCGAGGGGACGCCGGCGGTCAGGTGGGCGGGAACCCGGGCGCGCTCAACGCCGGGGAGGGTTGGGTCGATGGGGCACCCCTCGATCCCGCTCCCGCGCCCCGTGCCGGTCGTCGCGGAGCCCGAGATGGCGGGAGCGACTCTGGCACCTGCCTCGCGGCCCGGACCCGCCGGCCCGTGAAGGCCAAGCTCAGCGGCGTCCGACGCAACATCGACACAGCCAGGGCGGAGGCGAGATAGGTCGTTGGCGCGACCACCACCAGAACCACGAGGAGGCCCACCGCGGGCGGCAGGCCCCCGAGGCCCCGATGGACCCCGACGTCGGCCAGGACGGTCAAGAGGCCCTGGTAGAGCAACGGGTGGGCCAGGTACACACCGAAGGAGACGTCGGAGCTGGAGCGCAGCAGGCGCCGGGCACGAGACCCGGCGCGATCGGCGACCCACAGACCCAGGGCGAACTGACCGACGATGGCGGCCATGCTCTCAAGGACGACGGCGGGGGCGAACACCTCCCCGGCGTGCAGGGCGCTGACTCGGCCGAGGTGAAGGTCGAGCTCGTAGCTGGTGATGCCCATCCCGAACATGACCAGGGTCCCCACACCGATCAACCGGCGATACCGGCGGACGTGGGCTCGGAGCTGTTCGAAGTGCAGCGCGGCCAGGATCCCGGCCACCACATACAGCACGTAGCTCGGCAACCACGTCCCCGGATGCTGCAGCCAGGTGGAGATCGGCGCAGGGAGATCGAGGCGGTAATGGATGGCAGCGGTGAACGCCACCTGCCAGATGACCGCAGCCAGCAGGATCCGCCCATGATCGGTCCGGCGGGCCAACCACGCCCTGACCCAGGGGAACACCACGTATAGCTGGAAGGTGAGGAGCAAGAAGTACAGGTGGAAGCGCGCTGCGCCGCTGAGCAGATCACGTCCGAACCGGGCCAGGACGGAGATCGGCGAACCGAGGTCACCGTCGGCGAGCACGTAGACGCCACTCCACAGCACGTAGGGAGCGACGACCAGGGGGAACCGGCGGCGCCAGAACGACCCGGCGACCAGCGGCAGGCGGGTGCTGTAGGCCAGCACGAAGGCGCTCAGGAACAGGAACACCTCGCGGGTCACGTGGAGGACGGCTAGCGCTGCGCCGGAGAGCTCGGTGCTCGGCAACATCAGGGAGGTGGCGTGCACGCACAACACGCCGAGAACAGTGGTGAAACGAACGACGTCAACGTCGTGGAGGTGCTCCGCCGGGCGTAGCGCCACGGCGCCGGCGGTCACGTCTGCCCTGTCGCAGCCGGCATGGTCACGCCATGGCGGTGGCTGCGACGACGACGCGGCGCAGCTCGGAGTGGCGGATCTTGCCCGTCGGGCCGGCCGGCAGCTGCTCGGCCACGGTGATGGAGGCGGGACGCTTGAAGTGGCTCAGGTTGCGTCGGCACCGTTCCGCCAGGCTGGCCGCCAGGGTGACGTCGTCACTTCCGCAGTCGGGAGCGGCGATGACGAAGGCCACGGGCTCCTCCCCGACCGTGGGGTGAGGACGACCGACAACGGCGGCCGCGCTCACGGCCGGGTCGCCCAGGAGCACCTCTTCGATCTCGCGAGGATAGAGCTTCTCCCCGCCCCGGTTGATCACGTCGTCGCTGCGTCCCACCAGGCTCAGGTAACCGTCCGCGTCGAGCTTGCCCAGGTCGCCCGTCGGCAACCATCCGTCCGCATCCACGGCGGGGCGGGACGGGGGGGATGCCCCGGCGGGCTCCCAGTAGCAGCGCAGGACGTTCTGGCCACGGATCTCCACCTGACCAACGGTATCGCGCGCCACGGGCCTACGATCGCGATCGACGACGCGCAGGTCGAGCCCGACCGGGCGACCGACCGTGCCGGGCTTGCGGTGCTCCGGGTCCTGGGGGTTGGCGGCGATCTGACTGGCCGCCTCGGTCATCCCGTACGTCTCGATGACACCGACCCCACAACGCGCTTCGAACCGCTCGCGGGTGGCCTGGGGCAACGGGGCGGAGGCGGAGCGAGCGAAGGTGACCCGTTCGGCCACATGGTGCGCCGGACCGGGGCGTTCCGACAGCACCGTGATGATGGCGGGAACGAGGTTCAGCCACGTCACGCCGAAGCTCTCCACCCGCGGCCAGAAGCCTCTGGCCGAGAACTTCCGGTCGACCACCAGGCTCGAACCGCACACGACGGTGGACAGTGCACCGACGACGAGAGCGTTGATGTGGAACAGCGGCAGCGGGCAGTAGCCGCGGTCGGAGGTCTCCAAGCCATGGTTGGCAACCAGTGCCGAAGCGGTGTGGAGCAGGTTTGCCTCCGACAGGGGGATTATCTTCGGGGTGCCTGTCGTGCCCGAGCTGGCCAGGACCAGGGCCGCTCCCTCAGCCAGGGGGGTGAACCTGTGACCCCGGCGCTTGGCGGGCGCATCCGGGACGCCGAGCTGCGGTCCGCCGAGGCCGGTCGCCCAGACCGTCGTGGCCGGCAGGACGGCCCGGGTCGCCTGGGGGTCACCGTCGGTGATCACGCCGGCGAGACCAAGCATCCGGTCCTGGTCGGCCAGCTCACGGGGCGTGATGTCGGGGTTCAGGGGGGCGATGGGGACACCGGTGGCCAGCGCCGCGAGGTAGGAGGCGATCATGGTCAGGGGGTTACTGATGAGCAGGCCCATCCGCCCACCATCGACATGTTCCGCCAACCGCGACCAGCTCCGCGTCTCGGCGGCAAGGTCGGCCCAGGTGAGCACCGTTCCTGTCGCCCCCTCGATGAAGGCGATGTGGTCAGGGGTGGTGATGGCTCGGGCGCCGAGCACGGCGCTCACGGTCCACGGCGGTGGGGAGGTGGCGAGCCGGTTGGTCATGACAACGTTGTACCGGTCGAAGCGGAGGGGGGCATCAGCCGCTCCTGAATGATGTCTGAAGGTTCGGGCGATCGCTCGGGCACAGCGGAGAGACCGACGCAACCAACGCTCGACCGCTGCGCTCGGGGTCCGCCGGGACGCGCAGGATTTGGGCAAGGTTCTCCCGCAGCGACCGTAGCTGTCGATCCGGCCGGACCCATGCCCGCCCGATCAGCGGCAGGGCAAAGGGCGAACGTCGCAGCATCAGGCACACCACGACGGCTCCCACGGCGGTGCCGGGAACGGCCAGCGCCGTGGCCGCCGCGGACGGCAGGTGGCCGACGTTGTTGCCCAAGCCGGCATTGCACAACAGCGTCAGGATCACCGGATGGAGGAGGTAGACGCCGAAGGAGATGTCCGAGGCCCGGCGGATGGCGGGAAGCCCGGCGCGGTTCCCACTGGCCCAGATGTCTCCGACGACGGCCAGGAGAATGACCACGCTTGCCGAGCACACGATCATCGCCGGCTGCAGCGGGTTGTTGGCGCTGCGAGGGTCCATCCACATGGTCTGAAGGAGGAATGCCATCTCGGTGAACAGCAGGCCACCGAGGGAACCGATGATCAGCCTTCTACGATTGGCCCTCAGCACTGCCAGGATCTTCTCCAGATGCACGGCCGTGTAGCACCCGGCGAGGACGTAGATGGCGTAGGTCGGGAGGAGCTCGTAGGCGTGGGTCCACAGGAAGCCTCCCCACCCGCTTGGCCCGCTGAACCACTGCAGCGCAGCCAGCCACGCCACGTTGAGCGAACCGACCACGGCCAAGACGAGCAGGGCACGATGGGCGGTGGCCCGAACGAAGCGCATCACCAGGGGAAACACCAGGTACAGCTCCATGGATACCAACAGGAAGTAGAGGTGGTACTCGGCGTTGCCGTTGATCAGGTCGTCGCCGAGGGTCGCCCACGAGAACGGCGGGTGGGGACCGCTGACGAACGAGAACCCGTAGTAGACGACCGTCCACACCACGTAGGGCACGCCGACGTAGAGGAACCGCTTGCGCCAGAAGGACCGGGCCCGCAGGGTCCTGCCCATGCAGGAGTAGACGAGGACGAAGCCCGTCAGCGCGAAGAAGACCTCACGACCGAACTGCAGCACCATCATCAACCCGGCGGCAACACCGTCGGTGGGCTCCTCGGTGAAGGCCAGTGCGTGCACGAGGATGACGGCGGCAAAGGTGAGCAGACGGATGATGTCGACCTGCCACAAGTGACCATCCCGGACCGCCGAGTCCGGGCTGACGCCCGGCGCCTCGGCCGGGCGGGCCGGGCTCACCGTCGGGGGGCTGGCGACCAGTCCTTCGAGCGCATCCACGCTGCGGGCCAGGAAGGCTGTCGACCCGGCGTCTGCTCGCAACGTGTCAGAAACCATCGTCAACGAGTGTGCCCAGTCTTCCTGAAGTTCACCCGAGCACAACCTGAGAGCTTCTTAAGAGAGACCAACCAGCACTGGATGAACGGAGAAGGATCGAATGATCACAGGTTGACATGACCGGGCGGGAGGGTGACCAGCACAGCAAGCACGGCCATGACGACGCCGGCACAGACCAGCTCGCCGACCATCCGACGAGCCGGCATGCGGTCGGCGACCTGGGTGAAACCCCAGGTCAGGGCGGCCCCGACAACGAGTCCGCCAATGTGGGCCCGCCAGTCGATCCCGGGGTCGACGAAGCTGATCACCAGTTCGATGCCGATCAGGATGAGGACGAGCCGGGTGTCGAACCGGTGGCGCCGGGCGAGGACCGCGTACGCCGCGAACAGCCCGAAGATGGCTCCAGAGGCGCCGATGCCCTTGATGTAGGGTAAAGACAGCAGGTAGGAGCAGACGGAACCGCCGATCCCGGCGATGAGGTAGATGGCCCCGAACCTGACCCGCCCTACCAGCGCCTCGACCGGCGACCCGATCACCAGCAGGGTGATCATGTTGAACAGGATGTGCTCGGTGTTGGCGTGGAGGAAGGCGGCGGTGATCAGGCGGTACCACTGACCGTCGTGGATCTTGACGGGGATCATGGCGAAGCGAAGGTAGGCATGGACCGGGTCGAGCCGGCTGATCCCGAAGATCACGACGTTCACCACGACGAGAGCCAGGACCACCGGTGAGATCGGGGTGTTGCCGAGTTGGCCGCCTCCGGCCGGAAACCGTCGGGTACGCCTGGTCGCGGGCCCCGTGACCGGGGGCGGCTCCCAGACGGCGACCGGAGGCGTCCCGGCCGGGAGGCGGGCACACGACGAGCAGCGCCAGCTTCCCTCCGCGCCCTGGGCGCAGTCGCCGCACAGAGGTCGCCCGCAGCGACTGCAACCAACGACGGCCGGACGTCCAGGGTGGGCCAGGCAGGCGGGGGTCACGAGGCGGCAGGAGGGCGTGCATCGAGTGTCAGTGCCTCGACGGTCAGGTTCCAGCGCCTGACCACGGGGCACCCGTGCTCCCAGCCCAGCTCGCTCACACTCGCCGTGTCGAGAGCGAGCATCCGCCCGGTGGTGACCTCGGCGCCCGCCCATCGAGCGCCGAGCACACGCAGGATGTGACCATGCGCCACCAGGGCGATCCGAGCCTCCCTCGGGAGGCGCATGACCCAGGCCACCACCCGATCGGTTCGCTCCGCGACATCGGCCGCCGTCTCCCCCCCCGGCCACGGTCCCGTCCAGATGCTCCAGTCGGGGTAGCGCTCGCGGATCTGGCCGGTCGTCTGGCCTTCGAGATCGCCGTAGTCCCACTCCCGGAGGTCGTCGAGGGTCTCCGTGGGCAGCACCCCGGCGAGAACGGCGGTGCGCTGCGCCCGTCGCAACGGGCTGGCCGCCACCACGTCGAACACCTGCCCGGCGAAGAGCGGCTGCAGGGCTCGGGCCTGCGCCTCGCCGGTCTCGGTGAGCTCCAGGTCGGTACGGCCGGTGTGCTGGCCGAGCGAACTCCAGGTCGTCTCACCATGCCGGATGATGGTCACCGCAGGTCCGGGATCGGGCATGCAGGCATCATCGCCGACGGGACGCTCGGAGCGGGAGCGTTTCGTCCCTCAGGTGACCGGGAACACACCAGAACGTGCCAACAGGCCAGGGCGTACCCGCGTCGGGCAGGGGGCGCAGCATGGATCTCCCACTCTCGGCGGCCAGCTCGCGCCTGGCCCGGGAGTTCGTCGTGTCGGTCACGGGAGTACCCGAAGACGTCACGATGGCGGTCGTCGTCACCGAGCTGGTCTCCAACGCCGTCATCCATGCCCGTAGCCGCCCGCACCTGACCGTCGGGATCGACGGTGACGCCGTGGTCGTCCAGGTGGCCGACGACGGTCCAGGCCATCCCGTCCTGCAGACCACGGAGTCGGTGGAGACCTCGGGCCGCGGGCTGACACTGGTGGATCAGATGGCGGAGTCGTGGGGTGTCACGACCCGCCCGGAGGGCACCGGCAAGGTCGTGTGGGCCCGGGTGATCCTCGGTGCGACCTGAACCTGAGCCCGCTCAGGCGTCGCGACGGAGGATAGAGACGGCACCCAGCGCCATGACGACGGTGGCGAAGGCGAGAAGGACCCCCAGGCCGGCCCACGAACCCAGGCTGTGGGCGCTGCGATGCACCGAGATGATCTGGGAGCCTGCCTCCGTGGGCCAGAACTCCCGGAGGGGACGCCCGACCGAGGCGGGCAGCAGGTTGCTGAGCGGCGGCAGGACGATGATCACGGCCACCAGGGTGAAGATGGCGCCCGCGGTGTTGCGGATCAGCCCGCCCACCCCCACGGCCACCAGGCCCACCAGAGCCAGGTAGAGCCCCGAGCCCATCACCGCCCGGGCCACGTGCGGATCGCTGAGCACGGCGTGCGGGGCGTTCTGGCCTGCCAGCACCACCTGGCCCACGAAGAAGGCCACGAAGCCGGTGATCTCCCCCACCACCAGGGCCACCAGAGCGAAGACGAGGGCCTTGGCGGCCAGGAGCCGGCCCCGTCGGGGAACGGCGGCCAGGCTGGTCCGGATCATCCCGGTGGAGTACTCCGAGGTGACGACCAGGACGCCGAGCACGATGAGTGACAGCTGGGCGAACCCGACGAAGCTGGCCAGCCCACCGAGGCTGATGCTCGTGGGGTCGAAGACGGCGTTGCCGAAGTTGTCGTTCTTGTAGGCGTTCCCTAGTCCCAGCGAGATCAGGGTCCCCTCGCCGATCCCCAGCACGACGGTGAGGCTCAGCGTGATGACCGTGGAGCGGACGGTCCGCAGCTTGATCCACTCGCTGTGCATCACCGCTCCGAGTCCGGCTCTGGGCAGGTCGGGGCGGTCGCCAACAAGCGGTCGGGCGGCGCCACCGGACGGCGGAGTCGTCGTCGCGGTCATCTGCTCACCTCCGAGCGGGCGCTGTACTCGACGCTGTTGCGAGTGAGCTCCATGAAGGCCTCCTCCAGGGATGCCCGCTGGGGCGTGAGCTCGTGCAGCACCAGGGCGTGAGCGGCAGCCAGCTCGCCCACCGCCGCCGTCTCGACACCGGTCACCTCGATCACGCCGGGCTCAACCGCCCGCACCGACGCCCCCGTCTCCGCCAGGAACCGGGCCAGGTCCTCGGCGTGTGGCGAGCGCACCCGGACCGACGGCTGCGCGCTCTTCTGGACGAACTCGTCGACGCTCGAGTCAGAGATGAGCCGACCCCGCCCGATGACCAGGAGGCGGTCGGCGGTGACGGCCATCTCGTTCATCAGGTGGCTGGAGACCAGGACGGTCCGCCCCTCGGCGGCCAGGGTGCGCATCATGGTGCGCACCCAGAGGATTCCCTCGGGGTCGAGACCGTTGACCGGCTCGTCGAAGATCAGGATGCCGGGGTCGCCCAGCAGGGCGGCGGCGATCCCCAGCCGCTGGCCCATACCGAGCGAGAACCCTCCGGTGCGGCGCCGGGCCACGTTGTCCATGCCGACGATGCGCAGGACCTCCATGACCCGCCCGGCGGGGATGCCGTTGGCTGCCGCCAGGCAGTGAAGATGGGCTTGCGCCGATCGTCCGCCGTGCATGGCCTTGGCATCGAGGAGGGCACCGACCTCGTGAAGGGGGTGCTCGAGGTCCCGGTAACGCCGGCCCCCGATGGTGACGTTGCCCCGGGTCGGTCGGTCGAGGCCCAGGATCAGGCGCATCGTGGTGGTCTTGCCAGCGCCGTTGGGACCGAGGAAACCGGTCACCGTCCCCGGTCTGAGACTGAACGACAGATCGTCGACCGCTACGGTGCTCCCGTAGCGCTTCGTGAGGTTGTGTGCCTCGATCACACGGCCTCCTCGATCACAGCCCGCACCCCACCTTGACACATCGGGCGGGGGGATGAAACGAGGTTCGTCCGGAGGGGTTCCGCCTCAAGAGCAGTACCGTCCCTCCCATGCCGGCCGTGGACGTGCAGGACCTCGTGGTGCACCGGGGTCCGACCAAGGCGGTCGCTGGGTTGGACCTGCGGGTCGAGGCCGGTGAGGTCGTCGCCGTCCTCGGCCCGAACGGGGCGGGCAAGACGACGACGGTCGAGACCCTCGAGGGCTACCACCGGCCCACCAGCGGGACGGCCCGAGTCCTCGGGCTCGACCCCGTGGCCGACCACCGCCGCCTCCGTGCTCGCATCGGGGTGATGCTCCAGCGTGGCGGCATCTGGCCCGGCATGGGGCCGGCGGAGGCCCTCCGGCTGTTCTCCCGCTACTACGACCACCCGGCCGACCCGCACGAGCTGCTCCGGCTTGTGGATCTGGAGTCGGCGGCGAAGACGCCGTGGCGTCGACTCTCGGGGGGGGAACAACAGCGCCTGGCCCTCGCCCTCGCCCTGGTCGGCCGTCCCGAGGTGGCGTTCCTCGACGAGCCCACCGCCGGCGTCGACCCCCGAGGGCGCCGAGCCATTCGCGACGTCATCGCCGAGTTGCGATCGTCCGGCGCCGCCGTGTTGCTCACCACCCACGAGCTCGACGAGGCCCAACGGGTGGCCGACCGGATGGTGATCGTCGACGGCGGGAAGGTGGTGGCCAGCGGCTCGCCAGCCGAGATGGTCAGGATCGGAGCCGCCCAACAGGTGCGCTTCGGCGCCGCCCCCGGCCTCGACGTCGTTGCTCTGGGGGCGGCCATCCATGCCGCCGTCAGCGAGGACCCGCCCGGCGAATATGTGGTCGACGCCCCGGCCACGCCGAGACGGGTCGCGGCCATCACCACCTGGCTGGCCGAACGGGACCTGGCCCTGGCCGACCTGCGGGCCGGGCGCGAGCGGCTCGAGGACGTGTTCCTCCGCCTGACCTCGGAGCCGACCGATGCGCCGTCGCGCCCCTCCCGGGACCGGCGCCGGAGGCGGCCCCGATGAGGGCTCTGGTCGCCCAGTCCGCCGCCGAGGTCCGCATGACGCTCCGTCGCGGCGACTCGGTGCTGCTGGCGCTCGGGATCCCCGTCGGCCTGCTGGTGTTCTTCTCCCTCGTCGACGTGCTGCCCAAGCCGGTCGGGGTGAGCGACCCGGTGACGTTCCTGGCCCCGGGCATCCTGGCCCTGGCCGTCATGTCCACGGCGATGGTCAGCCTGGGCATCGCCACCGGCTTCGAACGCCAGTACGGCGTCTTGAAGCGTCTGGCCTCCACCCCCCTCGGCCGGCCGGCCCTTCTGGGAGCCAAGACGTTGGCCATCGGGGTGGTGGAGGCGCTGCAATGCGTGGTCCTGGTCGCCGTGGCCCTCGCGCTCGGATGGAACCCAGGCGGGACACCGGCCCTGGCGGCCGTGGCCATCGTGGTCGCCACGGTAGCGTTTGCCGGTATCGGCCTGCTCATGGCGGGCACGCTGCGCGCCGAGGTGACCCTGGCCGGGGCCAACGGCCTCTATCTGGTGCTGTTGCTCCTCGGGGGCATGGTCATCCCGCTCAGCCGCCTGCCCGCGCCGCTGCGCGACGTGGCCCGAGGCCTGCCGTCGGGAGCCCTGTCCGACGCTTTGCATGGTTCACTCGCCGCAGGCGCCGCCGTGCCAGGGCGGGCCTGGGTGGTGCTCGCCGTCTGGGCCGTCGCAGCCCCCCTGGCCGCTGGCGCGACGTTCAAGTGGGAATGAGCTGCCCGAGCGTCAGTACCGCCTGGGAGTCAGTGTCGGATGAGCTCGTCGACGGCCATGGCCGCGAACACAAGGGTGACATAGCTGATCGACCAGTGGAACAGGACCATGGCCCGGCGCTCCGTTCGGACCAGGTACAGGCGGGCGGCGAAGGCCACGAACACGCCGCCGCAGACGATGGCTGCCACCCAGTACAGCGGGCCCATGTGCGCCGACCACCCGAAGGCGACAGAGACGACCAGGACCAGCACCGAGTAGGCCAGGATCTCCCGGGCGGTGCGCTCGAAGGTGGCCACCACGGGCATCATGGGCACATCCACCGAGGCGTAGTCCTCGCGGTACTTGATGGCCAGGGCCCAGAAGTGCGGGGGGGTCCACACGAAGATCAAGGCGAACAGCAGGATGGGGGCCAGCCCCACGGTGCCGGTGACCGCCGCCCAGCCGACCAGCACGGGCACCGCCCCGGCCGCGCCCCCGATCACGATGTTCTGGCTCGACGTGCGCTTCAACCACAGGGTGTAGACGAACACGTAGAACAGGGTGGCGCTGACGGCTAGGACAGCGGAGAGCAGGTTCACCGCGCTCCACAGCTCGGCGAAGGCGAGGACCTCGAGGATGATGGCGAAGGTGAGCGCCGCAGCCGGCGACACGACGCCGGTCACCAACGGGCGGTTCGCGGTGCGATGCATGACGGCGTCGATGTCACGGTCCACGAACATGTTGACGGCATTGGCCCCGCCCGCAGCCAGCGTCCCGCCGATCAGCGTGGCCACCATGAGTGACACCCGGGGGAGGCCCCGGGCGGCCACGAACATCGTCGGCAGCGTGGTGACCAGCAGCAGCTCGATGATCCGGGGCTTGGTCAGGGCCACGAACCCGCCCAGGCGGGAACCGAGCGAACGGGAACCTGTTCGGGCGGGCAGGCCCGCGGGCGCAACCGTGGCGGCGCTCATGGGGCCCCCGGCAGTCGAGGGGCACGGGGGGACATCGGGCGTCACACTACGGCAGCGGCTCGGCGAGCGACAATGCCGCCCCCGGCTGGGGACCGCACCGCGCGCGGTCCTAGTCTGGCCCACGATGTCGCTGACCCTGCTGCGGTCCTCCGCCCACCATGCCTACCGGGTGGTCCGTGATCGCCGGCTGTCCCCCCGGGGGTTTCGCCGGATCACCCTGCTCGCCCTGTGCGTGATGATCCTCATCGTCGTGTCGGGCGCTGCGGTTCGCCTGACCGGCTCGGGGCTGGCGTGCCCGACGTGGCCGAAGTGCACGTCGACGAGCGTTGTCGCCCCAGCCGCCGTCAACCCGTGGATCGAGTTCGCCAACCGGTTGATCAACGCTGGCATCGGCATCGTCGCCATCGTCGCCGTGGCCGCTGCGCTGTGCCGGGTCCGCCGCCGCCGGGACCTGACCTGGCTGTCCGTCGGGCTGATCATCGGCGTGGTCGCCGAGATCGTCCTCGGCGGGATCACCGTGCTGGAGAAGCTGGCCCCGCAACTGGTCAGCGCTCACTTCGTGCTGGCCATGCTCTTCCTGGCCAACGCCGTGATCCTCCACCACCGGGCCGGCATGGCCGACGAGGACATTGCCCAATCTCCCGGTCGCGCCCGACCTGCGGGCACCCCCCGGCTCATGGTCTCCCCCGGGCAGCGCCGTCTGTCCCGGCTCCTCGTCGTCACCGTCACCGTCGTCGTCGTCCTCGGCACCGTCGTCACCTCCACCGGACCTCACGGTGGCGACCCCAAGGCCCGCCGCTTCGCCCTCAACCTCCATGACGTCGCCCAGGTCCACGGCACGGCGGTCGAGGTGTTCGCGGGGCTCACGGTGGTCCTGCTTTGGTGGCTGGCCCGCAGCGGCGTGCCCCGAGCGGTTCTCCGCCGCGGCGAGATCCTCCTGGCTGTCGTCGTGGTCCAAGGCATCATTGGCTACGTGCTGTACGCCTCCGGGGACCCCTCCGGTCTCGTCGAGATCCACGTCGCAGGCTCCGTCGCCGTCGCGGTGGCCACCCTGGGCTTCTACCTCGGGCTCACCACCCGGGCACCCCTCCACCTCGCCGCCGACCAGCCGATGGGCCGCTCACTCCCTGTCCCCCCCGCCACAACCGTCGGCGGCTGAGGGTGCCGATCGTGTCCACCGCCACGCCCGCCGCCGCCCCGGTCGAGGTCGATGAGCCCGAGAGCCGCTCGCACGTCGAACCGGACCGCCCGTGGAAGGTCATCGTGTGGGACGACCCCATCAACCTGCAGTCATACGTCGCCTTCGTGTTCCAGAAGCTGTTCGGCTACAGCAGGTCCAAGGCCCACAAGCTGATGCTCGACGTGCACCTCACCGGCAAGGCCGTTGTTTCCGACGGGCCTCGAGAGAAGGCCGAGCTCGACGTGTTCCGCCTCCACGAGCACGGCCTGTGGGCGACCATGGAACAGGACAGCTAGGTGCTCTTCGGCCGGCCACCCATCCGCCGGGTCGGCGAGAACCGCTACGCCATCAACCTGAGCGACCAGCAACGCAGCCTGCTCGCCACCCTGGCTGACCAGCTGACCGAGCTGTTGGAGAGCCCCGACAACCCCGGCCTGCACCGCTCGTTCCCGCCCGCGTACCAGGGCTTCGACGACCTGGAGCACTCCGAGGAATACCGCAGGCTGATGACCGACGAGCTGGTCAACCAGCATCGAGACGCCCTGGCCACCCTGGCGGAGAGCGCCAGAGCGACGGAGCTGAGCGAAGACCAGCTCCAGGCCTGGATGCGCGCCCTCAACCAACTGCGCCTCACCCTGGGCACCCGCTTGGACGTGACGGAGGACTCGCAGATCGACCGGTCGAGCATCGAAGGACAGATCTACGAGTTCCTCACCGTCGTGCAGGGAGACGTGATCGAAGCGCTGGCAGGTGACTGAACCGAGGACCCGACGTTCCTGACGCCCTCTGGATCATGGCCGAAGCGGGCCGAGGTGCCCGCTGCCGAGGCCGGGTGGCATGGAGAGGTGCGCTGGATGGCTCGTCTCGCTGCGCTCATCGAGGTGCTGCCGACCGCACCGCGTGGCCACCTGAGCGCCTCGGAGACGATCTTCCACCCCGATAAGATCCTGGAGTTCCCGCCCCCATCGTCTAGCGGCCTAGGACACCGCCCTTTCAAGGCGGCAGCACGGGTTCGAATCCCGTTGGGGGTACTCGCGAACGTCCTGGTCAGAGCCTTACGAACCGTTAGCCTAGGTGTCAGCTGTCCGACAGGACAAGGGTGTGATAGTGAGGATGCGCCGCATGAAAACCGCCTGTTCCAGGGCTCGGGCGGCGATCGAGTGCCCAACGCAGCCGTGGGCGCTTATTGCCGTGGTCCAATCGAGAGGATGAGGGCGCCGCTCATCGTTATCAGAAGTGCTGCCGGCGTCGCGGGACGACGCAATCCCGGCTTTGAGACACTCGTGTCCCCCTCCGGGCTAGCGAGCTGTCGCTCCAAGTCACCAAACGCCGCGATGATGTCCTGGGCCTCGAACGCCCGGCTGCGCCGGCCGACGGTTACCTGGCGGAGGAGTCCAGCCCCGGCGAGCCGGTTGACGGCCTCGTTTGTCTGGACGAAGCTTCGGCCTATCAGTTCCGACGCGCTGGTGACGGTGACGACCGGCGCGCCGACCAGGACACGTAGCAGAACGTCCACCGCCGAGCGGGCACGAACCCTGCCAACGCGCTCCCGCCAAGCTGCCTCGATTGCGCGCGCTCGCTCTTCGAACGCGGCTGCATCCTCGACTGCCCGCCTACACGCCGAGGCAAAGCGCCCGAGCCACAGATTCGTCCCCTCGTGCGCTTCACGGGATGTCGCTGGACCGAGATAGCGGGTTGCGGTCAGTCCGCCGACGTAGTCCTTCGCCCAGGTCGCCAGGATGAGCGAAACAGGGGGTACGACTCTGCGCGCCAGGCCACGGCGACGCAGGATCACGTGGATGAGTGACCCTCACAGGCCTCGATCCACTCTCGCTTGTCATCCACTAACGCGGCGCACGTCGCGCAACAGAGGTCTCTGTCAAGTCCCTCCCCTCGCAGTATGGCCTTGTGCCAGTACTCCGGGAGGTCAGGATCCAGGAGGTGTGCGCACAGACGCGACGACCCAAGCAAGGCGGCGTGACCGCAGGCGAGGATCTCCATGCGGCCAGTCTTGCGTGCTCAAGGCCCCTTGCGTGCTCAAGGCCCCTCATGGGCCCCTGTAGTTTGGAAGGGAGCTCGACTCTGGCACCAGCGTGGACGCCGCTGTCCTTGTGGGTGGTGGTCGAGGAGAATCCGAGCCGCGAGACTCCGACCAGCGTTGTGCATGCACAGGAAGAGAACGACAGGCTTGTCGGTCATCGTGGCTGCCTGCGCCTGAGCCGGATTCCGAGACTTCGGTCTTGTGCACGCGGGGAACGACGATGTCGGCCGCCTCCGCCCCCGTGATACCGGGGTAGAGGATCTTGATGACGGCGACGGCGCCCAGCCCGCCAACGGCCTGGGCTGCAAGGAAAGTCGGGGCGGAGGATGGTGCGATCCCTGCGAATGTGTTCGAGAACATCCGCCCGACGGTGATGGCTGGGTTGGCGAAGCTGGTCGAGCTGGTAAAGAAGTACGCCGCTCCGATGTATGAGCCGACGGCAGCTGGGGCTGTGCTGCCCCGACCGGATTGCGCAAGGGCAAAGATGACCAGAAGCAGCCCAGTGGTGGCCACCACCTCCGAAAGGAAGTGGGCGCCAGTGGCCCGGTCGTGGGTCGAGATGCTCACCGCCGCCTTCGAGAACATCAGGTTGGCTAGCACAGCGCCGCCAATGCACCCGGCGACCTGCGCGGGCAGGTAGGCGATGGCAGACCGCCACGAGAGGCCGCCGAACGCGGCGTCGACAAACGACACCACCGGGTTGAAGTGGCCTCCAGACACTGAACCCACCATGAGGATGATTGCAAACAGGCCAACCGCGGTTGCCGCCGCGTTCTCCAACAGCTCCAGGCCCACGTCTCCTGGGGAGAGTTGTTGGCGGCGATCCCCGAGCCCACGACGACGGCCGTCAAGAACGCACTGCCCAGCAGTTCGGCGATCAGCCGCCGCCACAGCACCACATGGCTCACGAACGCTGACCCTTTCTCGGCTCGTTCGTTCAGCAGCACGATGCAGACTCGGGCGCGTCTTCAGCTGCGACCACCGGCTGTGCTGCCACCGGCTGTGCTTCCACCGGCTGTGCTTCCACCGGCGCGCAGCTCTCGGTGGAACAGCCCAGGCCGATCTCAGCGGGAGCGTCGCTGAGAACGGTGTAGACCTCCCAAGGCGCCCCGTCCGGGTCGTTGATCCACACCTTGTCCTGAACGGCATGGCAGCAGGTTGTCGACTCTTGAACGTCAGTCTTGATGCCCACGCCGGCCAAGCGCTGGGTTGAAGCCTGCACCTCATCAGTGGAGTCGACCTCAACGCCCAAGTGGTTGAGCGCGCCGGACACCCCCTCGCCCCGCCCCGCCCCATGCTCGATGAGCACCAGCTTGAGCGGTGGCTCAGAGACGGTGAAGTTGGCGTAGCCACGACGACGCTTTGCGGGAGCCGCCCCGAACAACTTGGAATAAAAATCGACCGCGGCGTCAATATCCGTAACATTCAGGGCCAACTGGACTCGGGACATGGACGATCCTCCGGTAACATCAACGAGTGTCGATGTGTTGATTGTCATCGATGCATCGATGATTGTCAATAGGACACGGTCGTGGTCGTGGCAAGGGGTGCCGGGGCCGGTTCGGCTAGCGCCACCAGCACTCCTCTGTCTCCGATCCTGCCCATTCGGCGTGCTCGAGCGAACACGACGCAGGGGGAGGCCTTGCCGTAGTGTCCTCAGGGTCGTGCTGAGCTCGCTGCGTCCCCTCCGGCAACGGGATTTTGCCCTGGTGTGGACCGCGGCGCTGGTGTCCAACATCGGGTCGTGGATGCAGACCGTCGCCGTGGGCATCCTGGTCACGGCCCGCACCGGGCAGCCGGGTTGGACCGGCCTGGTGGCCGCCGCTGCCTTCCTGCCCATCGGCCTCCTCTCCCCGCTCGGTGGGGTCATCGCCGACCGCCACGACCGTCGCCGTTGGCTGCTGGCCACGACGCTCGGCGAGACCGCCTTCGCCACCGTGCTCACCGTTCTGGCCGCCACCGGACACGCCCGCCCAGCGGTGGTGACCATGCTGGTGTTCGGGGCCGGCGCTATGGCTGCCATCGGGTTCCCGGCGTATCAGGCCATGCTGCCCGACCTGGTCCCGGCCCCAGATCTGGGGGCGGCCGTCTCCCTGTCCTCGGCCCAGTTCAACCTGGGGCGGGTGATCGGCCCGGCCCTCGCCGGCCTGGCCATCGTGGCCGGCGGGTACTCGTGGGCCTTCGCCATCAACGCGGCCTCGTTCGTTGCGGTGATGATCGCCCTCCTCCTGGTCCGGCTCCCGCCGGTGGTGACCGTCGGACCTGCCGGAACCCTCACCCGCCGACTGCTCGAGGGCGCCCGGGCCACGGGAGCCAACCCGGCGTGTCGCCTGGCGGTGCTGCTCATATCGGTGACCGCCCTCACCGCGTCCCCGTTCATCGCTCTGGTGCCGGCCATGGCGCTCAAGGTGTTCGACTCCAAAGCGGCCGGCACCTCGGTGCTGATCACCGCCCAAGGCGTCGGCGCGGTGACCGGAGCCTTGGCTCTCACGCCGCTGATCCGGCGCTACGGGCGCCGCCAGGTCCTGGTGGCCGACCTGGTGGCGGTCTGCCTCCTCCTGATCGCTTACGGGCTGGCACCGGACCTGTGGTTGGGCGCCGTAGCGATCTTGCTCGTGGGCGCGGCCTACATCGGCGTGCTCGCCGGTTGCAACACCATCATCCAGGTCCACGCCCCGGCGGCGTTGCGGGGGCGGATGCTGGGGATCTTCATGATGGCTCTCGGCGTGCTGTACCCCCTCGGCGCGTTGGTGCAGGGCGCAATCGCCAATCTTGTCGGGCTGCGGGTGGTCACCGTGGTCGGCGCCCTCCTCCTGCTGGCGGTCACCGCAGCGACGGTGTACCGACGGCTCCCCTACGTCCTCGACGACGCGCCGGACCTCACATAGCACACATGGGCCACGCCTGGGAGTCTCTGGCGAACCACGGTTCGCCGGGATGCCGATGGTCGCGCGATGCTACGGGCATGAGTGACAACGGGCGGGGCGTGTGGGCTGCGGTCGTGGTCGTCGTCGTCGGTCTTCTGGTCGTGGCTGGGGTCTTCGCCGGCTCTCTGGCCAACTTCAAGGACTCCAAAGACATGGTCGCCGTCATCGGCGCTGTCACCGGCGTGGTTGGGACGATCGTGACTGCGTTCTTCGGCATCCATGCGACGGCCAGCGCTGGTGCCACCGCTACGCAAAGGGTGGCGGACTCCGGGTCGGACGCAACCCAAAAGGTGGCAGACGCCGGGTCGGCGGCAACAAAGGCCGCGGTGGCGGGCCAGCAGGAATCGCACAACCAGGCCTTGGCCTTTGCTGGTGCCCTCAATCCCGCTGACGCGGCAGAGGTGCTGGCCAGGCTGCACTCTGGCGACCCGCCGGCGGAGGGCCAGTAGCTGTGGGCCGTCCGACGGGCGACGGCTCGCTCACCTGGCTGCGCGCCCTCCCCCAAGGGCGGGTGCGTCGGCACCGCCTAGATCAGCGAGGTGGCGCGCCGCCCGCGACCCGGAGGAGACCGACACAGCGCAGCTCTTTCCGTCGGCCCCGAGCGAGGCCACCGGTCTGATGTCGCAGATCGACCATGTGGTGGTCCTGGCGTTGGAGAACCGCTCGTTCGATCACATGCTCGGCTTTTTGAGCCACCCGGACCCGACCTTCGACGGCCTCGGCTCCACAGGAACGCACACCAACCCCGGGTGGCAGGGCGCAGCGGCGGTGCCGGCGACGCCCGACGCGAAGACGGTGCTGCCGGTCGGACCTGACCACTCCCATGACGCGGTCATGGAGCAGCTCGGCTTGGCAGGCGTCGCCCCCGGTTCAGCGCCGACAAACAGCGGCTTCGTCACCAGCTACGAGCGGATCTGCCGAGGCCTCAGCCCCCCCGCTTTCGCCGGCCTGCTCGCGCCCGTCGTGAACTGGTGGATCGCTCGGAAAGCGCCGCCTCCGCCGGTGGTCAACCGCGGCGGCCTGGTGATGCGCTGCCAGCCGCCCGATCAGGTGCCCGTCCTCTCGGAGTTGGCCCGCCAGTTCGCCGTCTGCACCCGTTGGTTCTGTTCCGTGCCCGGTGAGACCTGGCCGAACCGCAACTTCATGCATGCCGCGACGTCAGACGGTGAAACCGACATCAACCCGCGCTTCTACACCAACCGGACGATCTTCGAGCTCCTCGAGGAGAACGCGAAGGGCTGGCACATCTACTACGACGACACCCCCCAGGTGTGGGCCTTCGTCAACCTCTGGAACACCCCCGAGCGCCACGCGAACTGGTTCGAGTTTTCGAAGTTCACCGAGCACGTGGCGTCAGGGTCGCTGCCGGCCTACTCGTTCATCGAGCCCAATCATCGCCCGGTCCTCCATACGCTCGACCACGAACCCGTCGTAGGCACCCCCGATGTCAGCACAAGTCAGCACCCTGGCAACAGCCTGGTCACCAACGCCGCCTACGACACCTACCTCGACACGGAGCCAAGTGACTTCACCAGGGCCGAGACGCTGATTGCCAGCGTCTACGAGTCCCTCCGCCGTAACCCGGAGGTCTTCAACAAGACGGTATTGCTCATCACCTACGACGAGCATGGCGGCCTCTACGACCACGTGCCGCCAGCCACGGGGGTCCCGAACCCGGGAACGGATCCGACGCTGCTGCGTCGGATCATCCGAGCCCTCTACCACCGAAAGGCGCAGGCGTTCGAGTTCCGAGCGCTCGGTCCACGGGTTCCGACGGTCATCGTCTCTCCGCTGATCGACCCCGGCACGATCTGCACAGACGTCCACGACCACGCCAGCATCCCGGCAACGCTCAGGGCGCTGTTCGCACCCAAAGCTCAGCCGTTGACCAGCCGGGACGACTGGGCCAAACCCTTCCACGGGGTGCTCCGTCGGTCCACGCCCCGCTCGACCGACTTGCCGGATCTCTCGGAACGCTTGGCTGGTCGGCCAGCCTCACAGAACCAGCCGTCCAGCCTCCCTCCCGTCGCAACCCCGGCCGGAGCTCTGCCCGCCCACTATGAGCCGTACGTGGCCCTCGCTGACAGGGTGCGCCGGGCCCTCGGGCCGCTCAACGTCCCTGAGGTAGACCCGACGCCCGGGACGCCTCCCCTCAAGCGAGTCCAGCAGACAACCGAAGCCTTCACCGCAGTGGCCAGCCAGCAGCGTTCGCAACGCGACACCCAATAGGGGATCTTCTTCATCAGCGCCCCTTCGGCATCGCCACCCTCGCACTCGGGGCCTGGGCCATCCCGTCCGTCGAGCGGCCGCTGCGGCGCAACCTCGACCTTGCCAGCGCTCCGATCCTGAACTACGGGTGAATGCCACATGATCGAGCGCGCCGCGCCGTAGGGTCATGACGTAGCGGCCTCAGCAGAGGTCGGCGCCCAGGAACCCTTGTGAGGCTGCCCGTGCACTTGGCCGAGATGTCCGCCGCCCGTTCCAAAGAGGGGGCGGCCGTCACGTCCACGGCCGACGCTCCGACAGCTTCGACCGTCGTCCTCGATACCAGCGTCCTGCTGGCCGACCCGGAATCGATCTTCTCGTTCGGCGCAGCGGATGTGGTCCTCCCGTTGAAGGTCATCGAAGAGCTCGACAACCACAAGGGTCGCCTCGACGAGGTCGGGAGGGCGGCGCGCACGGTAGCCCGCCGTCTGGAGGAGCTCCGGGCCACCTCGCCGGGCAAGGATCTCAAGGAGCCGACACCGCTCCCCGGCGGGGGCACGCTCCGCGTCGTCATCAACGGCCTCAAGCTCGACCGGGTGCGGGAGCTCGGCCTGGACATCGAGAAGGCCGACAACCGGATCCTGGCCGCTGCGCTCGGCGTCGGTCGGCCCGTGACCCTGGTCTCGGCCGACGTGAACCTTCGCCTGAAGGCCGCCGCCGTCGGGCTCAATGCCGAGGAGTACCGCCAGGTACGAGCCAGCTTCCACACCGAGGCCCATCCCGGTTGGAAGGCGCTGGCGGTCTCTGCCAGGCTGATCGATGATCTCTTCGGCGCTGGCGGTCGCGGCCTGGGTGACGAGGATCTCAGCGAAGCCGACCGGGACGCAGTGGCGACCCTGGCCGTCAACGAGTTCGGGGTCCTGGGCGCCGGGCAGCAGTCCGCCCTGGTGCGCCGCAACAAGGGCCGCCTTCACGTCCTGCCCCGCACGGCCGAAGCGTGGGGGCTGCGGCCTCGATCCAAAGAGCAGCGCTTCGCCCTCGACCTGCTGATGGACCCGCGGGTACCGATCGTCGGCTTGTCCGGCCGGGCGGGAACGGGCAAGACGATCCTGGCCGTCGCCGCCGCGCTGGAGCAGACCTTCGAGCCCGGTGAGGGCCAGCACTACGACCGCGTCATGATCATCCGCCCACTGGTGGCGGTCGGCCGCCAGGACATCGGGTTTCTCCCCGGCGACAAGAACGAGAAGCTCGAACCGTGGTTCGCCACGGTGGAGGACACCATGGCCGCCTTGCGGGAGGACATCGACCATCGCAAGGCGCGAGCCATGCTCGAAGGGTGGGTGGAGGAGGGAACGTTGTCGATGGAGGCCGTGACGTTCCTTCGGGGTCGGTCGCTGCAGCGAACCTTCATCATCGTCGACGAGGCGCAGAACCTCGAGCCGTTGACCCTGAAGACGATCCTGACCAGACTGGGCTCGGGGTCCAAGGTCGCCCTCGTCGGGGATGTGTCCCAGATCGACAGTCCCTTCGTGTCAGAGCGGACGTCGGGGATCAGCATCCTGGCGGACCGCTTCTCCGGGCAGGACCTCTTTGGCCACCTGGTGCTCACCCAGGGGGAACGATCACCGGCTGCCGACCTGGCCGCCGAGCTGCTGTGATGACCGTGGCGGGCCTTTGCGGGCGGCAGGGCAGGCAGACCGCAGCTGCTGGGACCGGTCGGGTCCGTGCGGTCCCGGGCTCGACGGAGTGCCAATGAGCGTCAAGCGGGCGCGCAGGGCCGGGCGCCTGGGAGCGACGCCCGCCATCGGGTAGAACCACCACCCATGTTCATCGAGCTGGTCGTGACCCGACCAGCCAGCATCATCGTGATCGTCATCCTGGCCATCGGGATGATCGGTGCGCTCACTGCGATGGCGCAGCGCTCCCGGGGCCACAAGCTCGAGCACTGGGAGCTGGAGAACGAAGAGAACGGCCGGTTCCTCCCGTCTCCCGACCCGCACAACCCGAGGTGCCCTCGATGCCACGGCCGGGGCAAGGTGGCGGGCGTGGCCGGCCGGGAGTGCCCCGTCTGCCTCGGTGAGAAGTACGTCCGCTTCGGGCCCGGCACCTGACCCGCCAGGCGACGACCTTGACCGACTTCGGCCGCTCAAGTAGTGCTACGCAGTCCTCAACGGTGCCTCATGATCGCCCCCGATCGCTCACCGGCGGCCCCGCGAGCTTCCCGATTGGGTCTCCGAGGCAACGTGAGCTAACATCGATAGCCCATGTGCGGCATAGCAGCCCAATGGGATCAGCCCGATCGAGCGTCAGGCCAGCGGATGCTCGACAGACTGGTGCATCGCGGACCGGATGATCGAGGCGACCTGACCATCGGCCAGGCATGGCTCGGACACACCCGCCTGTCCATCGTGGACATCAGCGGTGGGCATCAACCCATGACCGTCCAGGGTGGCCGGGCGGCCATCGTGGCCAACGGCGAGATCTACAACCATCAGAAGCTGAGGGCGGATCTGGACCGTGCTCACCCGGATCGCCCGGTGGAGTGGAAGACCGACTCCGACAGTGAGGTGGCGCTGCACGTCATCCACCGGGACGGACCTGCGGCGATGGCCACCTTCCGCGGCATGTACGCCCTGGCCTTCACGGACGGCGAGGGCCAGTTTCTCCTGGCTCGTGACCCGGTCGGCGTCAAACCGCTGTACTGGGCTCGCCGTGACGGCACCGTGGTCGCCGCTTCGGAGCTGAAGGCCTTCGATCCGGGGCTTCGTCCGTGGGTGGAGGCCTTTCCCCCGGGTCACTACTGGACGCCGACCGAAGGCTTGGTGCGCTTCGCCTCTGCGGTGCCCGACCGTGTCCGCGAACCGCTGGAACGCCCCGACCTGTCGGATGCCGATGAGTTGGAGGAGATTCGCCAAGTCCTGGTCACGGCGGTCAACGCCCGGATGATGGGCGATGTCCCTGTAGGCTGCTTCCTCTCGGGCGGCCTCGACTCCAGCATCATCGCCGCCATCGCCGCCCGGTGGACCAAGCGCCGGGGACAACGACTGCAGACCTTCGCCGTCGGTACCGCGGACTCTCCCGATCTGGCCGCTGCCCGCATCGTGGCGGAAGCCCTCGACACGAACCACCACGAGGCCATCTTGTCGCCTGAGGAGAACCTCGACGTCGTCCCCGAGGTGGTTCGTTCGATCGAACACTTCGACCCATCGCTGGTCCGCAGCGCAGTGGCAAACTATGTTCTCTCGGAGTTGACCGCACGCCACGTGAAGGTCGTCCTCACCGGCGAGGGGGCCGACGAGCTCTTCGGCGGATACGAGTATCTTCACGATGGTGCCTTCGATCATCCCGAGCTGTTGCACGCCGAGTTGGTCCGCTCCGTCGAGGAGCTCCATGGGTTGAACCTGCAACGGTGCGATCGGGTGACCATGGCCCACGGTCTCGAAGCCCGGGTGCCGTTCCTCGATCTCGATGTCATCGAGACGGCGCTTGCGCTGCCCCCCGCCCACAAGCTCCCGACCGGTGATCGGATGGAGAAGGATCTGCTGCGCCGGGCTTTCGAGGGGTGGATCCCTGATTCGGTGCTGTGGCGGACCAAGGAGCAGTTTGGGGACGGGTCCGGTGCCTCGTCGGTCCGAGTGTCCGTCGGCGACAGCGTCAAGCTGAGCGACTTCAACATCGAGCGGGTGGTCATGAACCCACCGCTACGGACCCGCGAAGAGGTGGCCTACCATCGCATCTGGGCGTCGGCGTTGGCCCCCACCCGGCCCGAGGCCACCCTGTCGCGCTTCGCCACCGCCTGAGGCGCCACGGTCTGAGCGCCGACGTCCAATCAGCTCCCGGGTCACCTCGAAGCCGACGGGACGATGAACAGGGTCACGATCAGGCTCGCGACGGCATCCGCCCACGGGAGTCCGGCGGCCACGCCGATCAACCCGAGCAGCGCCCCGGCCGAGGAAAGCGCGTCGAGCCAGAGTGCTGAGCGTCAGCCACCAAGGTGGCCGACTGGATGCGCCGACCGACCCGCCCCTTGTAGCGGGCGACCACCTGGTTGCCGACGATGCCGATCACCGCTGGCCCAGATCACCGGGGCCACCCCCAGGCCGGAGTCCTCCGCCCGCTCGTAGCCGTAGGGGTGGGAGGTGCTCGCCGAGCGGCGGGAGACGCGACAGCCGATGAACACCACCAGCGACGTGGACACGTCCGAGAACCCGATGGCCCGATGAGCGTCGCCCCGGTCGGTCGCGTCGCCGAAGCGACGGGTGGGAGGAAAGGGACCGCAGCGCTGTCCGACGGCGACGAGATGCACGGGGCACCAGCTCCTGATGGGACTGAGGGTTCGGCGTGGAAGCCTCAGCCTGGCACGCCCGAGGCCGGACAGGGTCCGTGCTGGCCCCAAGACCGTCCTAGCTCAAAGTCCGTGCTGGCTCCTGGCCCGGGTCATGCGACCAGGATCGTCGACGCAAAGGTGGCGTCGTCGTGGAGGTCGAGGATCCGGGCTCCGGTAGCGCCATCAGGGTTCCTCTGGTAGCGGTCGCCCTCGTGGCTGATGGCCACCAGGGTCGAGGGGCAACCGAGCAGTGCCACGCCGCCCGGGCCCTCGAAGTCGAACACGTCGTGGACGTGCCCGCTGATCACGGCCCGCACGTGGGCCCGGGCACCCAACCCGTCCAGCAGCTCCGCTGCCCCCTCCAGGCGGAACCATGGGTGGGTGCTGCGCGAACGGGGCGGATGGTGGATGGCGACCGCGGTTGGGCGGCCGTCGAGGGCGTCGAGCGCGCCCAGAGCGGCAGGAACGTCCACGGTCCCGTGCACCTGCGGGGGCCGGGACGAGTCCAGAGCCACGATCCTCCACCCGCCGACCTCGGCGGTCGTCGCCGCACCGAAGGCGTCGGCTACCCCCTCGGGCCGGTCGTGGTTGCCGGCCAGGGCGAGGACTGGCGCGTCCAACACGTCGAGGGCGTCGACCAGGCGGGCGTAGGCGGCCGGGGAGGCATCGTCGGCGGCGTCGCCGCTGACCACCACCAGGTCGGCTCGCCGGCCGAGAGCGGACCAGGCACCCACCACGGCAGCCAACCGTCGATCCGGGTCGGCGTCACTCACCGGTCCGCCGGGCTCAGCCGTCAGATGGGTGTCGCTCAGCTGCAGCACGGTAACCGTCATGGTCCCTCCATCATCGTCGCCCTGGGGCGACGGCGCTCCCCGGACGACGGCGCTCCCCGGACCGTCGACTGCTCTTCACCCCTGAGCCACTTCGACCTCATCCTCCGGACCCCTTGCTTCGCTAGGACAGGGGGCACTCAGCACGATTCGAACGAGGAGGCTCGGATGGCTCGCAGGATCCGGAGGATTTCGACGGCGGTTGCCGCCGCAGCCACGCTTGCTGGCAGTGCCAGCCTGGCGGGAGCGGGGACGGCCAGCGCTGCGCCAACCTCCCCCGCCGACAATGGCAAGCATGTGCTCTACCTCAGCGTCGACGGGCTGCACCAGTCCGACCTCACGCAGTACATCGCCGGTCACCCGGGCTCGAACCTGGCACGCCTGGTCAACCACGGAACGGAGTACACCAACGCGTCGACGACCCAGCCGTCGGACTCGTTCCCCGGCACGCTGGCCGTGTTCACCGGCGCCACCCCCAAGACGACGGGCGTCTACTACGACGCCAGCTATGACCGGACGCTCTACGGCGCCGGCTCCAACTGCCAGGGCACTCCCGGAACTCCGGTGTTCTACGACGAGAGCATCGACGCCGGGACCGGCACCAACACCCGCACCATCCTGGGCGAGAACATCGACGCTGCCCGGCTGCCGGTGAAGAAGACGGCCAACGGCTGCACCCCGGTGTACCCGAACCAGTACCTGGCCACCAACAGCGTCTTCAGCGTGGCCCATGCGGCCGGGCTCTACACCGCCTACTCCGACAAGCACCCCGCCTACCAGATCCTCAGCGGCCACGGGACGCCGAACAGCATCAATGACCTCTTCACGCCGGAGATCAACGCCGACATCATCCCGCCCAGCCTGGTCGACACCCGGGGCAACACGGTGACCTTCCCGCTGAACGGCAACAACAACGGGGCGGTCATCACCAACTCCGTGGCCGACACGGACTCCTACGACCAGATCAAGGTCGACGGCATCCTCAACGAGATCGACGGTCTGAAGTCCACCGGCGGGGCCACGACCCCCAAGGCGGGCGCGGTCCCCTCGGTCTTCGGGATGAACTTCCAGTCGGTCAGCGTCGGCCAGAAGCTCGTCGATCCAAAGCAGTCCTGTGTGAGGTCCAAGAACGCACCGGGATGCGATCCCAACTACCAGCCCGGCGGTTACGAACCGGGGACGTTGGCGTTCACGCCCCAGCTCTCCGGTGCCCTCGACTACGTAGACGGGGCGTTGGGCCAGATGGTGACCGAGCTGAACGCCAAAGGCCTGGCCTCCTCCACCCAGATCATCCTCAGCGCAAAGCACGGGCAGGCCCCCATCGACCCGACCATTCACAACCTCGCAGGTGACATCCTGCCCAACGCTGTGGCCGCCGCCGGTGGCACGACGGTCATGGACACCGCCGACGACATCGGGCTCCTGTGGCTCCAGGATCCGTCGAAGATCCAGGCGGTGACCGACTACCTGAACGCCAACAAGGCGGCCTACCACGTCGACACCGTGTTCCAGGGTGGCACCAAACCGTCGGCCAACCCCCTCTACCCGCAGTTCGGCTACCCCGGCAAGGGCTCGCTGCAGGCGGCCCGCCAGCCCGACCTGATCGTCAAACCCACGCGGGGCACGATCTACAGCGGATCCAAGGCCAAGGTGGCTGAGCACGGCGGGTTCAGGGACGACGACACCCACGTGGCCCTGGTGGTCGACGACACCGTTCCCCCCACACCCGTTGCCGGCGCGCTCCGGTCGGCTGCGCCGACCCCCACCGGCTCGGTGGTGACCACCCCGGTGAGCACCACGCAGTTGGCGCCCACCATCCTCAGCACCCTGGGTCTGAACTACCTGGCCCTGACCGGCGTGCAGCAGCAGGGCACGGTGCCCCTGCCCGGGACGACGCCCGGGCCGCAGCTGCCCGAGGCTCCTCTGGCCGCCCTCCTCCCGGTCATCGCCCTCGCCGCTGGTGGGGCCACCTTCGCGCTCCGACGCCGCTGGCGGCAGCCCCGAGTGGCCTGAGGGGTGCGAAGGCGGGGTCGGGTCGTCCGCCGGCCCCGCCTTCTTGGGCCGGGGGTCCTGGAAGAGCCCCCGCCTCAGCTGAGCGGCGGGTTGGCAGCCGCCACGGCTGAGGCGTGGGCGCGCAGGGCGTCGCTCAGCTCGGGGGGCTCGAGGACGGTGGGGACGATGGGCAGCCCGGCGAGGAAGCGGACCGTGTGCTCCAGCGTCATCCCACCCACCTCCGCGACCGTGCAATCGTCGTCCGTCGCCTCCAGGGTGCCGACGGTGCTAGGCAGCAGGGCGGCCACATCGTCGAGGGGAGCGGCGAAGCGCAACCGGGCGTGGAACGGGTAAAGCCGAGTCCGCAGTCCCTTGCGGACCATGGCCACGGCATCGGGCGGGTCGATGAGCTCGAAGCGGGTGCCGAGCACCTCGAGCCGGCTGAGCCGGTCGACGCGGAACGTCCGCCAGTCCTGGCGGTCGAGGTCCCGGGCCGCCAGGTACCACCGGGGCCCGACCCGGACCAGGCGGTACGGCTCGGCCAGGCGGCGGCTGGGCCGACCGGTCCGATCGGCGTACTCGAAGCGGACCCGCTCGCAGCGGGCGCACGCCTGACCGAGGTCGACCAGGACCTGGGACTCGATCCGCTCGTTCTCCGGGCCCATCAGCTGCGTAGTGGCCTCGTGGAGGGCTCGGACCCGGGCCGCAAGGTGGCGGGGCAGGATCTGCTCCATGCGGGCCAGGACCGACAGGGCCGCCTCCTCCAGGCCAGTGACGCTGCCGTCGGCCGCCACCCGCAAACCGAGGGCCACGGCCATGGCCTCATCGTCGCCCAGCAGCAACGGCGGCATCCGGCCGCCGCGCCCCAACTGATAGCCGCCGGCCACCCCGGGGCTGGCCTCCACCGGATAGCCCAGCTCCCGGAGGCGATCGACGTCGCGGCGCACCGTGCGGACGGTCACCTCGAGCCGCTCGGCCAGCGCCGCACCCGACCACGACGGGCGGCTCTCCAACAGGGCGAGGAGGCCGAGCATGCGGCCAGGCGTGTCGCTCACAGACCCACATTCTTCCTCATTGAGGACAGAAACTGTCCGCATCAGTCCCTACGGTTGTGCTATCCCATCGAAGAGGAGGAGCGACATGACCACCCTGGAGCCATCCGTCACCGCAGCGGACGCGAACCGTCCCGACCCGCGCCGCTGGAAGGCGCTGGGCGTCCTCGCCCTGATGCAGTTCATGCTGGTCCTCGACATCACCGTGGTCAACGTGGCGCTGCCCCACATCAAGGGCGACCTGGGCTTCTCCCGGTCGGGTCTGACCTGGGTGGTGGACGCCTACGTGCTCATGGCCGGCGGCCTGCTCCTGCTCGGCGGGCGGCTCGCCGACCTGGTCGGCCGGAGACGGATGTTCATCATCGGCATCAGCGTCTTCGCCGTCGCCTCGGCGCTCAGCGGGGCGGCCGTCACCTCGGGGATGCTGGTGGCCAGCCGCTTCGCCCAGGGGGCAGCCGAGGCCATGGCAGCGCCGGCGGCGTTCGGGCTGACGGCGCTGCTGTTCCCCGACGGCAAGGAGCGAGCCAAGGCGCTCGGCATCTTCGGCGGGGTGGCCGGACTGGGCGGGACGTTGGGACCGGTGATCTCCGGGCTGATCCTCCAGAGCCTGTCGTGGCGATGGATCTTCTTCGTCAACATCCCCGTAGCCCTCTTCGCCGTGATCGCCGTAACACGCCTGGTCGACGAGAGCAGGGCGGACGCAGCCACGGTCAGCGCGGCCCGCAACCGCCCCGACATCGCCGGCGCCGCCCTGGCCACCGGCGGTCTGATCTCGGTGGTGTACGGGCTGATCACCGCAGCCAACCACCCGTGGGGAGCAACGATGGTGGTGGCCCCCGTGGCCATCGGCGTGGGCCTGATGGTGGCATTCGTGGTGCGCGAGCGGACCGCCGGCAACCCGCTGGTCCCACTGCGGTTCTTCGCCAACCGTACCCGGGTGACGGCCAACGTGGTGACGCTGTTCTTCGCCACCGTGTTCTTCACCATGTTCTTCCTCCTGACCCTCTTCTGGGAGCAGACCCAGCACTACTCGGCGCTGCAGACCGGTTTCGCCTACCTGCCCTTCGGCGTGGCCATTGGTTTGGGAATTGCCCTGTCCAGTGTGCTGGTGAACAGGGTGGGGGTGCGCCCGGTGCTGGCCGCCGGCTTCCTTCTTGGTGCGCTGGGCATGCTCGATCTGACCCGCATCACCGTGCACGGCTCCTATCTGACCCAGGCGCTGCCCGGGCTGGTGGTGATGGCACTGGGATCGGGCCTGTGCTTCTCAGGGTTCGCCAACGCCTCGGTTCACCAGGTGTCCCAGGCCGACGCCAGCCTGGCGTCGGGGGTGCAGAACGCCGTCCAACAGGTCGGCGGCGCCATCGGTCTCGCCGTCCTTGCCACCCTGGCCGTGCGCCACGCCACCCACGCCGTGGCCCAGGGGACGGCGCCAGCGGTGGCGGCCACCGACGGCTACGTCCTGGCGTGGAAGATCGGTGCCGTGGTCCTCGCCGTGGGCGCCATCCTCGTCCTGGTGCTCATGGAGAGGATCGTGGTGCCGTCAGGCGTCACCGGCAAACCCGTGGTGCCGTCAGGCGTCACCGGCGAACCCGTGGCCGCTGTGGTCGGGGAGCGATAGGGAAAGCTCCGGACGGCCCGTACACTTCGCTCATGGACAGGTTGTCGAACCGGGCGCGGCGCACGGTCGCCGCCGTCGCCCCCTTGCTCATCGCCGCCGCACTCCTCGTCGGGTGCGGCGGTTCAGGATCCAACGGGGAGTCGGCCAAGAATGCCCGCCAGATCATCACCGATGCCCAGAAGGCGACGATGACCGCCTCGTCGGTGCACGTGTCGGGGGCCGGCTCGTCCCGCAACGGCCCCATCAAGCTCGACATCGTCGCCGCACCAAGCCGGGGTGGTGGCACGATCATGTCCGGCAAGACGGTCCTCAACCTGGTCCTCGAGGGGGCGAGCATCTATGTCAAGACGGACGCGGCGACCGTCCAAACCCTGAGCGGCAGCGCGGCCACGGCCAGCACAGACGCCAACCGTTGGCTCCAGACCACCAGCACCGACAGCAAGTTCACCGGCCTCAGCCAACTCCTCGACATCACCAAGCTGCCGCAGGACTTTGCCTTCAGGGGTGTGCCCACCAAGCAGTCCGCCACCACGTTCGCCGGGGTGGCGGTCGTCCCGGTGTTCGACCCCACGAGCGGTGGGACCCTGTACGTGGCCGCCACGGGTCGGCCCTACATCATCGGCATCAAGGGCGCCACGAGCGGGGGGTCCCAGCTGACCTTCGATCACTACGGGAGCGCCAAGGTTCCCCCCGCACCGGCCAACCCGATCATGCTGCCGGGCCCTTCACGCTGAGACGGCCCGAACGGGTCAGGTCGGGACGGCGATGGCCTCCACGGCCCGAGCCAGTTCGTCCGGGCCACGTAGCGATCCTTGCCCTTCACCCGCGACGGGTCCGGCGAGCGCAACGGATAGCCCAACCGGCCATAGATGGTGGCCAGCTCATGCTCCACGCCTCCCTCGGCCTGGTCGTGGCGGACCAGGTCCTGGTCCAGGAGAACGTAGGCCACGATCTGAGCGATGCTGGTCACCACTCCCAACACCAACCAGACGATCGGGTCGCGGAAGTCGGTCGTCATCTGCCGCAGTACCACCAGGTGTCCGCCGGCCCGGACGAAGGCCGGCTCCAACTCGATGCGCAGGTCCTTGCGCTCGGCGTCCTCCCGGGCGGCCGCAAGAGCCGCATCGAGCAGCTCGATGCGGCGCAGGTTGTGATCGCGCATCCGCCGTACCAGTTGGTAGAACACGTAGAGGCCGAAGACGCCGAAGGTCAGGATCGTCCACCCGAACGCCGACCAGAAGCAGAAGATGTAGTCGGTCGAGGTCCGGGCCTGCCAGGCGGCGTGGAACCGAGCGGCCGGGGTCGGCGGGGGCCCACCGTAGGCACCGGGAAGCCCGCCGGGGGGAGGCGCCCCTCCGTAGCCACCGACCGGCGGGACGCGCTGACTTCAGGGATCATTCGGTTGCACGTACCCTCCTCGCCTCGGCTGGCCGGCTGGACCTTATCGCCCCACTGGTCGAGCCGTCGGCCTCCAGTTCCCACCGTCGCTCACCCGGGTGTGCGCTGGTCCATCACAAACCGGCTCAGGCTGGCCAGCATGGCGGCCACGGCGGCCACGGTGACCGGGTCGGTGATCAGCCCATCCGCACCGACGTGGCCCCTGGTCACCGGGATGGCCACACACGCCTCCTCGGCGATCCGGCAGGTTGCGTAGGTGAGCACGGTGCGCAGCGACCGGTAGGCGTCGGCCGCCCCCGTCGGCGACGCCGAGACGTTCACCCACGCCGCCGGCTTCTCGTACAGCTCGCCGCCGCCAATCGTCCAGTCCAGAAGGTTCTTGAACGTTCCGGGCAGCGCGCCGGCGTACTCGGGCGTGGAGAACAGCACGGCGTCGGCCTCCCCGACCTGGCGGCGCAGGTCCGCTACGGCGACCGGCAACGGGATGCGGTCATCGTCGGGGTTGAAGTGCGGGAGGTCGGTCAGCCCCTCATAGAGGACGCTCACCGTCCCCGACTGCGCCTGGGCGGTTCGCAGCAGAGCGACGTTGGTGGAGCCCCGACGAACACTGCCGGAGACCATGAGGAACCGCATTGTGGGGGCCACACCGGATGGTACGGGTGCTCAGCAGGGATGCGGGTCCCAGGGAGTGAGCTTGTCCGACGAAGCGCTCGGCGTGGGATCCAGCGAGGTACCGCCCTTGAGGTTCTTCACCGTCGACGTGGTGGGGGCCGAGGTCGTCACGGACACGGCGGAGCCGACCTCCACCTCGACGGTGCCGGCGGCCAACGCCGGGACGTGGCGGAGCATGGCCGAGCCATGGAGCTGGTTGAGGACGCTCAGCCCCAGGGCTACCTGCCCGTCGCTGTAGTCGACCCAGGTGGGCGACGTCGACGCCGCCACGTTCCCCTGGGTGACGGTGGTCACCGGTAGGCCAGCCGAGCGTAAGGCGGCGGCGATGTCGTCCCCGAGGTTTTCGCTGTTGGTCACGTTGGTGACCTGGACCGCGGTGGGGGTTACGGGGGCCGGGAGGGCGTCGGCGGACCAGGCGGCGATGACCTGGTTGTCCAGAGGCTGGTTGGCAAACTCCACGTCACCGACCGCCGCCCCGGCGTAGGAGTACCCCGACGAGTCTCCGACCTGGTTGATCGGCAGGGTCGTCTGCGGCGCGGTGTTGGGATTGATGTGCCGGTAGTGGGTGGCGAGGGTCACCAACTGGTCCCGCAGCCCGGGATCGACGGTGATCTGGCCGATGATCGAGTCGATGAAGCCGTTCGCCTTGAGCGGGTTGGTGACGCCCTGGGACAGTGCGGTCGAGACCAGTGCTCGCAGGAAGGCGTGATCCCGCACGATGCGAGACAGGTCGGACTCGGGATCGTAGGGCCACGCCGAGTGGTCGTTCGGGCTGACGCCTGGGGGGTCGTACTGAAGGTGCCGGGCCCGGACGAGGGCCAATGCCTGGGTCCCGTTGAGATGCTGGCAACCCGGCGCCTTGACGTCAAGGTTCGAAAACGAGTCGTAGACCGGCTGGGGAAAGTTCATGTTGATCCCACCGAGAGCGTTGACGGTTCCCTGGAAGCCGTTGAAGTTGAGCTCGATGAAGTGGTTGATGGGGATACCCAGATCGTCGGTGATGGCCTGGATGAGGTTGTCAGGTCCCTTGGCCCCGTCGTTGAGGGCGGCGTCGATCTTCTGGAAGGGACCGACCGGGCTCCCGGGAGGCTGGGGGACGAACAGGTCGCGGGGGATCGACAGGATCGACGCCGACTGTTTGACCGGATCGAGGTGCAGGACCATGATCACATCGCTCAACGACCCGGCCAGCTCCTTGGGCGACCCGTAGATCGTCGTGCCCAACCCCGCCCGGGTCTGGTTGCCGATGAGCAGGATGTTCTCGGGGGACAAGCCGCCCGAGCTGTCCGCGGCGTGGGGGTACGGCGCGGTGAGGTGGACGGCGATCTGGGTCTTGATCGAACCGAGCTTCGACTGCACGTAGGCGTAGACCGTGCCCGACGACACCAGGGAGAGGGCCACGAAGATGTTGGCCCCAACCAGCAGGCGGCGGGGCCAACGCCGCATCGGTTGTCGCTTCTGGCCCCGCCGCTCCGCCCCGGCCACTCGGCGACTCACGGGCGCGACCGTAGAGGGAGGAGGCCAGACATGTGCCTCATGTGTAGTCGGCCGACCGGCCAATGTGTAGTCACGCAGGTGGCGCCGTCAGCACCCGCCGCGCGGCTCGCGCCCCGGACTGTCCGAAGCCACCAGGCTGGCCGGAGGAGGCTGCGGCCCCGGGACGGACAGCGAGCGACACGGTGACGGTAAGCGACACGGTGACGGTCAGCGACGGTATCCGGCGCTCAACGACACACCGTCGACAACCGCCACCAGGTCGAGGGTGTGTCCGCCCCTGCCCCTACGTCATGGCCAGAGGACAGCGTGTGGTCGGCTACTTCCCCCGGGGCGGAGATGAGTCCAGAGGTGGGCTGGGGTTGGGGCGGCTGGCGCTTGCGCAGATGGGAGTTGGGAAGCGCGACCCGGTCGCCGTTCTGGTGTGGCATGTGGCACGACGGCCCCGACCAGACTCCTGATCGACGCCTTGAGTACACCGTGCTGCTTGCAGATGTGATCGCTGGCTTTGAGCATGGAACTCGGCCTGCGACGGACCTCCTACGATGCCTGGGCGAACTGAAGCAAGACGTGGCCATGATCTCCCCGGGTGACAAGGAGCGCGCCATGCAACACTTTCTGTTGCGTGACGACGACCACAAAAGAGCAGGCCCTGCGCAACTCCAAGCAGTTCAGTGACCTCCAGTCGGGCCAAGCTACTGAGGCATACGAGGCTGCTGAGGAGGCTCATCGGTGACCCCTCGATCGAGATCGTCCTCGTCAGCGCAGAGAGGCGGCGACGCCCGGAGGAGTCGTTGCGGGCGCTGCGGTGTCATCCCGCGGCTCAGTTGAAGAACCGTTGACATGAACGACTGAGGCCCCCTTCGATGAGGAAGTCTCAGTAAACGTCTGACCAGGGCCTTTCGGAGTGGTCGGAGTCGGCGTCGATCCGACGACCTCACGCTTTTCAGGCGGATCCAAGTGGTATCAGTGGTGACGTTCTGACCAGCCTGAACAGCACGTCGTCCCTGCTCAGGACCGCTTTTTGGGCGCGTGGCGCTTACCGAGATTAGCCGGTGTTGTCCGGGCCGTGCCGTTCGGTGTGGCACGTGTGTGGCACGGCGGCAGCGCACTCCGTCGCGAGACCTGAAAGAGAGAGTCGCACGGAGAGTGAGGTTGCTATCGCAAACTGGTGTCCGCTCTCTAGGACCCTCGGGCGCGATGCACGGGTACGACGCTCGGAGCTTCCTCCTGGAACATAGAAGTGACCCATCTAACGTCCGTGGCCATGTGAAGGCACCAAGACCGGGTCGACCTCGGCGATCCCGGCAACGGCATCGACGAGGACGGGTTCGACACGGGCCTCGATCAGTGCGCGGATTGGTCTTGTAGAGGTCTAGCAGGCTGAGCCGCCAAGGTCCGAGCGGTCCCAATGACGACTCGCCGCGGAGCGCCTGACGTTGAAGTCGTGTCGAGCGTCAGGCGGAGCACGCCGCTCGCGCCGTAGGAGTGCGGCAGGTCCACGGTGACCACCGATTCCACGGGATGCGGGACCGGGCCGTCGCGCACCGCTTGCCAGGCCAGACGAGCTCGACGGGTGCGGCTGAAGCACCTTCTGTGGAACGGATTGATGCCTTCGATGCCGAGCCGAGCGGACCACGACAACAGGCGCCGTGCCAGCG
>JALYZO010000010.1 GCA_030945745.1 Actinomycetota bacterium
GTCAGCACCTGCAGCGACCGGGACCGGCCGTAGCGCTGCGCGCGCACCAGGCGGTCGAGGATCCCGCGGCGGCGCAGGTCGCTGAGGTCGCCGCAGGCCAGGCGGATGAGGGCCACGACCGGCGTGAGCACCCAGCCGAGCAGGGAGGCCAGCACGAATGTGGTCACCGCGCCGCGCTCAGGGGTCGCTTCGATCGTCGTCTCGGTGCCGCCGTCGGCGGCGAGGGCCAGATCCCGCTCCAGGGACACCCAGGCGTCCCCCTCGAGGCGGGGCCCGGCGCCGAAGGCCAGGGTCATCTCCCGCTGCACGGCCAGGGAACGGATGCGGGCGACGGCGGCCACATAGCCCCCGGCGAGGAGCGCGGTCAGCGCGGCCAGCGCCCAGGCGAAGACCACGTGGGCGGTGACGGCCACCACAGCAAACACCGCGGTCGAGGCGGCCAACAGGGCGACGACGCGACACTGGCGAACGAAGATCCGGACCGGGCGACGGGCCGTCAGCGACTGTCCATCCACGCGGCGCTCGCTGTCACGGTCTGCGGCTTGTGGCACCTCGGCGCTGCGCAGTGGCGACGTCAGCACGTTGCGGCCTCGACGGTCAGGTGCGGCGCGGCGTGGTCCACGATGATCTCCTCCCGGCCCCGCACCGGTCGTGGCGCCGAGGCTCTTCTGACCCAAGAGGGTAGTGGGGCGAGCCGAGGATCTCTCCTCGGGCCCTCCTCCGGCGCAGCCGCCAGCTCCCGGACCGGCAAACGCGCACTGGAGATGAGCTCGTTGTTGCAGTTCGCCGCCCTGGTCGGCGGGATCACCGCCTCGGCCATGCTGATCGTCTCGTCCGCTGCGCAATGGGTCCTCGCACAGCCTGGGATCAGCCCGTCGTCGCTGAGGTGTCCACCTGACCTTCGCCGTGCACGGCGCTGCCATCCTGTTGCCGATCGCCCGCTTCGCAGGCTACGCCTGGCTCATCATGATCGACCCGACCAGCCAAACGGGTCAGGGGTGCGTGCGGTAGGCATCGCGTCGGTGGGCGACGTCGAGGACCGTGATCGTGTGTCGCTCATCGTCGATGCGGTAGATCACACGGTAGGTGCCACGGCGCACGCTGTGGCGGTCCTCGAGCGGGGGATGAAGTCGCTTACCCAGGCGGTGAGGGTTGTCCAGCAACGGGCCCACGATGAGCTCGTGTGCTGCCACCGCCACGGCCTCCGGCAACCGCTCGGCGAGCTGGCGTCGTGCGGTGGGGGTGACCACGAGGACGTACCGGTCCAACCCGGCGCTCACGCCCCACGCTTGCGATTTCGGCGTTCCATCGCCGCAGCGAGATCGGCCTCGGACTCACCGAGCCCGGCGGCCAGATCCAT
Source organism: Actinomycetota bacterium (assembly GCA_030945745.1). Classification (GTDB taxonomy): domain Bacteria; phylum Actinomycetota; class Acidimicrobiia; order Acidimicrobiales; family Palsa-688; genus JALZAH01. The sequence goes on from JALYZO010000010.1 coordinate 1,361, forward strand.
GTCAGAGGTGGCCATCCGCCGCATCGTGTCGGGGTCGGACAGGATCGCAAGCGTCTCCTCGAGGGATTCAAGGTCCTCCGGGGCCACCAGCACAGCCGAAGGGGTGCCGTGCACCGTCACCGTCACTCGCTCATGTTGGCCGCTGACTCGGCTGACGACCTCGGACAGATGCGCCTTGACCTCGGCGAGGGACATTGACGTTGTCATGGTCATAAGTATGACCATAACGGAACCACGTTGTCAATCGGTCCTCAAACAGCACAGCGACCACGACGCCTGGGTTGAGTGAACACTCACTCATGTTAGGGTGGAACGGTGATCGGCGAGCGAACAGGGACGGATCGGACAGCGGGCCCCGGGTGCGGGGAGCCGCGCCAGCGGGCGGCCTCCCTCCCCCCCGACGAGCGGCGGGCCGCCATCATCGCCGCCACCCTGCCGCTGCTGGTGACCCACGGGACCGCTCTGAGCACGCGCCAGATCGCCGGGGCGGCGGCCATCGCCGAGGGGACGATCTTCCGGGTCTTCCCGGACAAGGACTCCCTCATCGCCGCGGCGATCGAGCAGGCCTTCGACCCCGCTCCCGTCGTGGCCGAGTTGCGGGCCATCGATGTCACCCTGCCCCTCGAGGCGCGCCTGGAGGCGGCGGTCGAGATCCTGCAGCGCCGGTTCGGCTACATCGGCCAGCTCATGATCGCCGTGGGGATGACCAAGGTTCCCGGCACGAGGTGGGGCGAGGGGGACCGGCGGACGCCCCCCACCCTGCACGCCCTCGCCGAGGTGTTCGAGCCCGACCGGGCCCGACTGCGTCGAGACCCGCTGCAGGCAGCGCAGCTCCTCCGAGGTCTCAGCTTCGCCGGGAGTCATCCCTCGCTCATCATCGACAAGCCCCTGACGCCGGCGGAGATCGTCTCGGTCCTCCTCGACGGCATCCGGGACGACGCCGGGCGGGCGCAATGACGCTGATCCGGTTGCTGCGGACCTATCTGCGCCGCTACCGCACGCTGCTCGTGGGTGTGGTGGCGTTGCAGTCGGTCCAGACCATGGCCACGCTGTTCCTGCCGACCCTCAACGCCGACATCATCGACAAGGGGATCCTGACGGCCAACACCGGCTACATCTGGCGGCTGGGCGCCGTCATGTTGGCCATCACCGCCGTGCAGGTCGTCTTCGCCATCGCCGCCACCTACCTCGGATCCAAGGCCGCCATGGGATTCGGTCGCGACGTCCGCCGGGGCCTGTTCCATCGGGTCACGGACTTCTCCGCCCAAGAGGTTGGTCGCTTCGGGGCACCGTCGCTGATCACCCGGATCACCAACGACGTCCAGCAGGTGCAGGTGCTGGTGGTCATGGCCTGCACCCTGTTCGTGGCTGCCCCCATCATGCTCATCGGTGGCGTGATCATGGCCGTGCGCGAGGACGGCCCGCTGTCGTTGGTCCTGGTGGTGAGCATCCCGGCACTGCTGATCGGGATGAGCCAGGTGATCGTGCGCATGGTGCCGCAGTTCCAGGCCATGCAGGTCCGCCTCGATCGGGTCAACCAGGTGCTCCGGGAGCAGATCACCGGCATCCGGGTCGTGCGGGCATTCGTCCGGGAACCCCACGAGGGTGAACGCTTCGGGGTGGCCAACGACGAGCTCACCCAGACATCGCTGCGGGCCGGCCGGCTCATGGCCTCCATGTTCCCGATCGTGATGCTGGTGCTCAACGGATCGAGCGCCGCGGTCCTGTGGCTCGGAGGCAACCGGATCGGCTCGGGCCACCTGCACATAGGAGCGCTCATCGCCTTTCTCAGCTACCTGGTCCAGATCCTCATGTCGGTCATGATGGCGACCTTCGTCGCCATGATGTGGCCGCGGGCCGCGGTGTGCGCCGGGCGCATCCAAGAGGTCCTTTCGACGCCGTCATCGATCAGCGCACCACAGGCACCGGTCACCGAACTGCGGTCCCGGGGGGCCCTGGAGCTCCGCAGGGTCGGCTACCACTATCCGGGAGCGATGGCGCCGGTGCTGTCGGACATCTCGCTGCGGGCCGTTGCCGGCCAGACCACCGCCATCATCGGGAGCACCGGATCGGGCAAGACCACCCTGATCAGCTTGGTTCCCCGCCTCTTCGACGCCTCGAGCGGCGAGGTGATGGTCGATGGGGTCGATGTCCGGAGCCTCGATCCTGAGCTGCTGTGGAGCCGCGTCGGCCTGGTGCCCCAAAAGCCCTATCTGTTCTCCGGCACCGTCGCCACCAACCTGCGCTACGCCGACCCCTCTGCGTCCGATGAGGACCTGTGGGCCGCGCTCGAGGTGGCCCAGGCGGCCGACTTCGTCTCGGCCATGCCCGGTGGTCTCGGGGCGCCGATCACCCAGGGCGGATCCAACGTCTCGGGTGGGCAACGCCAACGCCTGGCCATTGCCCGAGCCCTGGTCCGCAAACCCGGCATCTACCTCTTCGACGACTCCTTCTCGGCACTCGACCTGGCCACCGATGCCCGGCTTCGGGCGGCCCTGACCCCGATCACCGCTGATGCCACGGTGATCATCGTCGCCCAGCGGGTATCGACCATCGCCGGCGCCGATCAGATCCTGGTGCTCGAGGACGGCCGTCAAGTGGGCCTGGGCACCCACCGCGAGCTCGTCGAGAGCTGTCCGACCTACGCCGAGATCGTGGCGTCGCAGATGACCGCAGAGGTGGCGGCATGAGCGGCCCAGACGACAACGGGGACCGGGAGACCATCAAGGCACCCGTTGCCGCTCGCTCCGGTTTCGCCGGTCGCATGGGCGCGGCGGGCATGCCGGTGGAGAGGTCGAAGGACCTCACGACGTCAACCCGCCGGCTGGCACATCGGCTGAGCCCCGAGCGTCTGGGTCTGCTGACCGTGGCCGTCCTGGCCGTCGGCAGCGTCGGGCTCTCGGTGCTCGGACCCAGGATCCTCGGTCGCGCCACCGACGTCATCATCAACGGGGTTCGCCACCGGGGCATCGACTACGGCGATCTGCACCGGGTCCTGTACCTGGCGTTCGGCGCCTACGTGGCCTCCGCGGTGCTCTCCTACGTGCAGTCCTATCTTCTGGCCGGCATCGTGGCGCGCACGATGTTCCGCCTGCGCGCCGATGTCGAGAGCAAGCTCAACCGCTTCCCGTTGCGCTCCATCGACAACCAGCCCCGAGGCGATCTGCTCAGCCGGGTGACCAACGACATCGACAATTTGGCCCAGAGCCTCCAGCAGACCCTCAGTCAGATGCTGACTTCGCTGCTGACCGTGGTCGGCGTCGTCGCCATGATGCTGATCATCTCGCCGCTGCTGGCCCTGGTTGCCCTGGTCACCATCCCGCTCTCCCTGCTGGTCATCAGGGTCATCGCCAGGCGGTCGAGAACCCGCTTCGTGGCCCAGTGGACCCATACGGGGAGCCTCAACGCCCTGGTCGAGGAGACCTTCACCGGGCATGCGCTGGTCAAGGTGTTCGGTCGCCAGCGCGACGTCGAGCAGCGGTTCAACGACAAGAACGAGGAGCTGTTCACCGCCAGCTTCGGAGCCCAGTTCATCTCCGGGATCATCCAACCGGCCATGATGTTCCTGGGAAACCTCAACTTCGTAGCCATCGCCGTGATCGGTGGTCTCCGGGTCGCCTCTGGGGCGATGAGCCTCGGCGACATCCAGGCGTTCATCCAGTACTCGCGCCAGTTCACCCAGCCCCTCACCCAGCTGGCCTCCATGGCCAACGTCCTGCAATCGGGGATCGCCTCGGCAGAACGGATCTTCGAGCTCCTCGACGCCCCCGAGGAGAGCGAGGACGACGGCTTCCCCCTGCTCGCCGACCAGCCACGGGGGCGGGTCGAGCTCGACCAGGTGTCGTTCTCCTATGACCCTGCGAACCCGCTCATCGATGACCTGTCCCTGGTGGCCGAGCCCGGCCAGACGGTGGCCATCGTCGGGCCCACCGGTGCCGGCAAGACGACGCTGGTCAACCTGATCATGCGCTTCTACGACGTCGACGAGGGCGTCATCACCCTCGACGGCCATGACATCGCCACGATGCGGCGGAGGGACCTGCGATCCAACATGGGCATGGTCCTCCAGGACACCTGGCTCTTCGGGGGCACCATCAAGGAGAACATCGCCTACGGCAACCTCGAGGCCACCGATGACCAGATCCTCGAAGCGGCCCGCGCCACCTACGTCGACCGTTTCGTTCGCTCCCTGCCCGAAGGCTACGACACGGTCGTTGACGATGAGGGTGGCACCGTGAGCGCCGGGGAGAAGCAGCTCCTGACCATCGCCCGGGCGTTCCTGGCCGACCCCACCATCCTGATCCTGGATGAGGCAACCAGCTCCGTCGACACCCGCACCGAGGTCCTCATCCAACGGGCCATGGCCGCGCTGCGCTCCAATCGGACCAGCTTTGTGATCGCCCACCGCCTGTCGACCATCCGCGACGCGGACGCCATCTTGGTCATGGAGTCGGGGAAGATCGTCGAGCAAGGGAACCACGATGAGCTCCTGGCCCGCCACGGTCCCTACCATGCGCTCTACCACGCCCAGTTCGCGGCGGCCGCGGTCGAGATCACCTGACGTCGTGAGCCCCGTTCCGCGCCTGCCGTCGATGGTCACCTCCTGCGGGCTCTGCTGGGAGCGACGCGAGGCGGCTCGTCGGGCATCTTCGGGTACACCGGCGGCCACGGCGCGTCGTGCAGCCCATCGGCCCGGTCGCGCTCGTGCAGGGCAAGCAGCTCGTCGAGGGACTGGGGGTGCTTGGTCATCGTCGCCCACGGGTCCCCGTTGCGGTGGAAGCGCTCGGGGACCGTGGCCATGGTCAGCGTGTTCGGATCGATCGCATCCAGCTCGTCCCAGGCGAACGGGGTCGACACCTGCGCGCCCGGCCGGGCCCGCACCGACCACGCTCCGAAGATGGTCTTGTGCGGCGCGTTCTGGTTGAAGTCGACGAACACCCGCTTGCCGCGCTCCTCCTTCCACCACGCCGCGGTGATCAGGTCGGGACGGCGGCGCTCCAACTCGCGGGCCACAGCCACGGCTGCGGAGCGGACCTGGTAGGAGGTCCACCGAGGCTGAAGCCGGATGTACACGTGGATGCCACGGTTGCCGGTCGTCTTCGGCAGGCCGACGACGCCGACCTCGTCGAGGAGGCGGCGAACTTCCAGCGCCGTCTCGGCGACCATGGAGAACGTCACGCCGGTTGTCGGGTCGAGGTCGATGCGCAGCTCGTCGGCATGGTCGGGGTCGGCCGCCTGCGACGGCCACACGTGGAAGCCCAGGCAGGCCAGGTTGACAGCCCACAGGACATGGGCCAGGTCGGCGGCGACCAAGGCCTGGGAGGTCGTGCCGTTCGGCGTGCTGACCGTGGTCGTCTGGAGCCAGTCGGGACGGCTGTCGGGGACCCGCTTCTGGAAGAACGACGACCCCCCGGCACCGTGGGGAAATCGTTGGAGCAGCACCGGGCGGCCACCCATGGCGGCGAGCAGCGGGCCGGCCAACGACTCGTAGAAGCGGACGAGGTCGAGCTTGGTCTCGCTTCGCTCGGCGAAGAAGACCTTGTCGGGATGGGTGATCGCCACCTCACGCCCGGATGCTTCGACCACGACCTGGTCGCCGTCCATGACCCCGACGGTAGTGCCTGAGGCCGGCACCGTCGCCGAACCAGCCGTCATGCTATCGTACGTGGCATGGGTCGTGTGCGAATCTCTACTACGGTCGATGGTCAGCGGCTGGCGATATGTCGACGGATGCTCGGTGTAACGGACAGCGAGCTTGTGGATAGGGCGCTCGAGTCTCTCGCCAACGAGCTGGAAGAGCAGGCCGAGCGAGCCGCGCTCGAAGCCCATCCTTATGAGAAGGATCCGGATCTGGCGTGGCATACCCAAGCTGGGCCAGACCTGCCCTATGACGGCGAGGTCCCCCAAGAGGTGATCGACCTGGCCGCAACTCTGCGTGTCCGGCGCCAGCGCCGATGACAGAGGATCTGGGCCACGCGCAGGTGTGGTGGGCCGATCTCGACAAGGTACGCCCAGTCGTCGTTCTTACCCGCACCACGGTGGCACCGAGACTTCATCGCGTTCTGGTTGCGCCCATCACCTCCATCGACCGTGGCCTACCCACCGAAGTGCCCCTCGGGCGCAACGAGGGTGTTCGCGACGGCTCGGTGGCGAGTCTCGACAACATTCAGCTCGTGTCGGTCGACCGGCTCGTCCGCCGGGCTGGACGCATCGACCGGTCGCGATGGACCGAGTTCTGTGCCGCCATGGGCAAGGTCATGGCGTGCTAGACGACGAGTTCGCGAGCCGGTCGTGGCAGCGCGGAGGCCACCCATTGCCGGGGGGCCTGCCCGGTCGGCGGGGCGTGAAGGACCGTCGACCGGGCCAGGATCCGTCTAGGTGGGTACGTCGGTTGGGGGTCGTGCCGCGTTGGGGGTGCCCGACTGCGCGGACTGGAATGTCTGCGGCACGGGGTACTGGCCGAGCACGAAGTTCAGGATCGCCTCATGTTGACGTTCCACGGGTTGGATCGTCGACAGGGCGCCGATGAGCTGTGGGGACTTGATCGCCATGCCCAGATCGTTGAAGTACGTGTTCGCAGCAACACTCTCCAGCTCCAAGGCCAACATGGCCAGCTGAGGGACGGTCGTCACCTTGGCGAACGCCGCCTGCACCGTGGGAAGCACCGCCGGGTCAGGCTGCGTGTACGCCTGGCCGCCGGCCGCAGTCACGACGCTGTTGAACGCGCCGGCATGTGCGGTGTGTTGCATCTTGGCGGTCGTGGCGAACGTGACCACCGCCGGGGGAACGGTGCCGAGCTTTCCTGCGGTGGCCGCCTGGATGGCCATCGCATACGCGGCGACAGCGAGGTTCTCCAACGACGCTGCGGTGGTGGCGATCGCCTTGTCAGCACTCCCACCGCCTGAAGCGCTCGACGACGGTGCTGAGGACCCGCCTGTCGGCGCTGCGGTGGTCGGCGATGACTTCTTCGAGGAGCTCCCACACGCTGCCAGCACCAGGCCGCCGGCGGCGACACCGCCGCCCAGGAGGAACGTTCGCCGACTGGCGATCCGCCGCGGCGCTGGCCCTGATTCGTCCCGCTCCTGCTCAGCCCAATCGGCCAGGCCCCGCTGGAAGGAGGGGAACGTCTCGTTGTGGAACTCGTCGAGGTCCTTGGTCGCCCGGCGAAGCTCCGCCTCGCTGATCTGCATGGGGTCTTGATGATGGTGGTTCATGCGACTGCGCCCTCCTGGGGCGGCCTGGCAAATGCCGGATCGGTCGAGAAGAACGTGTCAGGAAAGCCGACGCTTCCCGCTGCGGCGGGAAGGGCGGCGGCGTTGGTCGGGATGGCGATGAGCTGCGGCGCACCACCCTTGAGCAACGCCTGCACGGCCAGAAGGACCGCAAGATGCTGACAGTCGATACCCAGAATGGACGACATGACCGTCCGAGACGGAAGGTCGCTCATCAACTGACAGTTCTTGGCGTACGTCGACGACGCCGCCTGCTCGAGAGACAGGGCCAGCGCCACGACCATCGGCGGCCCTGTCGTAGCGTCGGCGGCGGCGAGCTTGGGAACCATCGCCGCTACCACCGGGGCGAAGTGCGGGTTCGGGTTGTTCTGCGGTTTCCCGCCGAGCTTCTGAGCGGCAGCGTTGAACGCCATGGCATGCTGCGCGTGCTGCTCCATCGTCGTCTGAGCGAACTTCTTCACGACCGCGTTGCCGCTGGCGATGTAGGGCAAGGTGAGCGCCTTGCCGTAGGTTGCGACGGCCAGGTTCTCCAGGCTTGCCGAGGTCTGCAACGCCTGCACGTTCACCGAGTCCTGAGCCGAGGCAGCCGACGCCCACAGGCCGATGAAAGCCGCGCCCGCTGCTCCCATCGCCGCCAACGCCCCACCACCCCTGGCAACCGAACGAGCCCCCGCGTGGTCTCTGACCACTGCTGAGGGCTCCGCTTCGACGGGATGAGCCTCGCGCTCCCGGTTGATCTCGACCAGGTCGTCGATCGCCGAGTTGGCAGTCCTCATCGACTCCGCATGCAGATCCTGGGATTGTCCAATGAGCTCATTGAAGACTCCCTCTTCATAAACCACGGCATCAACCTCCTGTAGGTGAACACGGACCGTTCCCGACTCTCCCGTGAAGGTATACCCACAGAGAACGGTAGGCACGGCACACGTGGTCAGCGTCGCCGACTGGGCATCCCGGGCGACCACACTCTACGCGCAAGACCGACGACCGGGCGGCCCCTGCGCGGAAGACAAGGGTACGTTGCGGTTCTAGATCCCCGTCTGGTCCCGATTGTCCGACGAACCAACCGGACGTTGAGCTTCCCGGTCGTCCGTGCCCTCCTCGGAACGGCCCGCCTCTTTCCCGTCGTCCCCTACCACATCCTCACCGCGCCTGCTGATGCTCTCCCCGACACCCTCGGGAGCCATTGCCGCGTCGGGCTGCTCTGCGTCCGACCCTGGCTGGGTCGGTTCCTTTGCCGGGGCCTCGCTGCCCATCGCCCTCGCTACTCCCTTGGCGCGCTCGTCATCAGCCATCAGAACCTCCCGGAGTTCATGCCGCAACGCCCCGTCCCCCCCTGGGACAGCACCCGACATGGCTTTACGTTACCCGCCTGGCGGTGATCGAAACACCCAGGGCGTAGGAGGCACAGGTCGAGGCGGACGACGTCGGCGCCGCCAGTGGAGGAGGCAGGCTACGCGGCGTGCGGTTCTTCCACCACGACGACCAGGTTCCCGTCCGGGTCGCGCAGCATGAACATGAGCGGGGCGCCCGGCGTGCGCATCGGCTCCGGATCGATGTCGATGCCGCCGATGGCGCTCAGGCGCGCGTGCTCGCCCAGGACGTCGGGTGTCTCCACACCGATGGAGCCGCCGCCGGGCTCACCGCCCATCGGCGGGTTGAGCGCCAAGCGCGCCCGCGACCCGGGCGGGGCCACCTCCAGCCAGCGCATCTCGTCGTGCTCACCGAAGCGCGTGTCGCCGCGCACCTCGAAGCCGAGCTTCTCGGTGTAGAAGGCAAGGGCCGCGTCCTGGTCGGCGACGGCGAACATGGCCACGCCGATGTTCGAGAGGGATGTTGGGGTCGGTGCGAGATCACTCATGGCCTGTAGACCCGCTCAGGGGGCGGAACTCATCGGTCAAGGGACCGCACCTGCTCTAGGAGGGCCCGGCGAAACGCGTCGCCGCAGGTAGGGGCACCCGTCTGAGGGTAGCTGGCTGAGCGGTAACCCAAGATCGGGCGGCCGAGACGATCGGTTGTAGGAGCGTGCCCGTAGGCGCGTCTAGGCGCGTTCGCGACCGAAACACACACGGTAGGAGCGATCATCCTTCCGCCTCCCGCACTCGACGTAGGCTCCCGGCGTGATTCAGTCCCCTCTCCCGAGTCCCCGGGGACGAAGGTCGATCTCAATCCCACCGAGGGCTGATGGCCACCTATCAGGTTCGCCGGCCGATCCCCGACCAACAGGAGAGACCCCTTGCCAGGAAACACCATGACCCTTGACGCACGCCGCGTCGTGGCCGCCGCGCAGAACCGCGCAACCCAGGCCGGCAAGCCCCAGAACAGCGCCGTGGTTGACTTGGGCGGCAACCCTGTGGTTCATGTCCGGATGGACGACGCGTGAGCCTGAAACGGGGGAACCTGGCCCGCGGAATTCTGGCTGGCGCGGCAGCCGGCGCGGCCGGCACCACTGCGCTCAACGCCGTCACCTACCTCGACATGGCCGTACGCGGCAGGCCGACATCGTCCACACCTGAAGACACTGTTGAGAAGCTGTCCGACAAGGCCAGGATCGCGATACCGGGCGACCATGACACGCATGACAACCGGGTCGCCGGGCTCGGACCGCTCACCGGCCTCGTCGCCGGTGTCGGCATCGGCGTTGCCCTGGGGGCCTGCCGGTCAGCGGGCTGGCGTCCAGGACCGATCGTCGCCGGCCTTGCTGCCACCGCAGGTGCCCTGGTCGGAACCAACGGACCCATGACGGCTCTGGGCGTCGCCGACCCCCGGACCTGGTCAATCAATGCCTGGATCACCGACATCGTCCCCCACCTCGGCTACGGGGCCGTCACCGCCGCGGCCCTGAAACGACTCGACCCAGACTGATCCCCGCCAAAGAGGTAGGGCTGCTACGCCGGGGCCGGCCGCTGAGTCAGCGGACCGGCGGACCGGCGTCCGGTTTGCCCACCCGTTCCCAATCGACGAATGTAACCCGCTGTCCTATGTAGAGACATGGCCTCAGTTCCTCGTCTTCGGGTCGTGTCCGATCTGTCGATGGATGATGGCGCCGTTGGACGTGGGTCTGACAATGGATCGGCGACCGGGGATGTGCCGGTTGTCCGTCAGCTGCGGGAGGGTTACACGACTTGGGACGAGTTGTACTTGGACAACGTGGGATGGGTGTATCGGTTGCTGTTCTCCAAGGTCGGCAACCGCCACGACGCTGAGGACCTGAGCAGCGAGGTGTTCCTCGCCGCGCTGCGCCCCCTGAGGATGGACGCGTCGGAAGGTGAGGTGCGCGGCTACCTGGCGGCCACGGCGCGAACGGTGCTGGCCGCCTATTGGCGGCGACGGTTGGGCATCGAGGTGACGGCCATCGACGAGACGACCGTGGCCGCCGCCGAGGATGGTGCTGGGGAGCTCTCGGATGCTCCGGTCCAAGCCGAGCGGGTCCTGGCCGGGCTGTCTGAGCGTCACCGGAGGATCCTCGAGCTGCGGTTCCTGCATGGCAGCAGCATCAAGGAGTCGGCGGCGACGATGGGTGTTTCGGTGGCGAACGCCAAGGTTCTCCAACATCGGGCGTTGCGCATGGCCGCGACTTCCGGGCAAGGATGGCAGCGATGAGACGACGCAGGCGCAACGTCGATGATCTGGTCGAAGCGACCCTGGCCGGCGATCCGGTCCCGCTCGGCGAGCTCGACGATCCGGCTGACGCTGAGGTGTTGCGGGCGGCGATCGAGTTGCGCGCCGCACGCCCGGCGGCGGATCTGCCGTCCGAGGAGTTCCTCGCCCGCCTGCGCCGCAAGATCGACACGGAGGCGACCAGTTCGGATGTGGAAGGGGGCGACCTTGGCCGTCGGATGTCACGACGGTCGTTGCTGGCCGGTGCCGGAGCGGCGGCGGCGGTGACCGGTGTGATCGGCGCGATCGCCGAGCACACGTTCGCCGGGTCGCCGGGGAGCGCTGGCGGTGGTGGCAGGGTGGCCGGCGGCCCCACGGCGCCCTTGGTTCCCAACACGGGCGGGTGGGTGCCGGTGGCCATGCATGCGGATGTGGCGCCGGGGACTCCGCAGCGCTTCGCCACCTCAAAGGTCGTCGGGTTCGTCACCGCCCAGCGCGGTGAGCTTGTCGCCGTGTCCGGGGTGTGCACGCACATGGGCTGCCTGCTGCGGGCGAACGCGGCGGCTGGGCGGCTGGACTGCCCTTGTCATCGCACGAGCTTCGGACCTGACGGGGCCGTGTTGTTCAGCCAGCTGGAAACGCAACCGGCGGCCCTACCCAAGATCGGCGTCCGGACCCGGAACAACGCGGTCGAGGTCTTCATCCCCCCCGAGACTTGAGCGGCTACGACGCCGGGGTGCAGGTCGACCTGATCGCCGTGTTCAAAGCTTTTCCTAGGGCAGTGGCTGCCGCGTCGCTTTCGCCTCAGGCTTGCGTCAACACGTAAGTCCCCGGCGCGTCGGCGAGCGGCGCGTGAGCGGCGTCGCCGAGCGTCCGGGGCGCCTGCTTGCGCGCGCCGGCCCGATGGTCGATCCACCCCGCCCAGTGCTCCCACCAGCTCCCCGTGTGCTCGGTGGCCGCGGCGCGCCAGGCCTCAGGGTCCCCGGTGGGCTGCGGACCGGTCCAGTAGCGCGACTTCGGGTTGCCGGGCGGGCAGACAAGCGTCTGGATGTGCCCCGTGTTCGCCAGAACGAAGGTCGACTCGCCGCCGAGCAACCGGGCGGAGGCGAAGCAGCCGTTCCACGGTGTGAGGTGGTCGGTCGTTCCGCCGGTGACGTAGGTGTCGACGGTGATCTGGCCCAGGTCGACGGGCGAGCCAAGCACGGTCAGCGCGCCCGGCCGGGTCAGCTCATTGCTCTCGAAGATCTCGAGGAACTGCCCGTGCAGCCCGCTGGGCAGGTTCGTGCCGTCTGCGTTCCATGCGAGGATGTCGGACTTCGGCGGGTCGTTGCCGAGCAGATAGTTGTTCACCCAGTAGCTCCACACCAGGTCGTTTGGCCGCATCCAGGTGAACACTGACGCGAGCGACCTGCTGTCGAGCACGCCAGCGGCGCGCGAGCGCCGAGCAGCAAACCGAGTGAGCGCTGGGGCCGAGAGCATTCCGACCGGGGCGGGGGCCGACCAGTCCAGCAGCGTCACTCCGAAGCTCGCCGAGCGCACCCGGTTGTCGCCGGTGGCAGCCAGGTGGTTGAGCACGGCGGACGTGGTGATCCCGCCTGCGCACAGTCCGAACAGGTTGACCTGCTCGGAACGGGTGATCGCACAAACGGCGTCCAGCGCCGCGAGAATCGACGCGGCGTAGGTATCGAGGTCCCAGTCGCTGTGCTCCTTGGTGGGGTTGCGCCAGGATATGGCGAAGACCTGCTGGCCCTGCCCGACCGCAAACTCGATGAGCGAGCGGCCGGGAGCGAGGTCCATGAAGTAGTACTTGTTGATCTGCGGCGGCACGACGACGATCGGGATGCGGCGCACCTGCGCGGTCGCGGGCCGGTACTGCAGCAGTTCGAGTACCTGGTCGCGATAGACCACTGCGCCCGGCGTCGCAGCCAGATCCTGGCCGACCGTGTAGGCCGACCGGTCGATCTGGGTCGGCAGCCCGCCATTGTGGCGCAGGTCCGACATGAGGTTGCGGACGCCTTGGCGCAGGCCGCCGCCCCCGGTCTCCAAGGCGCGCTTGAGCGCCGCCGGATTTCCGAGCAACGTGTTGGTCGGGGCGAGGGCGGACGTGAGCACGGTGGCGACGAAGCGGACCCGCTCGCGGTCGCGCCAGTTCGCCAGGTAGGCATTATCGACCACCTCGCCGACGGCCTCGCAGGCGGCCAGGTAGGCCTGCATCACGCGGTGGTACGCCGGGTTCTCCGACCAGGTGACGTCGGTGAACCGACGGTCGCCCTTGGCGGGGCCGACCTCGGAGCGTCCCATACCGACCCTGGCGAGTTCCCCGGCCAGGCGGGCGCCTGCCGCGGCGACGGTCGGGACGTTCCGGGCGGCGCGGACGACCGTGTCTCGCCGCCCGGCCAGGCCGCCGGGCGGTCCGTGCGGCGGATCAGCTACGGAGCCGGGTGCCCGAGACGCTTGCGGGGCGTCAGATCGCTCGCTCATTTGGGCTGCAGGCGGGCGCCGCCGTCGATGCGGACGGTCTCGGCGTTCATGTAGCTGTTGGTGATGAGCTCGAGGGCCAGGGAGGCGAACTCGGGCGAGCGGCCCAGCCGGTCGGGGAACAGCACGTCGCGCTTGAGGTTGTCCTTGAACGCCTCGGCGTCGCCGCTGAAACCGTAGATGGGCGTATCGATGAGCCCGGGGGCGATGGTGTTGACGCGCACGCCGATGACGGCCAGGTCCCGGGCCACCGGCAGCGTCATGCCCACGACACCGCCCTTGGAGGCGGAATAGGCGGCTTGGCCGATCTGGCCGTCGAAGGCCGCCAACGAGGCGGTGTTGACGATGGCTCCCCGCTCATTGTCACCCTGGGGATCGGTCCGGCCCATGGCTGTCGCCGCGAGCCGCATGCAGTTGAAGGTGCCGATGAGGTTGATGGAGATGACCTTGGTGAACATCTTGAGGTCGTGCGCCGCGTCGTAGCTGCCATCCCGGCCGATGGTGCGCGACGCAAACCCGATGCCGGCGCAGTTGACCAGGGCCCGAAGCGGGCCGAGCTCGCCGGCCGCGTCGACCGCGGCCGTCACCTCCTCGATGTTGGTGACATCGGCGTGGGCAAAGATCCCACCGAGCTCACTGGCCAACTTGTCGCCGGCCTCATCGTTCATGTCGAGCACCACGACGTGGGCGCCGCGCTCGGCGAGCAACCGTGCGGTTGCCTCGCCCAGGCCCGACGCGCCACCGGTGACGATGGCTGAAGCTCCAGATATGTCCATGGAGCGAAGGCTACCGACTGCCCGCCGGTCCGGACCAAACCAGAGGGATACCGAGCCTCATGGTTCGGTCTCGATCCGAGACCACCAGTAGCTGGACGCCGCCTGTCAGGAAGCGGCTTCGAGCGCCTCGTCATAACGGCCGAGCGCCGCTGCCGAGTTGCAACGCGCTCGGGCGATCAAGGCCGCTTGGGCAGCGTCGACATTGGCGTGCTCGCCATCCCAGATGCGAAGCGGGTTGTCCTGCAGTGCCCGCCCGTAGGAGAACGTGACGCCCCAGGGATGGGGACCCTGACGGACGATGGCGTCGAGGTGGGCGGTGGCCAGCGGGCCGGGTTGACCGCCGGAGAGAAACGCCACCCCGGGTACCGAGGCGGGGACGGTGTCGAGCAGGCAGCGAATGGTGGCGGCCGCCACCTCGCTCACTGTGGCCGGTGGACCCTCCGCGCCGGGGACGACCATGGACGGCTTGAGGACCATGGCCCGCAGGTCGACACCAGCGGTCACCAAGCAGCCGATGACCTCGGCCAGGACTCGCCGGGTCACCGCCGCACAGGTGTCGAGGTCATGGTCGCCCTCCATGAGCACCTCAGGCTCGACGATCGGCACCAGATCACCCTGTTGGCACAGCCCGGCGTAACGGGCGAGCGCGTCTGCGTTGACCTGTAGCGCCCAGGGGCTCGGCATTCCTGTGCCGATACGAAGCACCGCCCGCCACTTGGCAAAGCGCGCCCCCGCCTCGCGATAACCCGCAACCTTGTCTTCGAGGCCGTCGAGTCCGTTGGTGACCAGTTCGCCGGGTGCCCCGCACAGCGGGCGGGTGCCGATGTCGACCTTGATCCCCGGCAGGATGCCTCGGGCGTCGAGGAACTGTGGGAACGGGGTCCCGTCGTTGCTTCGCTGGCCGAGCGTCTCCTCGTGGAGGATCACCCCGCTGACCATCGAGGGCAGCTCGTCGTGGGAGAAGAGCAGTTGCCGGTAGGAGCGTCGTGTCTCCTCGGTGGACTCGATGCCGTGCGCCTTGAAGCGCTTGGAGATGGTGGCAACGCTCTCGTCGGCGGCGAGAACACCCTTGCCCTGGTCAACCATCGCTGCCGCCACATCGCTGAGTGCTCGGTCATGCATGTCGTACCTCCGGATCGGGACTCCTCGCGGCGCGAGGACCGTTTGGTTCATGGTTTCACCCGCGCAGGCGGGTCAGCGTCTTCGGTCACGTGCGCTCGGATGCGAGGGCCCCTCAGGCATGGGTGTCGAACACGACGCGGCCCTGAGTCTGTCCCGCCAGGATGGTTTCGGCTAGCTCCCCAGCCCGGCTGAGGGGCTCCACGGTGGTGACCGCATCAAGACGTTCGACCGGAAGATCGCTGGCCAGCCGCTTCCAGGCCTCGGCGCGGATGTCGGCTGGGCACTGCGCGCAATCGACGCCAAGCAGGGCCACGCTGCGGAGGATGAACGGCATGACGCTGACGGGCAGGTCGCTGCCGCCGGCCAGGCCGCAGGCGGCCACGGTCCCCCGGTACCGGGTCTGGCGCAGCACGGAGGCCAGAGTGGTGCTGCCCACGGTGTCGATGGCGGCCGCCCAACGCTCCTTGTCGAGCGCCTTGGTGGCTTCTGCGGCCAGCTCGGAGCGATCGACAAACGACGTGGCTCCCAGCGCCCGCAGGTGATCGTGGGTCTCGGGTCGGCCTGTCGACGCCGTCACCCGGTAGCCGAGGTGGGAGAGGATGGCGACGGCCACGCTGCCCACTCCTCCGGCGGCACCGGTGACGAGGACCTCACCGTCGTCCGCACTACTCAGCCCGCGGCTCTCCAGGGCGAGCACACAGAGCATCGAGGTGAGTCCTGCGGTGCCGATGGCCATGGCTTGCACCGCGCTCAGACCCTCGGGCCGCCGTGTCAGCCATCCCGGCTTCACTCTCTGGCGCTCGGTGTAGCCGCCGGCGTGGGTCTCCGACAGGCCCCAGCCGTTGACGACGACGTCGTCGCCGGCCGACCACGCCGGGTCGGTGGACTCGGCCACGACGCCAGCCAGATCGATACCGCAGATCATCGGGAAGCTGCGGGCGATCCTGCCCTTGTTGGTCACCGCCAGACCGTCCTTGTAGTTGAGCGACGAGTGGCTCACCTCCACGGTGACGGCGTCGTCGGGCAGGTCGGCGTCGGTCAGATCTTGGAACCGGGCGGGGCCGTCCCCGTTGGCCACCAGGGCACGGAAGGATCTCATGACCCCCCTTCTTAGTACGGAGGAGACCGGCCCCGTGGGGTGCAGTTCCTCAACTCAGGGGAAGTCCTTCATCGCGAGCTCTTGGTCGGGCGGTTCACGCCGCGCTCGACCGCCTCGACGAGGTAGGGGCGCAGCTCGCCGGGCTCGATGATGACATCGACCGAGCCGACCTCTCTGGCCCGTTCTATGCTGTGGATCCGGTCGAACTCGGCAGCAACCTCGGCTTGCTTCTCGGCCAGTACGGTCGGCCGCAGCTCCTCGAGCTCCGAGCGCAGCCGGGCAGCCTCTCCGTCATCGGCTTGCGCGATCCGAGGACCCAGGTCGGCCAAGCGGCGGTCGGCGTCGGTCCGTTTCCTCACTTCACCGCCAAAGACGACAGCGGCGGCAGGCCCTCCCCCGATCACCGACGCGTATGACCCGTCGACCGCCACCACTTCGAGGCCGTCATTGAGCACACTCGAGAACACGACGAACGCGCCGCCGTGGTAACGGGAGACCACGCAGAACACGATGGGCCCGTCGAAGTTGACCACCGCCCGCCCGATCTCGGCGCCGTACTCGAGCTGTAGCCGGCGGAGGGATTCGGGTGACCCGTCGAAACCCGAGAGGTTGGCCAGTACCACCACGGGCCGGTTCCCGCTTGCCGCGTTGATGGCGCGCGCCACCTTCTTGGACGACATCGGGAAGAGGGTGCCGCCGGACCACGATTCCGGCCCGTCGGTGGGTGGGAGTCCGAGGCGCGGGACGGGGCGGGACTCGATCCCGATGACGGTTATGGCGTAACCGCCGAGGAAGGCGTCGAAGATTACGGAGGTGTCGGCGTCGACCATCCCGGCCCACCTCTCGAGCGGGGTGCAGTCGCGGTCGATGACGGCATTCATGAGGGTGCGGATGTCGAAGGCCTTCTTGCGTTCGGCGTTGGTCTCGGGTGAGAAGATCTGCCCGATCGAGGTGAAATCGGTGCCGTCGTGGTGGTGTGGGCTGCTCCGCACGTCGCGCTCGACGGGATCGTCGCTCACCGCCCTTCGCCCGAATCGCTCGCCGGGAGCGACGTAGGCGAAGTCGTAGTGGGCCGAGAGGATCCGGCAGGCCTCGGTCACGTCCGAGGCCCAGTACTGCGCCTGGCCATTGGGGCCCATGATGCGGTCGTAGCCGCCGATGCCGAAGTTGTCCTCGGCTGCCACGCCGCCCGAGTACTCGAGCGATTGCTTGCCGGTGAGGACCATGGCGCTGTCAGGGGTCATGACGAGGATGCCCTTGGTGTGCATCAGCATGGTCGCCTCGGCGTTCCAGTACGGCTGGGCGCCGACGTTGATGCCCGTCACCACCACGTTGACCTCGCCGCCGCCTTGGGTGAACTCGATCAGGCGCCGTAGCACCCTCGCCACCCAGTCCATGTTCTCGGTGCCGCTGTCCATGGAGATCTTGGCCCCGGAGGACACCGCGAACCACTCGACCGGTGCGCCGAGCGACTCGGCGAGGTCGATGGCGGCAACGATGCGCCGGCACTCCGGTTCGGAGACGGAGCCGAGGGCCTTGGTGGGATCGCCGAGGATCGCCACGCGGACCATCCCCTCGGGATAGCGGGCGGTCGGCGTGGTGATGGTCCCGAAGACGATGGCTGCGGTGTTATCGCCGTAGGGCCGCTCGACGACCCGGGCCTCACCGTCGTCGCCCAGGTCGTGCTCACAGAACTCAGGCTCGGCGCGTTGAGGTCCCTCGAGCGACACGTCGGGGTCGCCGGTGGGGCCGAGGAGCAGGGGGACAAGCTCGTAGGGGTACACGGTGCCTCGCCGCCGGGCCCTGAGCACCAGCTGGGCGTACGCGTCGAGGGGCTGCAATGGCGCCTCCGGTGACGAGGTCAACTCGAAGGTCAGGCCGGCGCCCGCTGAGCGGGCCATGCGCAGCCGCACGTCTCGGGTCCCGTCGGGGTTCCGCATCCGACCCTGGATGCCCACCTGCTCGAGGCCGACGTCGGCGGTGCGGGGTTCCAAGGAGCGCGCCACCGAGAGCAGCTCGTCCTGGTCGAGATCGATGGGCGGCCAGACGTGAAGGACGATCCGGTTCCACAGCGGGGGGTCGGGCGAGGCGAGATCGGCGATGGCTCTTCGCATCCCGTCCAAGCAGCTGTCGAGCACCTGCTCGAGGGCGGGAATGGCCGTAACCGACCCCTTTCCGTCCCGAAGGGGTGTGAGGTCGCGCACCTCGGCGAGCGCCATCAGGCGCCGATCATCGGGGTTGGTGTGGGCCTTGGCCTCGAAGAGGTAGACGTCTTCGGGGGCCTGCAGCCGCCGCAGGTCAAACTGGGCCAGCCTCCAAAGGTCGAGACGCTCCGCGATCATCGGGTGCAGGTCACGTAGGACCGGGTTCTCGGCGAAGCCGGCACCGTCGCGCTCGAAGGTGTAGCGGGACAGGTGCATGGCGGCGGTGGGGACCGAGACGGTGACGCGGCGCAGCCCGTCCGAAAGGGCTCCAGCGGCCAGGGCGTTGTCGATGCGCGCACCGAGCTCCTGACCGACCGGCGGCGCGGCTCCGTCCTGTACGTACACGTCGGCTACCGCAGCGGTCGATGCGCCCACCTCCTCGCCGACCGCGGCGAGAACGGCGGTGAGGTCGGCCGGCTCCGCGGTGGACACTTCGGCGCTCACGACGACCACTCGCTCGCCCGCTTCCTTGAAGGTTCCGGTGACCATTCGCCGTCCCCCCCGATCGAAGCACCGGACGTCGGTCAGGTCCCGTATCTGGTAGTAGCGGCGGGTCTGCACCTCGATCAGCTCCCGTCGCTCCGCATCTTGGTTCTCCCCCAGCCCAGCCATGAGGCGAATGAGCGGCTGCGGGCAGGAGACGAGCACCTCCATCCTCGCTGCGCGCTCCACCGGGTCGTTGGTGGCGGTCATGAACGACAGCTGCTCGCGCATCACCTCCAGGGTCTCATCGCGCCCGGCGTGGATGAGCGGCTCGTCAAAGAGACGGAACCGGACGCTTCGGGCCAGCGCCCCGACCACGGGGTGGCGGAGCTGGGTTGCGAGGATCACCCGGTCGAGGGTGTCGAGCAACGCTTGGCGCAACTCGACGGGAATGTCGGCGTGGTCAAGGTGGAAGTCGAGGATGGCCAGGACCGCCGGTAACATCGTGGTGCTGCGCCTCTGGGCGAGGAACATCCAAAGCAGCGCCTCCTCCAGCGCCGGAGTGCGCTCAAGCCCGTCCACCTCGTAGTCGGCCACCGCAGCGCAGAGCTTGTCTTCGAAGCTCGGCGGCAGACCTGCTCGGGTGGTGTCCATGGTCCGCAGGAAGGCATGGAAGAACTCTCGTGGACTGTGCACGTCCTCGGCTGTCTCGTCGTCGCCGGTGCGCCGGTTCCGGTTGAGCAGGACGACGTCGGCGAAGGCGTTGAGCACCGCCAGCTCGGACCGCAGCGTGTCGGGCTCGCCCGGGGCCACCTCCGAGCGGTGCCGGAGATAGAGGCCGACCGTACGGTCCGCCTCGTCGTCGCTGTAGTCGTAGCCGAGGACCTGGGACCGCAGCTCGGCGAGTTGGCGGGCGACGCTGACGCGCGGGTCGTCGGAATCAGACGTGTTGAGGTCCGAGAAGTCGGCGCGGTCACCGTCGTCGGGGTCGGCGCCCTCTTCCTGCTCCGCTTCGAGGCGGAACAGCGCGCTTCCCGCATCGACCGGCGCGCCCACGACGCCCAGCACTTCGCGTACCCGGCCGGCGACGGGCGCCCGCAGGGCAACCTCGATCTTCATGCTCTCGAGCGTCGCCAGGAGATCGTCCGCCTTCACATCGTCACCGTTGGAGACGGCGATGTTGACCACCACACCCGGCGAGGGGGCGCGGACCAGACCGCCGTCGTCCTGAGACACGCGGTGGGGCAGCCCGTCCACCTCGACCAGCGTCTCGGCACCCTGGCGGATCGACACTACCCGGAACGGGAGACCGGCGACGACCAGGCGCCGCTCGAAGGGTCCACCCGGCTCGGCATGGACATCGACCCGGCAGCAATCGACCGCCAGCCGGTACCGGCCCGCCCCGATCTGGTACACCTCGAAGCCGTACGACGCTCCGCCGAGGCGCAGGTCGACCCGGTGACCGAGATCCATGTCGGTCTGTGGCCGACCCCTGGCCGCGGAGAGGAAGAACCGCTTGCGCTCCGCCTCGCGATGGGCGTCGTAGGCGTCGACGGCGGTGGAGATGAGGGCGACGGCTCGCCGCTCGCGCATCTGGTAGTCACCCCCGCCCATCAGCCGGTCCAGCCAGCCGGTGTCGAACCGTCCGGCGACGACGTCGGGATGCTCAAGGATTCCAGCCGAGAACGCCTTGTTGGTCATACCGCCCCGGATGACCACCGTCGTCTCCCGCAGGGCCCGCAGAACCCTGGCGCGCGCCTCGGGGCGGCTCCGCCCCCAGCCGATGACCTTGGCGATCATCGAGTCGTACTCGGCCGGGATGACGTCGCCCTGAGCCAGGCCGGTCTCGACCCGCACACCGGGTCCCGTGGCCCACACCAGGCGTTCGACGGTGCCAGGTGCCGGGGCGAAGTCACGCTCGGGATCCTCGGCGTTGAGCCGCACCTCGATGGCGTGGCCTCGCGGCGGCGGCGGATCACCTTCAAGCCGACCGCCAGCGGCGATGTGGAGCTGGAGCTTGACCAGGTCGACCCCGGTCGTCACCTCGGTGACGGGATGCTCGACCTGGAGGCGGGTGTTGACCTCGAGAAACGCCAAGCTGTCCTCGTCGGGCTGGTAGAGAAACTCGACGGTCGCCGCCCCCCGGTACCCGCTGGCCTCGGCCAGCGCCACCGCCGCATCCTTCGCTCGCTGCTCTCCGCTGGCGTCAAGAGCAGTGGACGCCGACTCCTCGATCACCTTTTGGTTCCGGCGCTGGATCGAGCAGTCCCGCACCCCCACGGCCCACACCCCCCCCTGGCCGTCAGCGACGACCTGCACCTCGACGTGGCGACCCCCCGTGATGACCCGCTCCATGAAGACGGTGTCGTCGCCGAAGCTGCTGGCTGCCTCGCGGCGGGCGCTCTCGAACGCCGCTTCCAGCCCACCGTCGTCGTCGACCCGGCGGATGCCCCGACCACCGCCGCCTGCCGCGGCCTTGACCATCAGTGGATACCCGATGGACTCGGCGTGGCGGTAGGCCTCTTCCGGGTTGGTGACCGGGCCACCGCTCCACGCGGCGACGGGTACGCCGACCTCCTCGGCAAGGCGCTTTGCGCCGATCTTGTCACCGAGCTTGCGCATGACCGCCCCGCTCGGGCCGATGAAGGTGAGGCCCATGCGCTCCACCAGGTCGGCGAAGTCAGGGTCCTCCGACACGAACCCCCAGCCAACCCACACTGCCTCCGCGCCGCTGTCGCGCAACGCGCGCTCGAGGACGTCGTAGTCGAGGTAGGCGTTCTTCTCGACGCTGTGGATACGCACCGCCACATCGGCCTCACGGACGAACATGGCGGTGCGCTCGACGTCGGTGTAGAGGGCGATGGTCGTCAGTGGCCACCCCTGCTCGACCTCGAGCTCTCGAGCGGCCCGAATGAGGCGCATCGCGGCTTCGCCGCGATTGACGATGGCAACCCGCTCGAACATCACATCTCCTCGCTTCGATGGTCACCGCTGGGGCCGATGCGACCTCAGGCGAACCCTATGCGCACATCCTCGGAGGATGTACCCCGTCCCCACCGTGCGCTCGACGTCGTTCCCACCTCGGCGCCGTCGAGCACGACGACGGCGGGATCGAGGCGCAGCACCACGTAGCCCCCCACGGCCCCGGCGCCGAACCCGGGACAGAAGAGCCGCATCGGCCGATCGACCACTCCCTCGGCCACCGCGTCACGCAGGGCGACCGGGATGCTGGCCGCCGACACGTTGCCCATCCACTCGATGTTGAAGTACACCCGCTCCGCCGGGATGCCCGCCTTTTCTGCGATGTCGGACACCATGACCTTGTTGGCCTGATGGGGAACCATTCCATCGACCTCGTCGAGCAGCGACCCCGGACCCCCGCGCGCCGGCAGTTGTTTGATCTCGTCGATCATCTGGGCCAGGTATCGCTCGACGAGCGCCTTGACCTCGGGACCGTAGACCGTAAGGTTGCCGTCGAACTCGGGGTTGGGCCAGATGATCGAGTTGACCTCGCTCACCGGGCCGCTGGCGTAGGTCTGCAGGACCTCGAGATCGGGCTCGACACCGTCCGGGGCGGGGCCGATGACCATGGCCGCAGCGCCGTCGCCAAAGAGCATGCGTGACGTGCGGACGCTGCCGATCTTGTCGGAGAACTTCTCGGCGAACACCACCAGGATCGGCCGGTCGACCTCTTGGAGCACGCGAACGGCCTCCGACAGTCCGTAGGCAAACCCGGCGCACGCGGCGACAAGATCACACGACGCGTGGGTCTGGAAGATCCCGAGCTCACCGGAGATCCACGTCGCCATGGAAGGGACCAGCCTGGTGCTCGTGCACGTACACACGAACACCGCACCGATCTCCTCCGCCACTCTGCCCGCCTTGGCCAGGGCGGCTCGCGCTGCGTCGAGGGCCAGGTGCTCAAGTGGTCGTTCGCTGTAGGCGCGTGCCTTGATACCCGTCTTTCGCTCGATCTCGGACGCGCTCATCGGCGACCAGTTGAACGCCGAATTGCGAATGACGTCGTCGTTGGAGCAGCTGTGCTCACCGGGAATCGCGCTCAGAGACTCGATCTTCGGCATGATCGCGAACTGCCGGCGGACGTCGACCGGTGGATAGGGCCGGACCGGCCGGCGGGTCTCGACGGCGGGCGCTGCGGGCTCCGGGCTCGAGACCTCCCGGCGCGCCTGGCGGATGAAGGTGCGGACGTCGCGGGTTCGAGGGGTGAAGACGATCACGAAGTCGTCAGCGTCGAGCTGGCCCACCTCGACGAGCCGGGTGGCCGAGCGGTCCCACGGATACTGGTTGTGCAGGACCCTCGCCCAGCGGCCGAGTGACTCGAGCTCGGCCACCTCCTCTTGATGATCGAGGATGTCGTCTTCAGAGAAGATCTGGTAGTCCGGGTCGTGCGAGGGGATGCAGAACGTCAGCTCGCCGGGACGTTGGAGCAGTTCGGCGACGGTGGGCTTGAGAGCCGGTAGCTCGGTGGCGTGGTGGCGTCTGTGACGGAACACGTCGAAGAGCAACGAGAAGATCCGGTCCTCGACCTCTTGGTCCCACGCCGGAGGAAGCCGTTGGTAAGCGGCCTCCACGGCGGCGACCTTGCGCTCACCGTCCTCCCACGGGGTCACGACCGGGAGATAGACGTCGTCGGACATCTTGGGCACGTCCCGCCAGCGGGTGGGACGCTTCTCGTACATCGTGAGCGAGTAACGGTTGACCCAGAACAGATTGAGCCCTAGGTCACGCAGCAGTTCGAAGCGATTGGCGTACCCGCCCTCGTCGATCCTTTGCGCGATGTCCGTCCCGGTAGGCGCCTTGTCCTCGAAGTCTCTCTGCACGGCGCCCTCGAACTGGAGCAGGGTCTCGAACGCAGAGAAATCGAGATCAGGGAAGTAGCTCGACGGAAACACCATCCGTCCATGCCGATTGATGACAAACGGTCTCAATATGCACCTCCCTGGCTGACGGTATGATCCTGGCAGGTCCCCGATCCGAACGGTCGCCCGCCTGTTCGTGCTATTTGTGGCCCGGCCAGGTCCACCCGGCCACCTCCGGCAGGTCGTCGCCGTGCTCGCGGGTCCACAACAGGGCTCGAAGGCGCGCGTCGACCATCTTCTGGCGGAGCAGGGCGGCGCGGGGCCCGAGCCCGGGGACGCGATCGATGAGATCGATGACCAGGTGGTAGCGGTCGAGGTCGTTGAGCATGAGCATGTCGAAGGGGGTGGTGGTCGTCCCGTTCTCCTTGAACCCCCGGACGTGGATGTTGGCGTGGTTGGCACGCCGGTAGGTGAGGCGGTGGACGAGCGATGGGTAACCGTGGAACGCGAACACGACGGGCCGGTCGGTCGTGAAGAGCGCGTCGAACTCGGCGTCGCGCAGCCCGTTCGGGTGCTCGGTGTCGGGGAGGAGGCGCATGAGATCCACCACGTTGACCACCCGGACCCGCAGGCTGGGGAGCTCCCGATGGACGATGTCAGCGGCGGCCAGGGTCTCGAGGGTGGGTACCTCTCCTGCGCAGGCAAGGACGGCGTCGGGCGACTCGCCGTCTTCTTCGCTGCCGGCCCAGTCCCAGATGCCGACGCCGCGGGTGCAGTGGGCGATGGCCTGGTCCATGTCGAGGTAGTCCAGCCCGGCCTGTTTGCCGGCCACGATCACGTTGACGTGGTGGCGGCTGCGCAGGCAGTGATCGGCGACCGAGAGCAGGCAGTTGGCGTCGGGTGGAAGGTAGGCGCGGACGATGCGGGGTTTCTTGTTCATCACGATGTCGAGGAAGCCGGGGTCTTGGTGGGTGGCTCCGTTGTGGTCCTGGCGCCAGACATGCGAGGTGAGCAGGTAGTTCAGCGAGGCGATGGGCCACCGCCACGGGACCTCGGACGCAGATTCCAGCCACTTTGCGTGCTGGTTGAACATGGAGTCGACGATGTGGACGAACGCCTCGTAGCAGGTGAACATCCCGTGGCGTCCGGTGAGCAGGTACCCCTCCAGCAGTCCCTGGTTGACATGCTCGGAGAGGATTTCGATCACCCTCCCGTCCCGGGAGAGCTGGTCGTCCGCCGGTTCGGTGGCGGCCATCCACTCACGCTCGGTGACGTCGAACACGTCCGAGAGCCGGTTGGAGACGACCTCGTCGGGCCCGAACAGCAAGAAGTTGTGGGGATTGGCGGCGATGACGTCACGCAGCCACCCGCCGAGCACCTGGGTGGCCGAGTGCGACGTCGTCGCCGGTTTCGCCACGTCAACCGCGTAGCCGCGGAAGTCCGGGAGCTCCAGGGAGCGCACGAGGATCCCGCCGTTCGCCACTGGGTTGGCGCTCATCCTGCGGTCACCCTCGGGGGCGAGGCCGGTGAGCTCGGGCACCGGTCCACCGTGCTCGTCGAAGAGCTCCTCGGGCCGGTAGGAACGCATCCAGCCTTCCAGGGCATGGCGGTGGGACTCGTTGTCTCGTGCTGTGGCGATCGGAACCTGATGGGCCCGGAAGGTGCCCTCTACCTGCTGGCCGTCCACCTCGCGCGGCCCGGTCCAGCCCTTGGGGGAGCGCAGGACGATCATCGGCCAGCGCGGCAGGTCGAGCTTACCGTCGAGGCGGGCCCGGCGCTGTATGCTGGCGATGTCGTCCAGGCAGGCGTCGAGGGCTGCGGCGAACTCCTGGTGAGCGCCAGTCGGGTTCGATCCGAGCGGGACGTCGACCACGCGGGGGTCGTAGCCGCAGCCCTGCAGCAACGAGAGCAGGTCGGCCTCGGGGATGCGGGCCAGGATCGTCGGGCTGGCGATCTTGTAGCCGTTCAGATGCAGGATGGGAAGGACCGCCCCGTCGCGTGCCGGGTTGCAGAACTTGTTGGCGTGCCAGCTTGCAGCCAGCGGGCCGGTCTCGGCTTCGCCGTCGCCGATCACACAGAAAACGGTGAGGTCCGGGTGGTCGAGCACGGCGCCGAAAGCGTGGAGGAGTGAATAGCCGAGCTCGCCGCCCTCGTGGAACGATCCCGGGGTTTCGGGGGCGACGTGACTCGGCACCCCGCCGGGGAACGAGAACTGCCTGAAGAGGCGACGCATGCCCTCGGCGTCGAGGCCGACGGAGTGATACCGCTCCGTGTAGGTGCCCTCGAGCCAGGCGCAGGCGTTGGGTCCCGGCCCCCCATGCCCTGGCCCCATCACGTAGACCGCGTCGAGGTCGCGGTCGCGGATGCACCGGTTGGCGTGGGAGTAGATGAAGTTCAGGCCGGGTGTCGTTCCCCAGTGGCCGAGGAGGCGAGGCTTGATGTCCTCGACGGCTAAGGGGCGTGCCAGGAGCGGGTTGTCGACGAGATAGATCTGTCCGACGGACAGGTAGTTCGCCGCCCGCCACCAAGCATCGAGCAGGCGGAGCTCGTTCGCGCCGAGCGGCCCAGGCGCGTCGGTCAGCTGATAGCCGGCCGGCACCCGGGTCTCCCCGGTCGTGTCGGAGACGAAGTCTGCGGCGGTGTCGCCGCCCGTGGACACCGACGTCGTGCGCTGGTCGCTCATCGGGATGTCGTTCCCCTCCGCCCGGATCATCGATGACCACAGCCGGGCAGCCCGTTTCTACCACCCCCGCCAGCAGGCGGCATCACATTGTGGTCGGTTCACGTCGAGTTTGCCGTGGCCAGCACCAGGTCCGTCGTCGGCCATTGACCCGGTGTGATCTCCGAGGACCGGATACAGTCCGGTTGGTCATGATCGCGGACGTCGAAGGGGACCTGTTGCAGATCGCGGTCGGGTGACCGACGTCCGGGCCTCCATCCGGGCCAGGGCTCGAGCTCGGCCGCGTCGCATCGTCTTCCCCGAGTCGAGCGACCCCCGGGTGCGGGCGGCCGCCGATGCGTTGCGCGCCGAGCGGCTCGCTCTGCCCGTGCTGGTCGACGAGACGCTGATAGCGGCGCAGGCAGAAGGCTACGCCGAGCGCTACCGGCAGCGCAGGGCGGGCAGCAAGCTGAGCGAGGTCGAGGCGCTGGCAGCGGTGAAGGAGCCGTTGCTGTTCGGGGCGCTGATGGTTGACGCCGACGACGCCGATGGGTGTGTTGCGGGGGCGGTCGCCACCACGGCCCAGACTGTCCGAGCCGCCCTCCACGGCATTGGCGATGCCGGTGGCGCCGGTCTGGTGTCGAGCTTCTTTCTCATGATCTTCCCCGACGAGAGCGTCGGCGCAGGCGGGGCACTCATCTTCACCGACTGCGGCGTGGTCCCCGATCCGAGCGCCGAGCAGCTGGCGGACATCGCCATCGCTGGGGCAGCAAGCGCCCGCCAGTTCCTCGAAGCCGAGCCGTGCGTGGCTCTGCTCAGCTTCTCGACCAAGGGCAGCGCTGAGCATCCGCACGCCGCCAAGGTTGCGGAGGCGGCCCACATCGTCAGCGCTCGCTACCCGGCGTTGCGCGTCGACGGTGAGCTCCAGGGCGACGCCGCCCTGGTCCCGGCGGTGGCCGCCGTCAAGGCACCAGGCAGCGCGGTCGGCGGTTGCGCAAACGTCCTGGTGTTCCCGGACCTTCAAGCCGGCAACATCGCGTACAAGCTGGCCGAGCGCCTGGCGGGAGCGGTCGCCCTCGGGCCCGTGCTCCAGGGCCTGGCTCACCCCATGAACGATCTCAGTCGTGGATGCAGCGCCACCGACATCGTCGAGATGGCCTGCATCACGGCCGTCCAGGCCGACGACCTGGCCCCCGGTGATGAGCGAACGGGCTGAGTGCAAAAAGACACTTGACAACATGAAATAGCATGAGAAGCTACTGAGGCTGTCCAGCTCAGAGAGGAACCTCATGCACCGGGTCCTGTACCTCCTCGCCGCCCCCCCGCCCGCGCCACCAATCTCCGGGGGCAACGGGGTGTCCCTCAGCCCCTCGGACTCGGCCCTGCCCGGCTCGCGGGTGTGTGTCAGCGCAGGAACTGGAGGTGTCCGGTCTGGCCGGGCGTCGAGCCGGTGATCACAAGTTCACCGGTGGCTTGATCCACGGCGACGGTGTTGGGCTGTTGCACCGTGTCGTAGGTCGCCCGGCTGGTGACCGCGGTACCGGAGAACGTCAGTCCGAGCAGCTGGTCGCGTCCGGTGAGTGTGGTCCACAGGGTGTGCCGGTGGGTGTCGTACGCGAGCCCGTACGGCTTGGAGCCGGGTCCAGTGGGAATGGTGGCTACCTGCTTGGGACCATGCGAGGTGAGCTCGAAGCCGAGGACCGCGTCGCCGTTGGTGTCGTTGACCCAGAACAGGCCGTCGCTGCCGGTGATCACGTGGGTGGGCCCGGCGCCGCAGTTGGCGCTTCCGACCACGTTGCCGTTGGCCGTGTAGTCGGTGATGCGCCGGCCGCGCACGCCGACGGAGACCACATGGCGGCCGTCGGACGCTGCTGCCCCACCGCCGGGTTGCAGCGGGGCCGGCACGACCCTCACCACCTGTTCGGCGTGCACGACGTGGATGGTGTTGGCCAGCTCGTCGAAGACATAGGAGGTGTCTGTGCCAACAGCGATGGCCTCGTGGGGTTGGCGGCCGACGTGGACCGAGCTCAGGATCTGGCCGGAAGGCAAAGCCACCCGGAGGAAGCGGTCGTCGGACTCGTCGGCGACGAGCGCGGGACCGTCGGGGCCGGCGAGTGTCAGGTGACGGGCTGAGCCGCCGAGGTTGACGACGCCGGCGCTGCTGGCCGAGGCGGGAGACGAGAGGGGAAAGATGACGAGGCCGCCGTGGGACATGTTGGCGCTTCGCACGTTGACCGCGACCGTGCCAGCGTCGGTCACGGCCACCCCCTCCGGCGCACCGGAGAGAGGTACGACGGTCCCGGGCAGGCGCCCGGCTGACGGAGGGGACACCGCCGGTTCGGGCGCAGACTGCAGCGGGGTGGCTGGCTTGGACGCGGTGGTGCCGGAGCCACACGACGCCACCAGGACGGTCCCGAACAGCAACGCAGCTGCCCTTCGTCGATGGTTCGGTCGAGTCAAGTGGTCGACACCCCGCAAAGGCATGAGGGAGGAGGCTCACCGCCTCGTCGGCGCCCCTGGTGATGGGGTCGGAGTCGGAGAACGCGCAGAGGATCGGCAAATCCCGCTCCTCGGGCTGGCGGTGTCCAGCAAGTCCTTGCATCACCGGCCCTCATCGGGCGCGCCGCGTTGGGGAGCGGGCCGAGTCGACGGCCCCGAGGCTCCCGATCGTCGATGCTCGCGGTGCTCGTCGGTTCGTGGCGACTAGCACGCGGATCGTTGTCTCTGTCACCCCGATGAGCCTGGCTGCTCTTTTCTTTTCCTAGGTTCTGGGGGAGCCGCGCGACCAGGGGACTTGACGTCACCAAGGGGTTGATGTTTTCGACGTCGTAGTCTTCGAACTTCAATTCCCCGATCCCCACGAGGTTCGTTGCCAGTGCAGAACGCAGAATCGACTCTCCGATGGACTGCAAACGGCGTCGGCCGAGTGTCTTGTGTTCATCCAATTTTCGCCTCTCTCTTGCGGTCTGCTTGGCGAGTGAAACTTGGGGCGACGCAGTCGGTGCCGGACGTCCGCCGATGGGCGGGCACCGTCCAGTCTCCGATCCACCTACTCAAACCTGACTGGTCTCTGAAGGTGTTCCTGAGGTGAAAGCGGAGAACGGTGGCCGGGCAGGCTGCTGAGACGCTCGTCGGGCGTTCGCAAAGACATCCACAGGTTCGTCTTCTGTCGCCGAGTCACGATCACCTGTCGGCCATGGGAGGCGAGGGCTTGGAACGGTTCGGCGAGCTGGTACGGGCCCGGCCGGCCCGTCCGAGGCGGAATGCGTAGGCGAGCGCCGAGGAAGCGAAGAGGGCGGCGGTGATCAGCAGCCAGCGGGCCAGATAGGGGTCGGGGGTCAGGTTGGTGGCGGCGTGGTAGTCGGTCGGGTCGAGTCGGAACACCATGGGGAAGCTGATGAGGAGCAGGACACCGGCGATGACGGCGGGGACGCGGAGGTGGTTGATCCACGGAACCCGGGGCAGGGTCTCGGGATGGCGGCGCGCCTTACCCTGCCAGGATCGGTCGGCGAGGGAGTAGAGAGGGAAGAGGACGAAGTCGTTGACGATCAGGGCGCCGACGAACCACAGGAGGATCTGCCAGTGATGGCCCACGGCGGCGATCCTGGCGACGACGTAGCCGGCGAACGCGAATGATGCCAGCAGGGCGATCAGGTGCAGGGGGCCGGCACCGTAGTGGCGAATCACGAGCCGCAACAGCCTTGGTGATCGTCGGGGGGCGGTCATCGGGCGCTGCTGAAGGTGAGCTTGTTGACCCATTTGGTGTTGTGGACGCCGGGGAGGGCGGGGACGATGATCCTGGCCGGATAGCCGTGGTCCAAGGTGAGGTCTGCTCCATTGACCTTCAGCGCCAGCAGCGACCTGGTGTCGGTGGCCTGATCACGGTTGAGCGATGCTTTCGCGAACGCCCCGCCTTCCTGGAGCGATTCGACTTCGAGGAGCTCGGGTTGGTCGACGCCGACCATCCGGGCCAGGTCGGCGAGGCGAACCCCGGTCCAGGTCTGCACCGTCGCCCAACCCTCGACACAGGCGATCGGGAGTCGCTGCGTGGACTGGGGCAGGGAGAGCAAGTCGGCTCTGGAGAGCATGTAGCGATAGTGGCTGCCAGCGAGTTGCAGTCGGAAGTCCGGTCCGGTCTTCGCTTTCGTGACCCCCACCGATGCAGCCGGCTTGTTGATCTGGAAGTCCGTGGGACCGTTCCCATAGGAGCGTCCCCGGGGTGCTAGCAGCGCGACGGATCGGGTCCATCCGCCGACGTTCTCCCCGGCAGTTGTGACCACCGCGGCCGCTGAGGTCGCGGCGACAAGGCCGAGCAGACCGCGCCGGGAGATCGTGGGCTTGGCCGGGTTGATCGAGACCAGACCGCCACGATCGACAGGTTCGGGCACGGTGTCGGCGAGAGGGGTGGCCAACTCAGTGCGAAGACGGCGCGAGCGCAGGCTGCGGACCATCAGGGGCAGTTTGAGGCCGACGTGAACGACGAATCCTGCCATGAACGCCCACGCCCCGTAGTAGTGGGCGTCATAGAACGAGAACTTCCAGAAGTAGAAGTAGTTCACGTCGAAGATCCCGGTGAAGAACTGGAACATCACTCCACCCACCAACAACATGAGGCTCAGGCGCTCGAGGAGGTGGCCCGGGGAGAACACCGGTGGCCAATGGAAGAACTTGGGCATCACCGACCACAACTTGGCCAACAGGATCGGCACCAGAGCGAAACCAAGGATCACATGGATGCCCTCGCTGACCCGGTAGAGCCAGCTCGGGTTGGTGATCCAACTGAACAGGAAGAAGCCGAGCACACCGTGCGTGGGGGTGGTGTCGTTGCCGGGAAGTCGGGGGTTGTAGGCGGCGTAGGAGACCAGCCCGGTGATGAACATCACCGGGATGCCGACCAGCAGGATGGACCCGAACACCGACGTCAACCACGGACCGCGAACGGGGCTGCGCCACGACTCGCTCCGGAACGGGCCGACCGGCTCGACCGCCTTGGCATACGCACGGCGCCAAAGCTCGTCGCGTCGCTCCTTTGATCGCAGTGAAACTCGGTTGCCCCGGTCTCCACCATCGGCGCGGAGGACCCCTGGCCCGGCCGGCTCCTCGCCAGGCGCTTCCGGGGTCCCCCGCTGGTCTTTTTCAGTCACGTCGTCTGCCTCCTCGAACGTGGCTGGGCAGCCTCAGGGCGCGAGGGGGAGACACGTGCTACGCCAGACCCGTTCGCGTCAAGCTGCCCGCCAGGGCAGGGTACGACTGTGACAATGCCGGGACCGACTCGGCGAGCGTCCCGGCCAGACGGTGCGCTACACCGGCGGGCGGTGGCGGGCGCATAGCGGCGGTGACGGCGGCAGGCGTCGAGTCAGGCGAAGAAACGGGCGTGGCCGGCCCCAGCTCGCAGAACCATCGTTGTTCGCGTTTCCACAGGTCCACCACCTCGAAGCCAGCGGTCTTCGCGACAAGGTCGAGATCGTTGACGTGAAGCGGCGCCCAAGAGAAACGGGGACCGAGCCGGCCTCCGTGGCGTAACCGCAACCGACGAGATCGGGCTGCGGGACCGCTGGCGAGGTCGGCGAGGATCCGGCCGTCAGGTCGAAGCACCCGACGCAGACGGCGGAGCAAGCCGACAGGGTCGCCGCCCAGACCGGCGTTGCCGTCCAGCGTCAGGGCGGTTTGCCATTGGCCCATCCGAGGCAGCAGACCGAACACCGACGCTGCCAGCACGGGCGCACCGCGCCTTGTTGCGGTCTCGAGCAGGGATGGTGTGACGTCGATGCCCAGCACGTCGACGCCGAGATCCTTGAGGGCTTGTGTGTGACGGCCGGGGCCGCATCCGATGTCGAGAACAGGTCCCGCCGCCCGTACGAGCACGCCGTGGTCTTCGAGCGAGGCCGTCCCGAGCCACGCGTCGCCGTCCTCTTCGACGCCACCGACCTCGTCGACCAACTGCAATGGGTCCGGTCCACTCAACGGTCCGATACCGAAACGGAGACTCAACGGAACTGTCCTCGCATCCTGTTGACCGATGCGCCACCGACAGTCCGGAGTAACGCTCGTCCTCTATGCAGAGTTTCCTTCGAGCCGATTATCCGTCCGTGGCTTTGGTTGAAACAACGTCTCTTGGCGATTTGTCACGAAGCTGTAAGCTGATCCTCCCGGTCAGATTCAGACTCGATCGATCAGGTCGCCGGTGGCGCTGATGCCGACGTCGGTCATGTCCGTCACGAACCGTCATCGCAGCGGATGTCAGGCGGCTCGGGGAATCCGCGGCTGAGTGTGGTCCGCTACCCTCAGCGGAGGGGCACGTGCCTCTGGGATTCGGCCGGCCGACCGCGACCGGCGGCCTTGTTGCGTCGCTCTGGTCCTTAGTGACGCCGATGTGATCCCCGCGACGGGGTGAGGAGCGGCGACGTGATCGGTCTTCGGGGCAGGGAAGCTACGTGGCGGACCGCTGCATCTCTGCTCTCCGACGCGGACCGCTCCGAGTGCCGGTCACCCCCGGGACCTTATCGGTTCGTTGATCGCCAAGGATGCCTCGACCGGGTCGAGCTGCAGCCCGGCCGGGCATAGGGTGGCTAGGACGCTGATCATCGAGGACGACCCCGAGACCAAACGCATGGCAGCGGCGGCGCTCGGCGGGGCCGGTTTCCGGGTCAGGGTGAGCACCTCGTTGCTCGATGCTGTCCCTTGGATCGAGGCAGGCTGGGCCGAGCTGGTCATCTTGAACGTTCGTTTGGGCGGCGAGGACTGCCGGCCTTTCGTTGACTGGCTGCTGACACGGCGAACCGTCAGGATCGTGTTGATGAGCGCCGTTGCTGATGGGTTCGCACGAGCCAGCTACCTCGAGCTCGGGGCTGACGAGTGCGTCCGGGTACCGATCTCGCCGCCAGAGTTGATGGCCCGGATCCGATCGGTGTTGCGGACGCCTCGGGCCGAGACCGCGGAGGATGGACGAGCGCTGTTCTGCTGCGGTCCCGTGACCCTTGACTCTGAGGCGCGCCGCGTGCGAATACGGGGAACCTGGGTCGTTCTCACCGGCCGCGAGTTTGCCCTTGTCGACTTCTTGGTCCGTCACCCCCGCCGCTCATTTCATCGAATCGAGCTACTGGAACGGGTGTGGGGATACACCATCGGCGACTTATCAACGGTGACGGTCCATGTTCGTAGGGTGCGGGAGAAGTTGGAGCTGGATCCCGGCTCCCCAGAGTTGATCGTGACGGTCTGGGGAAAGGGATACCGCTTCGAGCCCGGCGACGTGCTCGCTCCGAAACGGTGATCCCACCCTCTCCGAGGCGTCAGGGGGATGGCGGGTTGACCTTGGATAGCGCCCAGGCGGCATTGACGAGTCCGACATGGCTAAACGCTTGGGGGAAGTTCCCCATCAGCTCGCCGGTCATGGGCTCTGCTTCCTCGCTCAGGAGTCCGAGGTCGTTAGCGTAGGCGTTGGCCCGTTCGAACAGCTCCGTCGCATGCCCGACCTCGCCTCGGGCGGCGAGACACTCCACCAGCCAGTAGGTGCAGAGCAGGAAGCACCCTTCGTTGCCGTCGAGACTGTCGTCGCTGGTGTAGCGGTAGAGGAGACCGCACGGCGCAGCCAGGGCTTCGGCGATGCAGTCGACGGTCGCCACCATCCTGGGGTCATCGACGTCAAGGAATCCGGTGATCGCCAACATGAGGCCGGACGCGTCGAGGTTCGTGTCGTCGAAGCATTGGGTGAACGAACCCACCGACTCGTTCCAGCCTCGCGACACGATCGCATCCCGGATCTCGCCTCGCGCTGTATCCCACTCGGCGGCCCGGTCTTCGGCACCGAGCCATTCGGCCAATTGCAGTCCACGGTCGAGCGCGACCCAGCACATCAGTTTGGAATACACGTGATGGCGGAGGTCGCCGCGCATCTCCCAGATCCCCGAGTCCGGGCTGCGCCATGCCGCCCCAGCGCAGTCGACGACGTCAATCAGGAACCGGCGAACGCCCGCCGACGGTGTCTCCAACCTCGATCGGAGCACCAGGACGGCGTCGAGGAGCTCGCCGTAGATGTCGACCTGGGTTTGGTCCCAAGCATCATTGCCTACCCGGACCGGCTGGCTGTCGCGCCAGCCGGCCAGGTGACCGAGCTCTCGTTCGGAGAGATCGTGCTCCCCGCCCACCCCGTACATGATCTGTAAGCCGTTCGCCTGTTGCAGAGAGGTGCCGGCGGTGTCGATGATCCAGGTCAGGAAACGCCCCGCCTCCTCTGGGCACGCCGCCACCCACAGCGCTTTGAGGGTAAAGCTGGCATCGCGGATCCACGAATAGCGGTAGTCCCAGTTGCGGGTCCCGCCGGCCGTCTCGGGAAGTGACGTTGTAGCCGCGGCAACTATTGCTCCCGTCGGCTGGTAGGTGAGCCCTTGGAGGACACGTCCGCTGTGCCGCACGAGCGACTGGGCGGGGCCCTGGTAGCTCTGATGCAGGCTCGACCATGATTCCCAGCCGCCGAGGGTTTCTTTGAGTCGGCTGGAGATGTGCCGCTCCGACCATCTCTTGGAGAACGGTCGACCTCGCCTGACGTGGTGGAGAGCAAACGCGAGCTGGTCGCCGACGTTCAGGTGGACCGTCCAGCGGGCTGTCCCGTCCTCGATCTCGTCGGGCGGAGGGCCGTCCAAGCACAGGATGCTGGCTCCACCTCTGGAGACGAGCATCCCGTCGACCAGTTCAAGGCGAGGGCGGACGATCCCGTACTCGGGTCGCGGGCAGAACTCCACTGTCACGTCCAGTTCACCCTCGGTCACCTCGAAGACGCGCACCATCACATTGGGGGCGTCCTTCCCGATGTCATGCCCACGGGCGTGACGGTCGAAGACCAAGGCGTCGGTGAGCATACCCATGCCCCCAGGCGACCGGAACTGCGTTTCGAGGACCAGAGAATCGTCGAGGTAGCGGCGGCGGACGTCGAACTCGCCAGAGGGATGTACCGCCCAGTGTCCGCCGTCCACGTCGAGGATGCGGGCGAACACCGACGGCGAATCGAACCGGGGGAAACACAGCCAGTCAACTGATCCTGCTCCGCTTACCAGGGCCGCCGAATGGCAGTCCGACAACACGGCATAGTCGCTGATGGGCAGTCCGCTCATGGCGCCTCGTAGGAGGGGAACCTGTCCCACGGCCACGGGTTGGCGGCGCCGTAGCGTTGGATCACGGGCCCGGGCAGACCTGGCGTTTCGCCCAAGAAGCCGCCGTCGATATGGAGCAGCCGGGCGGGGAACAGCGCGGCAAACGGGTCGCCGCGGAGACGGCCATCGAGTTCATGGCAGGCGGTCAACGCCCCCACGAAGCGATCGTCGCCGACGGTGAGGGTCGAACACACCGCGGCCGGTTCGAGTGAAAGGACGCGACGGATCGCCCCAGATACCGCGGGATCATCGAAAGGCAGGCTTATGACGCCGGGGGCCATGACCAAGGACACCCAGCCGGGCTCTCCGACGAGGTCGACGGCGCGGGCGTCCACCTTGACCGCACCGGGCGGCCGTTCTTCGGTTGCATCCCAGGCGGCGAGAAAGCCCCCAGGCAGACCGTCGCGGGTCTGCAGCGAGGCGGACGCCCGAGTCCCGGCGGCCGCCGCGTCCCGCACGGCCAGCCATAGCCAGCTCATGCTGGCGGAGGTTCCCAATCGGGGCGGATCCGCCGGGAGATCGACCGGAAGTCCTGTCGGAGCTCCTCGGTGGTCGGTCGACCCCAAAACCAGTATCCCTGGTAGGCGGAATGGATCTCCAAGTCGGGGAGCAGCGTGAACACGCTCGGAAGATAGGGCCGGTGGGCGGTGTCGGTTGCCTCCACGAGTCCGAGCCGGTCCAGCCAGGTGCGCTCGGCGTCGGACAAGAACGTCCATCGGGCCCCGATGCCCGCCCGGAACGCGGCTTGCACGTCAGGAAGGTCGACACTGATGGACACGAATCTGGTATAAGCCACCTCCGCTTCGTCCTGAAGCCTGATCAGACGCTGAAAGAAGGCCTGTTCCTTCGGGCACCACCAGCCCCGATAGAAATGGACGAGGACGGGGTCGCCGCTGGCCAACTCAGAGAGCCGGCGATCGTTGCCGGCATGGTCCCCGAGATCGACATCGGGGAAGATTATTCCGGCCGTGAGGTTCAAATCGTTGACCACCGTCTCGTACGCAGCCCCCTAAGCACGATGCTCGACGACCGCGACCTCCTCCCAGAAGTACCTACGACCCTGACACTGGCACCGACGCTGGCCACTGCCAACGTGGTTACAGGCATCTGAACTCTCCGACGATTCGGGCAGTCCGACATCGCGACCGAGTAGGACTACCACGACGGCACCTTCGCGAATGTTTGCACTCGTGGGAAGCGCCCAATGACTCGTTCAGATCGGAGAGGTAGAGGACACAATGGTGAGCCTAGCCAAGTTGTTCAACCGTGGGACGCAGCCGGAAGACGCCCCGCGGGAGGTAGTCAGGTCTGAGGACGACTGGCGAGGTCACCTCAGCGCTCAGCAGTACAGAGTCCTGCGGGGCAAAGCCACCGAGGCACCGTTCAGCGGCAAGTACGTGCACGCCGAAGCAGACGGCACTTACCACTGCGCGGCCTGCGACACCCCCCTCTTCGACACCAGCGCACAGTTCGACTCGGGAACAGGCTGGCCGAGTTTCATCGAGCCGACCGTCGCGGCGGCCGTGGAACTCAAACGCGATGGAGGCCTTGGCATGACCCGCACGGAAGTCCTCTGTCGACGCTGCGGCGGACACCTCGGCCACGTCTTCAACGACGGACCTCTCCCCGGCGGTCAAAGATATTGCATCAACTCGGCTTCCCTAGACCTTCAGGCCCAGATTGTGAGACGCAACTGACGTACCGGACGAGGATGTCGACGACCGGCCCACTTCGTGGTCGGGCTCTCAAGGGAGCTTGCGTGACAGATCTCCGCCATCATCGTTGGGTGCGTACCGCGTCGGGAGCCGTCGCCGTATCATTGCTCGCCGTCGGCTGTGGCGCCACGTCCACGGCCAAGCCGCCGGGGACCGACGCGAAGCATGCCGCTCCTGCGGTGTCCACCGTTGCGACGGCGCCACCCGCGGGTCCCGTCCCGGCGACCGCAGCAGGCAACGGAGGCCCGGCGTCGTGGGCGGCAGCCCTCCACGACAGTGCCCACTCGGGGGCATCGGTGGCGGCCGGCCCGACGACCGGGGCGGTGCGCTGGGCCCGCAACCTCGGGGGCCCGGTCGTCGCTGGCCCTGTGGTGGCGGGCGACGGGACCATCTACGAGTCGGCCAACAACGGGATCCTCCACGCCCTGAACCCGGCTACAGGGGCCGACAAGTGGACCTTCAACGGAGGCGGAAGCTCCAACAACAACCACGAGCTGTCGACCAGCCCTGCGATTCTGGGCGACGGAACGATTCTTTGGCCGGGACCCAACAGCACCCTCGACGCCGTCGATCCCACCGGCAAGCTGCTGTGGCAACAGAAGCTGGCCGGCACCGTCCTCTCCCCGGCTGTAGCCTCGGGGGACAAGGTGTATTTGGCCGACACTGTCGGAGACGTGGCCGGCCTGCACGCCACCGCGGCCGGAGCACAGCAGCTGTGGACGACCAACGTGGGCAAGGCCTCCTTCGGCAGCCCGGCGATCGGTACGGACGGGACCGTCTACGTGACCGCCGACGGCAACCTGGTGGCGTTGAGCGACGCCGGCAACCATGCCAGCGTCAAGTGGCGCTTCGCCGCCGGTGCGGACATCGAGGTCTCGGCCTCGGTGGCGCCCGACGGCACCGTCATCCTGGGCACCAACGACGCCTACGAGTACGGCATCATCTCATCGGGGAAGGTGACCTGGCGTTACCCTCGCCGCGTGTTCTCCTACTCGACGCCGGCGGCGACGGCAGACGGGCTGGCCTACTTCGGTGACAACAATGGCTACGTCGACGTCGTCAAGGCATCGGCCGGCACGGTCGTGGGTCGCTACGACGGCACCTCGACGCCGATCTCCTCCAAGGGCATCGGGGTGTGGACCGCACCCCTGGTGGATGCCCACCACGACGTCTACTTCGGGACAGCCTCGGGTCACATCGTCGGGTTCAGCTACAACGGGGCCAAGCTCTTTGACCACGCCACGGGCGCCATCGTGGCCTCTTACCCGGCCATGACCGCGGATGGCACCCTGCTCATCGGCTCTGACAACGGAACCCTCTACGCCTTCCATGGCTGAGCGAGCCCTGTTCATCAAATGCACCCTCAAGCGGTCGCCCGAGCCGTCCAACACCGAGGCGCCCGTCGAGGCCAGCCGGTCGATCATGGACCGCCACGGCGTCACCATGTCCTGCGTGCGCCTGGTCGATCACGACATCGCCCCCGGCGTCGACCCGGACATGACCACCAAAGGGTGGGACCGCGACGATCGGCCTGCCATCCAGGAGCAGGTCTTCGCCTCCGACATCCTTGTCCTGGCCGGCCCCGATCTGGCTGGGGGACAACAGCTCGGTTCGATTGGCACAACCCCGTTCACAACCGGCGATGATCGGTAGCGAGGAGACGACCTGTGGCGGACTATGACCTGATCATCGTCGGTGCGGGCAGTGGCAACGTCATCCCCGACGAGACCCTCGCCGATTGGAAGATCGCCATCATCGAGGGCGATCGCTTCGGTGGTACGTGCCTCAACCGTGGCTGCATCCCCTCGAAGATGCTGGTCCACACCGCCGATGTGGCTGAGACCGTCCGGGGCGCCGGGCGCTTTGGGGTCTGCGCCGAGCTCGCCGGGGTGGACTGGCCGGCGATCAGAGATCGGGTCTTCGGTCGGATCGACCCGCTCCACGATTCCGCCGTCTCATATCGACGTCAACACGGCATCGACGTCTACCAGGCCCAAGCCCGTTTCGTGGCGCCGCGGGTGCTCGACGTCGGGGGCGAACGAGTTTCGGGGGAACGGTTCGTCATAGCCGCCGGGTCTCGACCTGTGATTCCTGCCCTGCCCGGATTGGAGTCCACTCCGTACCACACGTCCGACACGATCATGCGCATCGACCACCTACCGACGTCGATGGTGGTGATCGGTGGCGGCTACATCGCAGCGGAGATGAGCCACGTCTTCGGTGCTCTCGGCGTCAGGATGACGATCATCCAGCGTGGAGCAGCACTGCTCGAAGGCAACGACGACGACATCAGCGCCCGCTTCACCGAATGCTACAAGGAACGCTTCGACGTCCGATTGGGGACCACGGTTGACGCCGTCTCCAGCGGGCGCAACGGGATCGTCGTCGACACGCGCATCGGGGACCGACACGACCGAGTGGAGGCCGACGTCGTGCTCCTGGCCGTTGGGAGGACACCGAACTCCGATCGCATCGCAGCGCGGGCCGGCGGGCTTGAGCTTGATGAACACGGCCACATCCTCACCGACCGTGGGTACGCCACGAACGTGCCCGGTGTGTGGGCTCTGGGTGATGTCACGAACCATTTCCAGCTCAAGCACATGGCGAACGCCGAAGCCCGACTCGTCCGGTTCAACTTGACCCATCCCAAACAGCCGAGGCGGAGCCCGTTCTCTGTGGTTCCCTCCGCCGTATTCGCAGGTCCGCAGGTGGCCACCGTGGGCGCCAAAGAACGACAACTCCGAGCAGACGGCCGCCCCTACCTGGCGGCAACCAGCCCCTATTCGTCCGCCGCTTACGGTTGGGCGCTGGAAGACACCTCAAGCTTCGTCAAGGTGCTCGCCGACCCCGCTACCCGTCGACTGTTGGGCGCCCACATCATCGGACCTCAAGCATCCACACTGATCCAGCCGTTGCTCCAAGCAATGTGCCTGGGCACCACCGTCGACGACGTCGCCACCGCTGTTCTCTACATCCACCCCGCATTGAGCGAGGTCGTCGAGCAGGCGCTCCTCGCCCTCGGTCCGCCCTGATCAACGACCGGTCAGTGATGTGGGGCCACGGCCTGACGCAGTCGAGGGTTCACGCGTCGCTGTCGGACCGAAGCAGCTGATCGACGACGGATGCGATATCAGGACCGGTGATCTGGGGTTGGGACCCGATGGGGCTCATGATCTTGCCGGGGCGGGCGACGAACGCCGCCTTGCAGCCGGTTGCGAGGGCGCCGGAGATGTCCCAGGAGTGGGCGGCGACCAGCCACACGTCGGAGATAAGGACGTCATGCGCTCGTGCGACGGCCAGGTAGGGCTCGGGGGCTGGTTTGAGGCGTTTGACGCTGTCGGCGGAGAGGACATCGTCGAAGGAGTTGCGGAGCCCGGCATTGATCATCTGCGACTCTGCGACCGATTGAAGGGAGTTGGTCAGTGCGACGACGGTGCATGAGGTGGCGCGCAGCGCCTGGAGGGCTTCGGCGACTTCGGGGTGCGGTGGCAGCGTGCTCATCCGGCCCACAAGGTCTGTTGCGTCCTCGGCGGTGATGGTCCGGTCGTGGCGTCGGGCGAGCATGTGCAGTGCGGCGTGTTGGGCGGCGCTGAAGTCCACGTACTCGCCGGTCAAGCCGCCGACGAAGGCCAATTGCAGCATTTCGGCGAACCACTGGGTGCGGAGCGCAGCGGAGCCCAGTAGTTGCTCAAAGGCATCATCGAGCGCGCTGAGGTCCAGCAGGGTCTCGTTGACGTCGAATGCGATGACTCTGTTCATGACTTCCTCTCGATGAGCGGGATGTTCAGGCGGGGGACCGTGATCTGATCGACGTGGGTGGCACAGTTGGGGCAGGCGGCGATGTGGTCAAGGAAGCGAGTGTGTTCAGCAGCCGTCAAGGCGTTGTCGAGATAGCCGGTCACCAGTTCCACCACTGTCGCCGTCAGCGCTCCGAGAGTGCTCATCGGTGACCGTCCTCGAAGTAGCTCTCGAGGCGACCGTAGTCTGCCGATCAGCTCACCGTTCCGGTGACCGCGGCCAGGAGACCTTGGAAGTCGTCCGAACACGGTCCGCAGGCACGAAGGTGGGCGGCGATCCCCGGGTAGCGGTCGGCGGTTGTGTTAGCGACGAGTCTGGCCCGCAACTTACGTCTGGCGTCGTACAGGGTCTTGTAGATGGCGTTGCGGTTCGAGCCGAGCTCGGTGGCTACGGCGTCGAGCGGGACACCGTTGAGGACGATGGCGACGAAG
>JALYZO010000018.1 GCA_030945745.1 Actinomycetota bacterium
ACCAGCACCAGTGCCGCCAGGCGCCGGTGATTCATGCTCTCTGCCTCTCGCTGTCGCCGTGGGCCGGCAGCGTAGTGGCAGTTCCTGGTGTTCCCGGGAGCCAGTCCGTCCACCGTGGTGAGGATCACGTAAGACCCCGCACTGTCGATCACTGAAACCCCGCAGCCCGAGCGGGGGTGGTGGACAAGTCAGGTCCGCCATCCGGGAGGGAGCTCCCTCGATGTTTTCGGTGTCCAAGCCGGCAGCACGAAGGAGCCCCACCCCATGCTCTCAAGGGGAGAAGACGTGGAAGTCAATGCATTGGTCGAGCGGGGATGGAACATCTCCGCGATCGCCCGTCACCTCGGTCGCGACCGGGGGACGATCAGGAACTATGTGAAGGGCAAGACCGAGCCCGGCGTCCGGCGCCCGGCCGGGCCGGACCCGCTGGAGCGGTTCGCCGCGTACGTATCGGCCCGATTCGTGGACGACCCCCACCTGTGGGCCACGGCGCTCTACGACGAGGTCGTGGCCATGGGCTATGACCGGTCCTACCCGAGCTTCGCCCGCCAGCTGCGTCTCGGCGCCATGCGCCCGCACTGCGAAGCGTGCACCGGCGTGAAGGGACGGGAAACCGTCGAGATCGACCACCCCGCGGGCGAGGAGACCCAATGGGACTGGTTCGAACGCCGCCACGCCCCGTGGGGCGCCACCGCCTACGTCCTGCTGGGGACGTTGTCGCATTCGGGCCGGACCCGGGGGGTGCTGGCCGAGGCCATGGACCAGCCCCATCTCATCGAGGCCATGGACGCGGTGCTGCGCCGCCTGGGCGGCACGACGCGCGTCTGGCGCACCGACCGGCTGGCCACGGTCATCGTGCCGGGGACGCGCGACGTCCAGGCCAGCTTCGCCCCGGTGGCCAAGCACTACTCGGCCATCGTGGCGCCCTGCCCGCCCCGGCGGGGGAACCGCAAGGGGGCGGTGGAGTGCGGCGTGAAGTACGTGTGCGGCCGGTGGTGGCGCACGATGACGGCCGCCACGCCCACCGACGCCCAGGTCAGCCTGGACCGGTTCCTGGCCAGCGCCGGCGACGCCCGACTGCGTCCGCCCGGCCGCTACGTCGACCCCGACGAGCTCGGTGACGGGCAACGGCCGGCGTGGCCCACCGTGGGCGCCCTGGCCGACGCCGAGGTGCTCATGGCCCTGCCGGCGATGCCCTACCCGGCCACCGTCGAGGTGGCCAAGACGGTCGACGACCGGGCCAGCGTCGCCTTCCGGGGCAACCGCTACTCCGTTGCCCCCGGCCTCGGCGGGGTCGAGCTGACCCTGCGCCATCGCCTGGGCACCGGCACCGTCGAGGTGTTCTCGCCCGCCGGTGCGCTGCTCGTCTCTCATCGCATGGCCCCAGCAGGAGGCGGCTCGATGGTGCGCACCCCCGAGCACCGGGCCGCCCTGGAGGCGGTGGTGCTGAGCCAGTTCTCCACCGCCCGGCCCTGTGACCGCAAGGCCAACCGCCCGCCCGGGGCAACGGCGTTGGCGGAGCGGGCCCGGCTGATGGGCCCGGAGGGGACCGAGCCCACCATCGACCTGGCCGGCATGGCCGAGGTCATCCGCCTGGCCTTCCCGGGCACCACCGTCGTCTCCGTTGACGGCGTGGGCGGGGAGGCCTCGGCATGAGCGAGTCCTCCGACTACCAGCGCCTGCGGGCCCACCTGGGCTTCCTGCGTATGACCGCGGCGGCTGAGGCCCTGCCCGCCGAGCTGGACCACGCCCGGGCGGTGAAGCTCACCCACCAGGGGTTCCTGGAGCGGCTCCTGGCCATCGAGGTGGACGCCGTCGACGAACGCCGCCATTCCAGCCTGGCCCGGTTCGCCTCGCTGCCCTCGCCGTTCACGCTGGCCGACTTCGACTTCAGTGCCCAGCCGTCGGTCGACCCCAAGCTGATCGCCGAGCTGGGGACGCTGCGGTTCGTGGAAGACGCCACGAACGTCCTGCTCATCGGTCCGCCCGGGGTGGGCAAGACGATGCTGGCCGTCGGCCTCGGCCACGCCGCGGTGGCCGCGGGGATGCGGACCTACTACACCACCGCGG
This sequence comes from Actinomycetota bacterium, assembly GCA_030945745.1. Lineage (GTDB taxonomy): Bacteria > Actinomycetota > Acidimicrobiia > Acidimicrobiales > Palsa-688 > JALZAH01. The sequence continues at coordinate 2,071 of JALYZO010000018.1, forward strand.
CCGAGCTGGCCGCCCGCTGCCACCGGGCCGCCCTCGAGGGCCGGTGGGCCACGACCATGCGCTTCTACGCCGGGCCGAGGTTGTTGATCATTGACGAAGTTGGATATCTCCCGTTGCCGGCCGAGGCCGCGGCGGCGCTGTTCCAGGTCGTCACCCAGCGCTACCTCAAGGGCAGCATCGCCCTGACCACCAACCTGGGCATCGCCAGCTGGGGCAAGGTCTTCAACGACGATCCCATGGTCGCCGCCGCCATGTTGGACCGCTTGCTCCACCGGAGCGTGGTGCTCAACATCGACGGCGACAGCTATCGGATGCGCAGCCACCGGGCCCGGGCCGAGGCGACCCGGCGGGCGGTGGCCGGGTCATGACCACGACCGCCGGCGCCGACAGTGGTCGAACCCCGTTGTGTCACGATGGCGTCACGATGACCTGCCCTGTCTGTCAGGGTTCCTTCACCCCTGTCGGCCGACAGAAGTTCTGCGACGATGCCTGTCGGGCAGCGGCGTATCGAAGGCGGCGCGACGCCGGCCAGGCCCCCGTCGTGGTGCCCAAGGGTCAACCCCGCAAGCCGATGACCGTCTACGCGTGCGACGGGTGCGGTGCTCGGGCCGTCGGCGAACAGCGCTGTGGGGAATGCCAGATCTTCATGCGCCGAGTCGGGCTCGGAGGCACGTGCCCGAACTGCGAAGAACCGATTTCGGTGAACGAACTGCTCGATCAGGAGGTCACCGCTTGACAGCCGCGTAAGCTCACATCAACCCCACCAACCCCGCTGATCAACTGCGGGGTTTCGGTGATCGACAGTGCGGGATTTCGGTGATCCGCAGCATACGAAAGCTGCTCGCGGTAGAAGCTGAGGCGGCGCTCAGCTTGGTCGATGAGCCGACCCCAGGTGGTCGCCCGGACGTCGTACTTCTCCGCCTTGATGATGTGACCCCAGTCGCGATCTCGTTGCTCTAGTTCGCCCGCAATTTCATCGCGCATGTCCGACCCCACGAGCCAGAAGGACCAGCGGCTGGGACCGGCACCGGGATGCTCCGTCAGGGCACGCGCGTAGC
>JALYZO010000029.1 GCA_030945745.1 Actinomycetota bacterium
CGCCGGCGGCTCATGGCGCCGGCGGCGCTGATGGCCACCACCCCGGTTGCGGCCGCCCCGTAGGCGATCTGGCCGATGCCGGTCTGGTGGACGGCCGAGAGGATGACGGCGAAGAAGTAGGGGTAGCCGGCGGCCGCCACCAGACCCCACCACGGCTTGCGGGCCATGGTGGCCAGGGCCACCAGCGTCACCGCGTACCACGGTTGCACCGGGGTGGCAGCCAGGAGCAGCACGCCGATGAGGATGGTCACGGCTTGCACGGCGGGCGGGCGCCTGACGATGAGGACCACGGCGGTGGCGGCCACGGCAGCGACCACCGCCTCCTCGGCGGCACGGCCGTGGAGATGGAACAGGGCGGGCAGGAGGAACCGGCTCGACGTGCCGGTGTAGTGCTCCTCCCTGAGGTAACCGGGAAGGTAGCCGAGGACCTTGATGCCAACGGCGGCGACATGGGGGGCGTAGCCGACGGCGATCAGGCCGACGGCGGCCGTCGCGGACGCCAGACGGTGCCGCCAGCGGATCCCCGGGGCCACCCACACGGCCAGCAGGGCGACGATCGGGTACAGCTTGACCAGAGCGGACGCCCCGATGAGCGTCCCCGCCACCGCGGCGCGCCCGGTCGAGGGGACCGGCGGGAGAAGCCGCTCGGAGGGGGTCGGATCGGTCTGCGGCGTTGGCGGCCCCCGGCGTGGAGAGAGCGCCAGGAAGGCGGCGATCAGGAACAGGATGGCCAGCCCGTCGACGTGGCCGTCGTTGATCACCTCGATGACCGGCGCCGGGCACAGACCGTAGAGGGCCAACCACCGAGGGTCGCGCCGGCGGCGGAGGAGCACGGCGGTGAGGACGCCCATGGTCGCCAGCTCCGTTGCCAGCCCGGTCCCCTGCCACAGCTTGGCGCGCGAGTCGATGCCCCCGCCCACCCGGTAGACGGCGGCGAACCACCCCTCGGCCACCGGCGGGTAGATCGTCCGATCTGAGGGGCGGTTGATGCGGGTACAGCCCGGGGGCCGCTCGATGTGGGCACAACCGGCAGCGTCGGGCCACAGCCAGCTCTCCCGCAGGGCCCGGAGCTCCTTGGCCTGTGGCGGGTAGCGGTACGGGTCGACCCCCGAGAGCTGAACCCGGGCGTCCCAGCTGTAGCGATACAGGTCGTCGGAGAGGGTCGGTCCGCTGGCCAGGGCACCCAGGCGGAGAGCGACGGCCACCACGGCGATGGCCATCACCGCTCGCCGGCGCCGCATCGGCAGGTGCAGGGCGCACACCACGCCGACGACCCACACCCCGGCCCAGGCGGCCAACACGTCGAGCAACGTCCAGCGGGCACCCAGGATCGGGCGGCTGGTCGCCTCGGCCACCGACAGGGCGACACCGGCCACCGAGCTCACCCAGAACCCGGCGAGCCAGGCGCGCTGCGCCCGCCGGTCCGGCGGACGGGTTCGGGGGACCGCCTCGGTGATGGTCACCGGTCGCGGTGGTCGGGTCCTGCCAGCTCTTTCATGCCTGTCTCGAAGCCGACCTCGGCCCGGAAGCCCAGAGCGCTGGCGGCTTTGTCAGCCGAGGCGACGATGTGGCGGACATCGCCGAGACGCCACTGCCCGGTGACCTCGGGGACGATGCCACTGCCGGCGGCCGAGCAGATGGCGCCGGCCATGTCGCCGACCGAGTGGGGGTGGCCGGAGGCGATGTTGTACGCCCCACCAGCGATGTCGGGGGCGAGCAGGGCGATGACGTTGGCCCGGGCGACGTCGGCCACGTGGACGAAGTCGCGCATCTGCCGGCCGTCCTCGTGGACCCGGGGCGCCCTCCCGGCCTCGACCTCCGTCTTGAAGATGGCGGCGACCCCGGCGTAAGGGGTGTCGCGGGGCAGCCGCGGCCCGTACACGTTGTGGTAGCGCAGCGCCACGCCGGTCGCCCCCGCCTCGTCGGCCCACAGGGCGCAGAGGTGCTCCTGATGGAGCTTGGTAGCCGCGTAGACGTTCCTCGGGTCGGCGGCTGCGTCCTCGGGCACGGTCTCCCAGGCCAGGAACTGGCCGCAGCCCGCTGCGGGACAGCGCGGCTCGAAGCGGCCGGCGTCGAGGTCGTCGGCTCGGCGCCGGCCGGCGGGGATCAGACCATGACGGTCGCAGCGGTAGCGACCCTCGCCGTAGACCACCATGCTGGCGGCCAGCACCAGGCGACCGCGGAACGAGCGGTCCCACAGGGCGGCCAGCAACGTGGCGGTCCCCACGTCGTTGTCGCCGACGTAGCCCGGAGCGTCCGCGAAGTCCACCCCCAGGCCCACCTTTGCCGCCTGGTGGCAGACGGCGTCGGCCCCCTCCACGGCGACGGCACAGACGTCGGGGTCTGCGATGTCGCCGGTGAGGATGTCGACACCGGCGGGCGTCACCCCTGTCGGCCACGTGCCGTTGCGGTCGACGATCAACACCTCGATGCCGGTAGCGACGAGAGCTTCGGCGACATGGGAGCCGATGAAGCCGTTGCCCCCGGTGACCAGAACCCTCATCCGGCGGGCTCGGGGGCCGGCTGATCGTGGCGGAGCGGTAGATCCACAACGAAGCGGCAGCCGTCGGCGGCGTTGTGCACCCGGATGTCCCCGGCGTGCGCTTCGACCAGGCCGCGGGCCACGGCCAGGCCGAGCCCGCCCCCACCGGTGTCCACGGAGCGGGCGGCGTCGCCCCGGTAGGCCAGATCGAAGACCCGTTCGATGTCGGCCGCCTCGATGCCGCCGCAGCCGTCCATGACCGACAGGCGGGCCCGGGTCCCGTCGGGACTGAGACCCGCCTCCACCCTCACGGTGTGACCGGTGGGCGTGTGGCGGATGGCGTTGTCCAGCAGGTTGTGGACGACCCTCGACATCTCCGCCGAGGACAGCTCGACCACCAGGGGGGTGTCCATCGCCGCGTCGAGGTCGATCCCCTTGGTGATGGCCTTGGCCGACGCCCCGGCCAAAGCGTCGGACACGAGCTCGTCGAAGCTCACCGCTTCGAGGTGCAGCTGGACGGCACCGGCTTCGATGGTGGCCAGGACGAACAGGTCGTCGACCAGGCCCGACAGGCGCTCGATCTCCGCCAGCAGGGTCCGGTGGTAGCGCGCCACGGTGGCCTCGTCGCTGACCACCTCGTCCATGATGGCCTCGACCATGGCCCGCATCCCTGACAGGGGCGTTCTCAGGTCGTGGGAGACCCAGGCCACCAGCTCCCGCCGGCCCCGCTCCAGGGCCTCGGCCTGGGCCCGGGTGGCGGTCAGGCGCCGGGAGGTCAGCTCCAGCTCCTGAGCAACGGCGGCCAGCTCCCCGGGAGCGTCGGCTGCTACCCGGTGGCCGACCACGGCGGCCGCGTCGGCCCGCCCGGATGGGAGGACCCCGCCGTGGTCGCCGAGGTCGCGTGCCAGGGAGGTCACCGATCGGCTGGCCGTGGCCACGCGTCGGCCCAGGTTCAGCCCAGCGAGGATGGCGACCGTCCCCGCCCCGGTCAGGATCACGGCCAGGGAACGCAGATCGTGGTCGGAGATGAACATGGCCTGAGCACCGCCGACGATGCCGATGCCGACGGCGACGATGGGCGCCAGGGCGACGATGACCGTCTGGGTCCCGGTCCTCGTCCGCCGCACCCACGACAGCAGCACGGTGGCGCCTGCTCCGGCGACGGCGGCCCCCCCGGCGGACCAGGCCAGGAGGACGACGGCGTCGTGGGTGCGCAGCGAGAACCAGACGGCGAGGACGACACTGATCATGGTTCCGGCGGCGACGACCACGACGGGGGCCAGCCAGCGCTGAAGCGGGCGGTCGGCCGGGCGGGGGGCGCCGTTCATGGCTCGAACCGGTATCCGACGCCCCACACGGTGGCAACATGGCGAGGGTTGCTCGGATCCACCTCGACCTTCTCGCGGAGCCGGCGGATGTGCACCGTGACGGTGGACGTGTCGCCGTAGTCGAATCCCCACACCTCCGAGAGCAGCTCGTCACGCCGGAAGGCCCGCCGGGGGTGACGCATGAGATGAGCGAGCAAGTCGAACTCCTTGACGGTGAGCGAGACCAGCGTGCCGGCTCGGCGAGCCTCGTGAGCCAGGGTGTCGACCTCCAGGTCTCCGGCGGTCATCGACGTGGCATCCCGCTCGGGCACCGGCCCGTTGGCTCGGCGCAACACCGCCTTGACCCGGGCCGTCAGCTCCCGGGGGGAGAACGGCTTGGCCACGTAATCGTCGGCACCGAGCTCCAGGCCGGTGATCCGGTCCGCTTCCTCGCCCCGGGCGGTCAGGATGATCACCGGGACAGGTGCCTCGGCCCGCAGGCGTCGGCAGACCTCGAGACCGTCGAGCGACGGGAGCATGAGGTCGAGCACGACCAGATCGGGTGGATCGGCGAGCGCTCGGCGGAGGCCGTCGGCCCCGTCGGAGCTGGTCGCCACCGCATAACCCTCGGCCTGGAGGTAGCGGCTGACCACCTCGGCGACCGTGGCGTCGTCCTCCACGATGAGGACCCGTTCACGGGCGACGTTGGCAGCCATGCTCCGTATGATCGCTCGCCGCGGAGCGTCCCGCCCATTCGTCATAGGTGAAGTTCATGGATTTGTCAGCGTGAAGGTGTTTGCCAACGGCGCAGAACAGCGTAGAACGACGGGGTGCCCGTCGTCGTCATCCCCGTACTCAACGAGGCTCGGGCCCTGCCCGCCCTGCTGGCCGCCATGCCCGCGGGGTACCGGCCGCTGGTGGTCGACAACGGATCCACCGACGGCTCCGCCGACGTGGCCCGCCGCCATGGTGCCCAGGTGGTGAGCGAACCGATCCGAGGCTTCGGCTCGGCGTGCTGGGCCGGCCTGCTGGCCGCCGATCCCACCGACGGCGTCGTGTGCTTCATGGACGGCGACGGTTCGTTCGACCCAGCGCAGCTGGTCGGGGTGGCCGGACCCGTCCTGGCAAACGGTGCAGATCTGGTGCTCGGTGCCCGGCGTTCGGTGGGCAGACGCTCCTGGCCGGTCCATGCCCGGGTGGCCAACCAGGTGCTGGCCGGGCTGCTCAACCGGACCCCACCCCTGCGGCGCAGTGGCACCACACTGCGTGATCTGGGACCCATGCGCGCCGCCCGGCGAGACGACCTGCTGGCCCTCGGTCTGCGGGACCGGCGCTCGGGGTGGCCGCTGGAGATGGTCCTGGCGGCATCCGAGGCCGGGTGGCGGATCCGGGAGGTGGAGGTGGCCTACCACCCCCGGGTGGGGCGCTCCAAGGTCACCGGCACGCTTCGGGGAACGCTCACTGCGGTCGGCGACATGGGCCGGCTGTTGGCCCGCCGTCGCCTGTCTGACATCATGGGGAAGTCTGGTATCACGGGAGAGTCTGGCTGAACGTGCATGTCCTGATCATGGCCAAAGCCCCTGTGCCGGGCCGCGCGAAGACACGCCTGTGCCCGCCCTGCACCCCCCGGGAGGCGGCGGCGGTGGCTGAGGCTGCCCTGGCCGACACCCTCGCGGCGGTCAGCCACTGCGGAGCCGACCGGCGCATCATCGCCCTGGACGGCACCCCGGGCCCGTGGTTGCCGGAAGGCTACGAGGTGGTCGCCCAACGAGGCGGTGACCTGGGCGAACGGTTGGGAGCGGCCTGGCACGACGCTGGAGGCCCCGGCTTCCAGATCGGGATGGACACCCCACAGCTCACCACCTCTGACCTCGATGACGCCCTGGCCCGCCTGGACCGGCCTGGACCGGCCCCGGCAGTCCTCGGCCCTGCCACCGACGGCGGTTGGTGGGGTGTGGGCATGAAGAGCCCGCACCCCGACGCGTTCGCCCGGGTGCCGATGAGCACGGCGGAGACCGGCGCCGCCCAGATGGCACAGCTCGTGGCGCTCGGCATGGACGTCGAGCTGCTGGTCGAACGACGGGACATCGACGTGTTCGGCGACCTTCTCGCCGTGTCACAGCTCATGGTCGAAGGTCGCACCCCGGCGGTGGTGGCGTCGCTCACCCACCTCGTCGCCGACACCGCCCCCCGTGGCCGGCCGTGACCGTCCTTCCCGCCACCGATGCCCTCCTGAGGACCCGGGACGGTGATCTTCTGCCGTTCGAACCCAGCCGGTGGGGCGAGCGTGCCGACCACGACGAGCGGGCCCTGCTGGCCGATGTTGACGGGCCGGTGCTCGATGTCGGCTGCGGACCCGGACGGCTGGTGCACCACCTGGTTCTGGCCGGCGTCACCGCCATGGGCGTCGATCCGGCTCCCGGCGCCGTGGCCCTGGCCCGCCAACGCGGGGCGCCGGTGCTGCAGCGGGGGATCTGGGAACACCTGCCGGGTGAGGGCCGTTGGGGGACGGTGCTGCTCTTCGATGGCAACGTCGGCATCGGCGGTGATCCCGTTGCTCTCCTGCGCCGCTGCGGCGAGCTCCTGGGGCCGAGGGGCCGGGTGCTCGCCGAGCTGGAGGCTCCTGGGGCGCCCAGCCGACGCCTCGAGGCCCGCATCGAACGGGGAGCCGAAGCGACACCGTGGTTTCCGTGGGCGACCCTCGGGGTGGCTGACGCCGGGACCGTCGCTGCCCGGGCCGGGCTGGAGATCGTGCAGATGTGGCACACCGGCGGCGCAGAGCGCAGCCAGCGGTGGTTCGTGCTCTTCGGGGCACCGGGGGGTGGCGGGCAGCGCTGCGCCGTGAACCCGATCCTGGCCGACGCCCTGCGAGCGGACCGGGAGCCGGTGCTCAGCCTCCGGGCGGCCCGGATGGCGTCGCCACCCTTGGAGGGCGGGACGAGCGGCGTCTCATGAGCATCCGGGCGAGGACGATGATGGCAGCCACGCCCCAGACCACGCCGAGCACGGTCATCATGCCGGACGCGTAGTTGCCGGTCTGCAACGACGAGGCCAGAGCGGGGTCCTTGCCGTAGTGGCGGATCTCCGGCCAGGTGAAGGCGATGACGACGACGGAGATGACGCCGACGCCGACGGCGGTGGCGGTGACCGGACCGGGCCGCACGACTCGGCGCAGAGCGAGCCCGATGATGATCACCGCAGGAGCGATGATCAGGTCGTTGGCCAGGGCGAACAAGACGAGGGTGATGACGCTGTAGACCGGCTTGGAGGCCTGGAAGGTGCGAAACGCGCTGTGGATCCCGAAGGCCATGACAGACCAGCCCAGGAGCACGCCGATCCAGAAGCGCGGCCCATAGGTGATGGGGGCCACCGCGCCATGGTCTGACCGAGGATGGCTCATGCCACCACCACCCGATGCACCCACTTGGTCTGCAGCACACCGGGACGGTTGGGGGCGATCAGCCGCAGCGGGTACCCGTGGTCGATGTCGAGGACCTCACCACCGACCTTGAAGGCGAGCAGCGTGTCGGAGTGGTGGGCCTGGTCGTTGTTGAGCTGCGATGTGCGGTAGACGCCGTTGGCCTCGACCGACTCGACCGTGACCGTGGCCCCGCGACGGGCGCCGGCGGCATCGAGGAGGTCCCGGACCCGGACCCCCTCCCATTGCCGGCTCGCGCTCCACCCCTCCACACAGGAGATGGGCAGGGTCGAGCGGCTGCGGGGCAGGGTGGCCAGCTCGTCGATGGTCAGCACCATGGGGTGGGTGACGCCGGGGCCCTCGACCCGGAGGCGGTAGTTGCTGACATCGCGGGCAAGATGGGTGACGCCGGCTTCAACAGCGGGGCGGTTGACCGGGAAGCCCTGGGGACCCGTGTCCGGCCGGCGGGGGGCCAGCAGGTCGGTGGCCTGGAGGAGGGGGACCGGACCACCGAGGGTCTCGCCCACCGTGGCTGCGGTCAGGGTGACCGACGCCGCCCCGGCGGTCCACAGGAAGCCCCGCCGGGAGATCAGGCCGTGACGGTTCGTGGGCCGGTCCAGGCGTGGCCCCCCGCGGGCCAGCGCAGCGCGGGTGATGGTCAGCTTGGCCAGGATGTGGGTGAGCAGACCGCCGATGGTGATCCACGCTGCGTCGTAGTGGGCGACGGTGAAGAAGAAGTGGAACCAGTACCAGTGAAAGACGTTCGCCACCCCGGTGACCAGCTGGAACAGCGCCCCGCCGACGAGTGGGAGCAGGCTCAGGCGCTCGACGGCGTTGGCCACCCCGGTCACCGCCGGCCACACGAAGAACCGGGGCCAGACGGTCCACAGCTTGGCGAACAGCAGCGGGATGGAGGCGATCCCGGTGGCGACGTGCACCCCTTGGGTCAGGCGGTACAGGCCGGCCGGGGCCGCCGGGATGTCCCACCACGACGGCGGATGCTGCTCGAGGTGCGAGTACAGGCCGGTGAAGAAGCAGATCACGAACGAGACCCCGAGGGCCATCCCCAGGATGGCGGCGATCCTCTCGTCGTGCAGGTCGCTCTGCGCCGGGGCATCGCCCAGGGCAGAGGTCGCAGAAGGGAGGCGGGCGGACGCTTCGGCATCCACTCGCTGCGCCAGCTCCCGCCCCTTCGTAAGAGGAGACGGACTCACCGCTTGTCCCGCAGGGCCCTGCCACGCACACGTGCCTACCTTCTGGGTTCCTCGACGATGCCGCCGTCGACCGACGAGCACCCCGCAGTCTGGGTCATCGCGGAGGCAAAGTGGCGCCATCTGGCGTTACAGAACGCAGAACTTCGCCTTGCTACCATGCCCGCCGATGCCCGCCACCCCCCGCTCGTCGTGACCCCCCTCAGGCGGGCCCAGATCCTGGTGGCCGCCGGCGCCGTCCCTCCGGCCCTGGTGCTCGGCGTGATGGCGTTGCTGTTCGGGCCGATCGAGGCGGTGCTGGTGTTCGTCGTGGTCGCCACGGGAACCGCCGCGTGGCTCTGTGTCGCAGGGGAGCGCCACGTCGTGGCGTCCCTCGGCGCCCGTCCCGCCGACCCGGTGACCGACGCCCGCCTCCTCAACCTGATCGACGGGCTGTGCACGACCGCAGGCCTCCGCCCGCCCCGCGTGCTGGTGACCCCCCATGACGGGCTCAACCTGCTGGTGACCGGCCGCAGCTCCGAGCGTGCCGTCCTGGCGGTGACGACGGGACTCGTCGAGCATCTCAGTCGCATCGAGCTGGAGGGGGTGTTGGCCGATGGGCTGGTGCAGATCCGTCGTGGGGACATCGTTCCCGCCACCATCGCCGTCGCTACCTTCGGCCTCGGTACCCGCTTTGCGGTGGGCGACCCCGACCACGACGCCGGGGTGGACCGGGCCGGGGCTGCTCTCACCCGTTACCCGCCGGCTCTGATCCGGGCGTTGGAGACCATGGATCGTCTGGGGACGGCGGTGGACGGGGTGCCCTCGTCGGTCGCCCCCCTGTGGCTGGCCGATCCGCTCCCGGCGCCCGCCGGGGAGCTCGCCGGCCGGCCATCGGGGCGCCCAGCGCTGAACGAGCGGGTCACGGCGCTCCGCGAGCTGTAGCCGGCGCAGTGGTTTCGGGTGGTGGAACCCCAGCCCGGGGAGGCGACCGACGCCGTAGGATGCCAGCCATGACCCCAGAGCAATCCAGTCGGCAAGCCACTCGCCGTACCGGTACCGATCTCGTCAAGCGGGGTTTGGCCGAGATGCTGCGCGCCGGGGTCATCATGGACGTCGTCGACGCCCACCAGGCCCGGGTGGCCGAGGACGCCGGCGCGGTGGCGGTCATGGCCCTCGAGCGAGTCCCGTCAGACATCCGCCGGGATGGGGGCGTGGCACGGATGAGCGACCCTGCCCTCATCGAGGGGATCAAGGCCGCGGTGACCATCCCGGTCATGGCCAAGGCCCGCATCGGTCACTTCGCCGAGGCCCAGGTCCTGCAGAGCCTGGGGGTGGACTACATCGACGAGAGCGAGGTCCTCACCCCCGCAGACGAGGCGAACCACATCGACAAGTGGTCCTTCACGGTCCCGTTCGTGTGCGGGGCCACGGACCTCGGTGAGGCGCTCCGGCGCATCTCGGAGGGGGCAGCCATGATCCGCTCGAAGGGCGAGGCCGGCACCGGCGACATCAAAGAGGCCGTCCGTCACCTCCGCTCGATCCTCGGCGACATCCGCCGGATCGGGGCGGCGGATGGCGCCGAGCTGTACGGCTGGGCCAAGAACCTCCAGGCCCCGGTGAGCCTGGTCAGCGAGATCGCTGAGTCGGGACGCCTGCCCGTCCCGCTGTTCTGCGCCGGGGGCATCGCCACACCCGCTGACGCCGCGCTGGTCATGCAACTCGGGGCGGAGGCCACCTTCGTCGGCTCGGGCATCTTCAAGAGCGCGGATCCGGCCCGGTTCGGCCGGGCCATCGTGGAGGCCACCACCCACTGCAACGATCCCGACCTGGTGGCCAAGGTGAGCAAGGGCCTGGGCGACGCCATGCGCGGCGAGGAGTCGTCCACCGTCGAGACCCGGTTGTCCGAACGGGGCTGGTAGGAGGACGTGAAGGTCGGCATCCTGGCGTTGCAGGGCGACGTCGGCGAGCACGCTTCCATGCTGCGCCACCTCCACGTGGAGCCCGTCGAGGTGCGCAGCGCCGGCGACCTCGACACCGTCGACGCCCTCGTGCTGCCAGGCGGCGAATCCACGACCCTGTCGCTGCTGATGACCTCTGCCGGCCTCGGCCCTCCGCTAGCGGAGCGCCTGGCCGGCGGCATGCCGGCCCTGGGCACGTGTGCAGGGATGATCCTCCTGGCCCGAGAGGTGGCCGACGGCCGGGACGACCAGGTGCGGCTCGGGGCCATCGACATCGCCGTGCGCCGCAACGCCTTCGGGCGCCAGGTCGACAGCTTCGAGACCGACCTCGACGTGGACACCATGGCTGGCGGAGCCTTTCACGGCGTGTTCATCCGCGCCCCGTTCGTCGAGCGGACCGGTCCAGGCGTGGAGATCCTGGCTGCGCTGCAGGGCCGTGACGGCGGGAAGCATCCGGTGCTGTGCCGGCAGGGGTCGGTGGTGGTGGCCGCCTTCCACCCCGAGCTGTCCGGTGACCGGCGACTGCACGAGCTGTTCCTGGAACGGGTCGCATCGTGAGGGACCTGAGATCGAAGTGAGAGGCTGAGCGCATGTCGGGACATTCCAAGTGGGCGACCATCAAGCACAAGAAGGGTGCGGCCGACAAGGCCAGGGGGAAGCTGTTCGCCAAGCTCATCCGCCAGGTCGAGGTGGCCGCCCGGGAGGGTGGCGGCGATCCTGACACCAACCCGACGCTGCGGACGATGTTCCACAAGGCCCGGGAGAGCTCGGTGCCCATCGACACCATCGACCGGGCCATCAAGCGGGGCACCGGTGAGCTGGAGGGCGTCCACTACGAGCAGATCTCCTACGAGGGCTACGCCCCCTCGGGGGTTGCGGTGATCGTCGAGTGCCTGACCGACAACCGCAACCGCAGCGGCTCCGACATCCGTTCGACGTTCTCCAAGAACGGGGGTTCCCTGGCCGAGCCGGGGGCGGTGGCGTGGCAGTTCAACCGCAAGGGCGTCGTGCTCCTGGCCAAGGTCAGACCCGACGGGGCGGAGATCAGCGAGGACGACCTCATGGTGGTGGCGTTGGACCACGGGGCCACCGACATCACCGACGCGGGAAGCTCCTGGCTGGTGACCACGCCGCCCAACGAGGTCGAAGCCGTGCGCTCCGCTCTGGCGGAGGCGGGTTTCCCCATCGAGTCGGCGGAGGCGACCTTGGTCGCAGACAATCTGGTCCCTCTCGACAACGAGACCGACGCGAAGAAGGTGCTCCGCCTCATCGACCTGCTCGAGGACTACGACGACGTCCAGAACGTGTATGCGAACTTCGACATCCCCGATGCCATCATCGAGCTCATCGAGGCCTGAGAATGCTACCCTCGAACGGATGTTCGCCCTGGGGATCGATCCCGGCCTGACCCGCTGCGGCTACGGCGCGGTGCGAAGCGTTGGTGGGGGCCTGCGGGCCGTGGCCGTCGGCCACCTGACCACCTCCCCGGCTGACCCCCTGGGTGCGCGCCTGGCCACGCTGCTCGACGATCTCCACAGCCTTCTGGCTGATCTGCGCCCCCAGGTCGTCGTCGTCGAGCGGGTGCTGTTCCAGACCAACGCCCGCACGGCGATGGCCACCGGCCAGGCCAGCGGCCTGGCGCTGGCGTCCGCCGTCCAGGCCGGCTGCGAGGTCGTCCAGTACAGCCCCAACGAGGTCAAGCAGGCCGTGGTCGGCTACGGCTCGGCGACCAAGGAGCAGGTGCAGCGCATGGTGCAGGTGCTCCTCGGCCTGAGCGAGGTGCCGCGCCCGGCGGACAGGGCGGACGCTCTGGCGCTGGCCATCTGCCACCTGAGCGGGGCGCGGTTGCGCAAGGCTGCGGCGAGCGCGACGCGGTGATCGGGTCCCTGCGCGGCGTGCTGACCGCACGCCGCCCCAAGGGCGATCACGGCGGCGAGCTGCTGATCGAGGCCGGGCCGGTGGGCTACCGGGTGGTGACCCCGGCATCGACGGCCGCTGCCATCGGCACCGTTGGCTCCACCGTGCATGTCCATGTACACACCCATGTCCGTGAGGACGCCCTCATCCTCTACGGCTTCGCCAGCGTCGACGAGCGGAACTGCTTCGAGGTCCTCATCGGCGCCCACGGGGTGGGCCCGGCGGTGGCCCTGGCGCTCCTGTCGGTCCACTCGCCCCTGGCGCTGCGCCACGCCGTGGCCATCGACGACCTCGACGCCTTGATGCTCGTCCCCGGCATCGGCAAGAAGACGGCGGCCCGGCTGGTCATCGAGCTGAAGACCCGCCTGGAGGTCGATGACGACTCGATGCTGGCCCCCCGGGCGAGTGACAACGGACACCCGTCCGACGAGGGCTCCGCCCGCCGCCGGGAGGTGCGCGCCGCCCTCGAGGCCCTCGGCTACGGACCGGAGGAGATTCGGGTCGCGGCGCAGCGCCTGCCGCCCGAGGGGACGGTGGAGGACCTGATCCGGGCCGCGCTGCGAGAGCTGGCGGGATCGCGGTGACCCGCCTCCGAGGGCCGGGCCATGAGGAGTGAGGGCATCGAGCGGGTCGTTGCCCCGATCGCCGATCCGGCCGAGGCCGTCGAGGAGTCCTCGCTGCGCCCCGCCCGCCTCGGCGAGTTCATCGGCCAGCCCCAGCTGCGCGAGCACCTCGACATCGTGCTCGAGGCGGCTCGGCGGCGGGGCCAGGCCGCCGATCACCTCCTCTTCGCCGGTCCTCCCGGCCTGGGCAAGACGTCCCTGGCGGGGATCGTGGCCCACGAGATGGGCGCCGCCTTCCGGGTGACGTCGGGCCCGGCCCTGGTGCGCGCCGGTGACCTGGCCGCCATCCTGACCAATCTGGCGGAAGGCGACGTGCTCTTCGTCGATGAGATCCACCGCCTGGGTCGGGCGGTCGAGGAGATCCTCTACCCGGCCATGGAGGACTTCCAGCTCGACATCGTCCTCGGCAAAGGGCCGTCCGCCCGGTCGATCCGCCTGGACCTGCCCCACTTCACGCTGGTGGGGGCCACCACCCGGACGGGTCTGATGACCGGCCCGCTGCGAGACCGGTTCGGCTTCGTGGCCCGATTGGACTACTACGCCCCCGACGATCTGGACGCCATCATCCGCCGCTCGGCGACCATCCTGGGCGTGGCCGTCGAACCGGTCGGCGCCGGCGAGATCGCCCGCCGGGCCCGGGGCACGCCGCGCATCGCCAACCGGCTGCTCAAACGGGTCCGGGACTTCGCCGAGGTGCGAGGCGACGGGCGCGTCACCCTGGAGACGGCCCGGGCCGGCCTCACGCTGTTCGGGGTCGACGACCTGGGCCTGGACAAGGTGGACCGGGCCATCCTCCACGCCGTGTGCGTCCGCTTCAGTGGCGGCCCCGTCGGGCTGTCCACCCTGGCGGTGAGCGTGGCCGAGGAGACCGATACCGTCGAGGACGTGTACGAGCCGTACCTGCTGCAGCTGGGCCTGCTCATGCGAACCCCCCGCGGACGCGTCGCCACCCCCGCGGCCTGGCGTCACCTGGGGCTGGACCAGCCGGCCGACTCGCCGCGCCCCGCCGACCCGCCCCCGGAGCTCTTCGACCGCCCGTGACGGCGATCCCCGACTACGACCTGCCCGACGAGTCCATCGCCCAGCAGCCGATCGAGCCTCGCGACGCAGCCCGGATGCTGGTGGCCGTCGACCCCTCCGCCGCCCCGCAGCACCGCCACGTGGCGGACCTCCCGGAGCTGGTCGGCCCGGGGGACGTCATCGTCGTCAACACGTCCCGGGTCCTGCCCGCCCGGCTCCGGCTGCGCAAGCAGACCGGGGGCACCGCCGAGGTGCTGCTGGTCGAAGCCGATCCGAGCAGTGGTGCGGACGTCTGGGTGGCCCTGGTCCGTCCCGGCCGGCGCCTGCCCCCCGGGACCCTGTTGAGCGCCCCGGACGGCGGTGCGGCCGTGGTGGAGGTCGGCGCCGATATGGGCGACGGCCGCCGGCAGGTGCGCCTCCTGGCCGACGACACCGTCGGCGCCATCGGCGAGCTGGCCCTGCCCCCCTACATCCACGAACCCCTGGCCGACCCCGAGCGCTACCAGACCGTGTATGCGGAGCGCCCCGGCTCGGTGGCCGCGCCGACCGCCGGCCTGCACCTGACCAGCGACGTGCTGGAGCGGTGCCGGGAGCAGGGGTCCACCGTGGAGAGGGTCGACCTGGCCGTCGGGCTGGGGACCTTCCGACCGCTGAGCGGCGCCACGGTGGAAGCGCACGTGATGCACGCCGAGCGCTACGGGGTGGAGGCGGCGACCATGGAGGCGTGCCTCGCCGCCCGGCGGGTCATCGCCATCGGCACCACCACCGTTCGCGCCCTGGAGACCGCAGCGGTCACCGGCGACTTGGAGGGCCGCAGCGACCTGTACATCCACGGCGAGCACACCTTCGCGGTGGTCGACGTCCTGCTCACCAACTTCCACCAGCCGCGCTCGTCGCTGCTCGTCCTGCTAGAAGCGTTCTACGGTCCCCGGTGGCGGGACCTCTACGCCTGCGCCCTGGACCAGGGCTACCGGTTCTTGTCGTTCGGCGACGCCATGCTGATCGGGCGTCGGTGACCCCGGCGGTGTTCCGGGCCAGGGCGACGCACGGGTCGGCCCGGACGGGGACGATCACCACACCCCGCGGGGTCATTGCCACCCCCTGCTTCATGCCGGTGGGCACCCGGGGAGCGGTGCGCCTGCTCGACACCGACGACCTCGATGCACTGGCTCCCGGGGCCGTGCTGGCCAACACCTACCACCTGATGCTGCGCCCCGGTGCCAAGACCATCGCCGCCCTGGGCGGGCTGCACCGCTTCTTGGGCTACGACGGGCACCTGCTCACCGACTCGGGCGGCTTCCAGGTCTTCTCGCTCGGCGCCTCGGTGGACGACGACGGAGTGAACTTCCGTTCCACCTACGACGGATCCCGGCACCGGCTCACCCCCGAGGACGCCGTGGCCATCCAGGAGGACCTGGGGGCGGACATCCAGATGGCCCTCGACATCTGCCCGGGCCTTCCGGCCCCCGATCACGTGATCCGCTCGGCCGCCGAGCGCACCCTGGCATGGGCGGCCCGTGCCCGTCGCTGCCACCGCCGCAGCGACCAGGCCCTCTTCGGGATCGTCCAGGGCGGGGTATCGGTGGATCTTCGGGCGCAGAGCGCGGAGCGGACCGTGGCCCTCGACTTCGACGGCTACGGCATCGGTGGGCTTTCGGTCGGCGAGCCCCTCGACCAGATGCTGGCGGCCCTCGCCGTTGTCACCGCCGGCATCCCGGCGGATCGGGCGCGCTACCTCATGGGCGTCGGTGATCCGGTGTCGATGGTGGAGGCGGTGGCCCTCGGCGTCGACCTGTTCGACTGCGTCCTGCCCACCCGCCTCGCTCGTCACGGCACCGCCCTGACCAGCACCGGTCGGCTGTCGGTGCGAGCTGCCGGGCGGGCCAGCGAGGACGGCGCGCTGGACCCCGGCTGCGGGTGCCGGGTCTGTGCCCGCTACAGCCGCGGCTACCTTCGCCACCTGCTGGTGGTGGGGGAGCCGACCGCCGGGCGCCTGCTCAGCATCCACAACATCACCTGGCTGCAGACCCTCATGGGTGACACCGCCCAAGCCGTCCGGGCCGGCACCTTGGACCAGCTCCGTGGCGCCGTGGCCGCGCAGTGGGCCACGTCCCGGCCGGCCTGAGGGTGCGCTCGTCTCGCCCCGTGCGGGGGGAGGTTCCTGGCGCACGCCACCCCAGAGGGCTCCGGGCCTTGGTACAGTCACCCGGTCCGTTCCCTCGGGAGCGGCCGCAACCTGCCCATGACCTTCCTCCTCCACCCTCTGCTGCTCCAGGCCACGACGACCACCGCCCCCGGCAAGGCGAAGAGCAGCGGGAGCAGCCTGTTCACCATCGTCTTCCTGGTGCTCATCGTGGCCGTCGGGTACTTCTTGATCATCCGCCCTCGCCAGGCCCGCATGAAGCAGCAGAAGGCCCAGGTCTCGACCCTCGAGATCGGATCCGAGGTCATGTCTGTGGGCGGCATCATGGGCACGATCGTCGGCATCACCGACACCACCTTCGACGTGGAGGTGGCCGACGGGATCGTCATGACCTTCGTCAAGCGGGCCATCAACCCCCGTCCGGCATCGGCCGGTGAGCCCACCCCGGTGGACGACGCCGACGGCGACCTGCCCCCTGATCCCTGGGACGAGGAGCCCGAACACGACGACAGCAGCCGCCCCTCGGCGCACGGCGAAGACCCCGGCAGCCACGAGCATGAGAAGGGCGACGACGCCGGCCACGGCGAACACGGTCGCCAAGGCGGCGATGGCCATCGGGGTCCTGACGGCGAGACCGGTACCGGCTCGGGAGGCCTCGGCTCGGGGGGTCACTGAACGTGCGGCGCAACATGGTGTGGTCCCTGGTCGGGATCATCGGCGTCGCCATCGTGGCCCTGGGCGGCACAATCGCCGCCGGCCACACCCCGCTCCTCGGCCTCGACCTCAAGGGTGGGGTGTCGGTCGTGCTGCAACCGCAGGGGACCGTGGACGACGCCACCTTGACCCAGGCCGTGTCCATCATCCAGCGCCGGGTCGACGGTCTGGGCGTGGCCAACTCCAACATCCAGCGCCAGGGCAAGGACGTGGTCGTCAGCCTTCCCGGGATCAAGAACTCCCAGGCCGCGCTGAAGGTCCTGGGGACGACGGCCACCCTGTACTTCCGGCCCGTGTACTGCGCCATCCCCGCATTCTCGGCGCCCAAGGCTCCGACCACCCCGGCCACGACGCCTCCCGGCAACCCGCCGCCGAGCACCCCACCGTCTAGCACTCCGCCGTCGAGCACCCCGCCGCCGAGCACCCCGCCGTCTAGCACCCCGCCGTCGAGCACCCCGCCGTCGAGCACCCCGCGGCAGGGAGCCATCGTGCCCGGTGACGTGCACCTCAACGAGCGGGTGGCATCGGCGGTCCGACCTGGCGGACAGGCCGCACCGACCCCCGCTCCGGCCGGCCAGGCAGCGGCTCCCCCCACGCCCGTCCCGCTCAACGCCGCTCCCTCCCAGGCCGCCTGCAGCGCCAGCAATGCCGCCCAGCTACCGACCACCACCGCCGACGGCGACACGTCGAAGGCCACGGTCATCGTCACCGCGTCACCAACGTCGGGGTACTCGAACAGCGCCCGGTTCATCCTGGGGCCGTCGGACCTCACCGGCCGGGGCGTCAGCAACGCAAGCGTCTCCCAGGATCAGAACAGCGGCCAGTACGTCGTCGACCTGGCGTTCAACTCGGCTGGCTCCGCGGCCTTCGACAAGATGGCCGCCGTCCGCAACCAGTTCATCAAGTCCGCCAGCGGCTCCAGCGGCACCGACCCCCGCAGCCAGGAAGCCATCGAGCTCGACGGTGTCCTCGAATCGGCTCCCACCATCAACCAGTCCAGCTTCAACGGGCGGGCGCAGATCTCTGGATCCTTCACCCCCAAGCAGGCGTCGAACCTGGCGCTCGAGCTGCGGTACGGGTCGCTGCCGGTCCGCTTCACGCCCCAGTCGGTCCAGACCGTGTCGGCCAGCATCGGCTCGGACTCGCTCAAGGCCGGCCTGCTGGCCGGGGCGGGCGGCATCGTGTTGGTGATGCTCTACATGGTCCTGTACTACCGGGCCCTGGGCCTGGTGGTGCTGATCGGCCTGGGCGTCGGGGGTGCCCTGCTGTACTCCATAATCACCGAGCTGTCCCAGACGTCCAGCCTGGCCCTGACCCTCTCGGGGGTGACCGGGATCATCGTGTCGATCGGCATCACCGTGGATTCCTACGTCGTCTACTTCGAACGCCTCAAGGATGAGGTTCGAGGGGGGAGGTCCATCCGTCAGTCCACGGAGCGCAGCTTCGCCCGGGCGTTCCGCACGGTGCTCACCGCCGACTTCGTCTCGTTCCTGGCCGCGCTCATCCTCTACGTGCTGACGGTGGGAGACGTGAAGGGCTTCGCGTTCACCCTCGGCCTGTCGACACTGCTCGACGTGGCCACCGCCTACCTGTTCATCCGGCCCATGGTCATCCTTGTCGGCCGCCGCCGGGCCTTTACCGACAACCGCATCCTGGGCGTGGCCCGGGGCCTGGGAGCCAGCGCCGCCGGGGGTGTGGCGTGACGGAGCGGCCCAACGTCTTCTCCCGGCTCTTCCGGGGCGAGACGTCGTTCGACTTCGCCGGCCGGTGGCGCCGATGGTTTGCCATCTCCGGGCTGGTGATCGTGATCGGCTTCATCTCGCTGGGGGTTCGGGGCCTCAACTTCTCCATCGACTTCAAGGGGGGCACGGTCTGGGAGGTGCCGACCAAGGCGTCGGTCGGTGACGTCCGCAGCACCATCGGCGCCATCGGCTCCTCGCTCAACCAGGCGAGCATCCAGAACCTGGTCGACCGCCAGTCCAACAAGCGCATCATCAAGGTGGAGGCGCCGGCCAAGGAGACGGCCAACAGCGTCGAGGTGGCGAAGGTCACCACCGCGCTGGCCAAGCTCGGTCACGTGTCCACCAACGAGGTGCAGATCAACGACATCGGGCCGTCGTGGGGGTCGGACATCACCGACAAGGCCGTCCGGGCGGTGATCATCTTCCTGGTGGTCGTCTCCGCCTACATCTGGCTGCGCTTCGAGGCCAAGATGGCCCTCGCCGCCCTGGTCGCCCTGATCCACGACATCTTGGTGACGGTGGGGATCTACTCCCTCTCGGGCTTCCAGGTGAGCCCGGACACGGTGATCGCCTTCCTCACCATCCTCGGCTACTCGCTCTACGACACCATCGTCGTGTTCGACAAGGTGCAGGAGAACACGCGCGGCCTGGCGTCGACGGGGCGGGTCACCTACACCGACACGGTCAACCTGTCCATGAACCAGGTCCTGGCCCGGTCGCTCAACACGTCGTTCGTGGCCATCATCCCCATCCTGTCCATTCTGGTCATCGGCGCCGGCGTACTCGGAGCCTCGGCCCTGCAGGACTTCGGCCTGGCCCTGTTCGTCGGCCTGACCACCGGGGCGTACTCGTCGATCTTCATCGCCTCGCCGCTGGTGGCCCTGCTCAAGGAGCGCGAGCCCCGCTACGCCCAGATCCGATCCCGGCTGACCAAGCGCAACGCGACGGGTCCCATGACACCGGCGGCGGCGGCCGCTGCCGGGCAGCTCGGCGGGGGCACCGGAAGTGGGCCGCGGCGCCCCGCGGTCCCGTCAACCAGGCGGGAACTTGTTGAGCGCTTCAGTCGCGCCGGTGACGATCCGGCGGGTGTGGCCAACGGCGGGATCAAGCGTCGGGTCCGACCTGTCGCTCCGCTGGACGACTACGACGGTGCGGACCGTAGCGGTGCCGGCCGTGGTGGGGCCGACCGCAAGGGGGCCGACGGCGCTGCGGCGCCCGAACCGAGCAGAGCCGTGCCCCCTCGCAGCAACCGGCCACCGCCCAGGCCGCGCAAGAAGCGACGGCGCTGAGCCTGAAGGGACCCTGCTTTTCGAAAGGGTAACGGTGCGCCGCGACGACGCCGAACCGAAGTCCACCTTCGCTGTGCGCATCGTGGCCGCAGACATCGACCGGCTCCGGGCTGCGGCTGAACGCAGCGAAGAGGGTGTGACCATGCTCTCCCGAGCGATCGACGAATCAAAGCAGTTCATGGCAGACGCCTCGCCCCGAAGTGTTGGACACCTCAGCTGAAGACGTTCCGCCGTGCCACCCCAACCCGCCCTCGTATAGACCTTCAGCAGCGGAGGAGCGACGTCGAAGCGCAACGGCGATTGCACGGTTGACGCGTACCACGTCGGCATCTTCAAGAACGCCGAGCGCTTCCCCGAGCTTCGTACGGGCACCGTGGTGATCTTGTCAACCATGAGCCGGGAGACGGCGGCGAAGCCCGTGCTGCCGGGAGGGCTCGATCTCCAGACGGAAGAGCGGGGCCCCGTGCTGGGTCGGTCGTGAACGGACAGATGGTGACCGAGTCCGTGTCAAAGCGGTCGTCTTGCGGCGGACCGATAGCGTGGGGCGATGATCGGAACCGACGCGGGGTGGCTGGCCGAGCGGATCCGAGACATCCCTGACTTCCCCAAGCCGGGGGTGGTCTACAAGGACATCACCCCCCTGCTGGCCGATCCTCTGGGTCTCGAGCTGTGCGTTGCGGCCCTGGCCGAGCCGTTCGCAGACGGGGCGGTCGACAAGGTCGTCGGCATCGAGGCCCGCGGGTTCATCCTGGCCGCCCCGGTGGCCATGCGCCTCGGTGCCGGCTTCGTCCCCGTGCGCAAGCCCGGGAAGCTGCCCTGGGAGGTCATTGTCGACACCTACGACCTGGAGTACGGAAGCGACACCTTGGAGATCCACCGCGACGCCCTGGCGGTAGGCGAGCGGGTCCTGGTCATCGACGACGTGTTGGCCACCGGGGGCACGGCCAGTGCCGGATTGCGCCTCGTCGAGGTCCTGGGAGCGACGACGGTGGGCTTCGGATGCGTGATCGAGCTCGAGTTCCTCGCCGGACGCGCCAAGCTGGGGGGTCTGGACGTGGTTTCTTTGCTCACCTACCCATGACGAAAGGCTGACGATGAACCGGGTGGAAGGGGTCAACCGTGGTCGGGCCGTGGCCACGGTGGAGCGCGTCCTGCCCTGGCGTCGCCAGGTCCAGACCGCCGACGCCCTGACACCGCTCCTCGACGCCTACCGGGCCCGGCACCCCAAGAGCGATGTCAGCCTGTTCGTCCGGGCCTACGAGGCCGCCGACCGGGCGCACGAAGGCCAGCTGCGCCGCTCCGGCGAGGCCTACATCACCCATCCCCTGGCGGTGGCCACCATCCTGGCCGGCCTGGGGCTCGACGATGTCACCGTGGCCGGGGCCCTGCTCCATGACGCCGTGGAGGACACCCGCCTGAGCGTCGAGGACATCCACGCCGAATTCGGCCCCGCGGTGGCAGCGATCGTCGACGGGGTGACCAAGCTGGACCGGATCAGCTTCGACTCCAAGGAGGCCCAGCAGGCCGCCAGCATGCGCAAGATGCTGGTGGCCATGGCCAAGGACCCCCGCGTCCTGCTCATCAAGCTGGCCGATCGCCTCCACAACATGCGGACCATCGCCGCCATGCCCGAGTGGAAGCAGAAGCGCACGGCGCACGAGACCCTCGACATCTATGCGCCTCTGGCCCACCGCTTCGGCATCCAGGACATCCGCTGGCAGCTGGAGGACCTGGCGTTCGCGGCCATGCATCCCCGCCGCTACGCCGAGATCGAGCAGATGGTCGCCACCCGGGCACCGGAGAGGGAGATCTACCTGGCCCAGGTGATCGATCAGGTCAACGACCGGCTGGAGGCGGCTCGCATCGACGCCCAGGTCACCGGGCGACCCAAGCACCTGTACTCCATCTACGAGAAGATGGTGGTCAAGGGCAAGGAGTTCGACGAGATCTATGACCTGGTCGGCGTGCGGGTCCTGGTTGAGTCCGTCAAGGACTGCTGGGCTGCGTTGGGGGCCATCCACGGGGCGTGGGCCCCGGTCCAGGGACGGTTCAAGGACTACGTCAACACCCCAAAGTTCAACCTCTACCAGTCCCTGCACACCACCGTCGTCGGACCTCAGGGCAAGCCGCTGGAGGCCCAGATCCGCACCTGGGAGATGCACAACCGAGCGGAACGGGGCATAGCCGCCCACTGGGGCTACAAGGAGAGGGCGTCGGCCGCCGACGTGGCCTGGCTGCAGCGGATCGTCGACTGGTCGGTGGAGAGCTCGGACCCGGCCGAGTTCCTCGACTCGCTCAAGCTCGACCTCGACACCGACGAGGTGTTCGTGTTCACCCCCAAGGGGGACGTGACCACCCTTCCCCGCCATGCCACACCGGTCGACTTCGCCTACGCCATCCACACCGAGGTCGGGCACCGCTGCATCGGTGCCCGGGTCAACGGGCGCCTCGTGCCCCTCGACTCCGAGCTGGAGTCGGGCGACAGCGTGGAGATCTTCACCTCCAAGGTGCCCGCCGCCGGGCCCAGCCGGGACTGGCTCAAGATCGCCGTCACACCCCGGGCCCGCAGCAAGATCCGCCAGTGGTTCTCACGGGAACGCCGCGAGGACGCCATCGAGTCTGGCCGCGACGACCTGGCCAAGGCCATCCGCCGGGAGGGCCTGCCCCTCCAGAAGCTCAACGGGTCGCCGCTCATGGCGAGCGTCGTCGAGTCGCTCAATTACACCGACCTCGACGCGCTCCACGCTGCCGTCGGCGAAGGGCATGTCTCCGCCCGCTCCGTCGCCCAGCGCCTGGCCAGGGAGCTGCGCGGCGGCGAGCACGAGGAGCAGCTACCGACCACCGCCCGCCAGCCCCGGCGGGTCACCGGAGGGGGGAGCGGCGTCCACGTCGAAGGCCTCGACGAGGTCATGGTCCGCCTGTCGCGATGCTGCACCCCGGTGCCGGGCGACGAGATCATCGGCTTCGTCACCCGGGGTCGCGGGGTGAGCGTGCACCGAGCGGACTGCGCCAACGCCAGCGCCCTCAGCTCCGAGGAGGTCGGCCGCCTGATCGAGGTCGAATGGGACCGCGAAAGCCTCGGCAGCTTCACCGCCGCGGTGGAGCTCAAGGCTCTCGACCGCAGCCGCCTCGGAATCGACGTGTGGAAGATCATCGCCGAGCACCATCTGAACATCCTGCGCAGCGAGACCCTGACCGGGGCGGACCGGGTCAGCCGGATGCGCTTCGAGTTCGAGCTGGCCGACCCCGCCCATCTGGAGTCGCTCCTCGGTGCCCTCAAGCGCCTCGACAGCATCTACGACGCCTATCGGGTCCTCCCCGGGCGGGGCGCGTAGGCGCCCCCCGCCGGTGCCCTCCGAAGTCCAGCCACCGCGCGGCATGCGCGACTTCCTGCCAGAAGACAAGGCCCGGCGTGAGGGGGTCCTGTCGTCGATCAGGACGTCGTTCGCGGCCTTTGGTTACAGGGAGATCGAGACGCCCGTGGCAGAGGATCTCCGCCGCCTGGAGTCGGGACAGGGCGGCGACAACGAGAAGCTCATCTACAAGGTCCTCAAGCGCGGCCTCGCTCCTGACGTGGCGGTCGAGCCGGGCGAGGCCGTCGACCTGGGTCTGCGCTTCGACCTCACCGTGCCCCTCGCCCGGTTCTACGCCACCCACCGGGCCGAGCTCCCCGACGTGTTCCGCTCGATCCAGATCGCTCCCGTGTGGCGGGCCGAGCGTCCGCAAAAGGGGCGGTACCGCCAGTTCACCCAGTGCGACATCGACGTGCTCGGCGAGCCATCCAACCTTGCGGAGATCGAGCTGATCACCGCCACTGCGGCGGCCATCGACGGCCTCGGCATCGAGGGGACCTCGGTCAGGATCAACGACCGCCGCGTGCTGCTCGGGCTTCTCGATGACTGCGGGTACGAGCCGGCGGCTCGGGCCGGGGCCCTGGTGATCATCGACAAGCTGGACAAGATCGGCATCGATGGCGTTGGTGCCGAGCTGGCCGCCGCCGGCGCAGGCCTGCCCGACCGGCTCGTCGCCGTGCTCGAAGCGACGGTGGCCGCCGCCGGCGGAGGCGGGGCCGGCGTGTTCGACGCCACCCTCGCTGCGCTTCCCCCGAGCGCCTCGGAGGCGGCCGGCGACCTGCGGGACATCAAGGTGGGGGTCGCGGTGGCCGCCCCCGAGGTCAACCTGGTGGCCGACCCCACCCTGGTCCGGGGCATGGGCTACTACACCGGGCCGATCTTCGAGCTGTCGCACCCGTCGCTGTCCGCCTCGGTCGGTGGTGGGGGCCGCTATGACGGGATGATCGGTCGCTTCGCCGGTCGTGACGTGGCGGGCTGCGGGTTCTCGATCGGGTTCGAACGGATCGTCGACCTGGTCGACGAAGGGCGCATGGCACCGGGCCGGCGTCGCTTGGCCGTCCTCCACGACGGTGGCTCCGATCCCGGCGTGGTCGTCGCCTGGCAGCGACGACTGATCGCTGAGGACGCCGATGTCCGCATCGTGAGGAGGATCCGAAACCACAGCCGGCTCCTCGACCAGTTGGCAGCCGAGGGCTTCAGCGCCTACCTCGATCTGGCCACGGTGGTCAAACCGCCCGGTCAGGGCGAACCCCTGCCCGGACTGTCGGCGATCCGGCCGGTGAGGGGAGTTCGGTGATCGCATGATGTTACAGTGCTGACGGCGGAGGGGGGATGTTTCGGTGACCACGCCTCGTGAAGTGCACACCTATGTTCTGGTCCCGCCGTTGGTTGCAGCCGCGCGTCCCGCCCCGGCAGCGGCGCCTTCAAGGAGACGTGATCGCTGATGGCAGACACCAGGTCGGAGAGCGCCACCAAGTCGAAGGGCCGAGAGTCGGTGGCGGCGAAGGTCGCCGGCAGACGGGAGAGGACGGGGGGAGAGCGGGGCTGGCATCTGCTGTTGGGTTGGTCGGGTCCGGCGTTGCTGGTGAAGGCTCTTGTGGTGTTGTTGGCGGCCTATGCGGGCGCGCTGTTCTGGTTGAGCCCCAGCTCGCCTGGTGAGGCGTTGAGCTTGAGCCAGTTGAGCAGGGAAGCGGTTTGCGCGGCGCAGCCGTCTGGCGCTGCGGCGCCGCCGGGCGCCGTAGCCGGGTCCTGCGCGGGAGTGGCGGACCGGATCCTCTCGGCACGTCTGTTGGATCAGGACTCTCGGATTGTTGGCACGGTGGCGCCCAAGGCGGGCGGGGGAGCGCCCCGGCAGTTCTGGACCGCGTACCCTCGCAGCGACGCCGCCACCGCTCAGTTGCTGAGCCAGTTGGTGGGCTCGGGGGCTCGAGTGAGCGTGGATCCTCAGTCGGTCCAGGGTGTGGTTCGCTTCGTGGCCCAGTACTTGTTGCCGTTGGTCGTGTTGGCCGTGTTGTTCACGTTGCTGTTGGCGTTGTCGAGCAGGGACAGTTCGGGTGCGAGCGAGCTGCTGTCCTTCGGCCGGGTGGGCGACAAGCGGCACCGTCCTTCCTCCGAGCAGAGCCGGGTGACGTTCGCGGATGTGGCCGGGGCTGACGAGGCGATTGCCGAGTTGGCTGAGGTGTGTGACTATCTCGCCGATCCTTCTCGGTTCGCCGCGATGGGTGCCCTGCCTCCGAAGGGTGTGTTGTTGATGGGCCCGCCGGGGTGCGGCAAGACGTTGTTGGCTCGGGCGGTGGCCGGCCAGGCTGAGGCCGAGTTCTTTGCGATCTCAGGGTCGGAGTTCGTCGAGTCTCTGGTCGGGATCGGCGCGGCGCGGGTGCGTGACCTGTTCGCCCAGGCTCGGGCTGGGGCGCCGTCGATCATCTTCATCGATGAGCTTGATGCAGTGGCCCGCCAGCGCGGGGCGGGGGTCGGCCAGGGCCATGATGAGCGGGAACAGACGCTGAACGAGATGTTGGTGCAACTCGACGGGTTCTCCCCGGCGGACGGGGTGGTGGTCATGGCGGCCACCAACCGACCTGACATCTTGGACCCGGCGCTGCTGCGGGCGGGGCGGTTCGATCGTCACGTCACGGTGGAACGGCCGGATCGTGATGGCCGGCTGGCCATCCTGTTGTTGCACGCCCGGTCGAAGCCGTGGGCCGAAGCGGAGACCGATCTGAGCCACGTCGCCGCTCGGACCGCCGGTTTCACCGGAGCTGACCTGGCCAGCGTGGTCAATGAGTCGGCGCTCCTCGCCGTGCGCGACCGGTCCACGACCATCGACCGTGACCATCTCGACGAGGCCGTCGAGCGGGTGCAGAGCGGGCCGCGTCGGCGGGTCCAGATCATCTCCGACGAGGAGATTTCTCGGATCGCCTATCACGAGGCCGGCCACGCCGTGGTGGCGGCAGCGATGGGTCAGGCGTCAGCGGTCGAGAAGGTATCGGTCGTCGCCCGGGGCCGGGGTGTGGGTCACCTGGCGGTGCTGGGCGAGGACAAGGTGGTGCTGACCCAGCCCGACATGGAGGCGCAGATCGCCGTGGCCATGGCCGGCATCGCCTCTGAGGAGATGGTCTTCGGTCATCCCTCGACGGGTTCTGAGCAGGACCTGGAACGGGCCACGGGCACGGCCAGAGACATGGCGGGCCGTTTCGGGATGAGTCGACGTCTGGGCCGGGTGCGGGTGCTGCGAGACCGGGGCGAGGTCTTTTTGGGCCGCGACTACCTCGCTGCCGGGGACGCCTCCCAGCCCACCTTGGAGCATCTTGATGCCGAGGTGCGCCGCGTCCTCGACGACCAGGAGCGGGCAGCCCGGGAGATCCTCGAGGCCAATCGGGCCACCCTCGACACACTCGCCGGCGCCCTCATGAGCTACGAGACCGTGCAGGGAGGCGAGCTCGCTGGGATCCTTCGTGCCGTAGCGCCGCGGTTGTCCCCGGCCGGCGCCCGCCTGGCATGAAGCCAGATCCTCGTTGTTCGGGGTTCTCGGGTTCTCGAGTCCGCCGTGCGGGGCACCAACAGCTGCGCTCTGAGACCGAACAGGTCACAGGTTGCCACCCGCCGCGATCTAGCCATCCGGCAGCGGCCCAGTACCGTGGACCAATGAGCAGCCAGCTGGTGCCCGGTGGGGTGGTGCATAAGCTCCCCGTAGATCTACGCGAGGCGCTGATCGCGAACGCCACGGCGCTTAATGCCTGGAAGGACATCACGCCCTTGGCCCGTAACGAGTTCATCTGCTGGGTCGAGGATGCCAAACAGGAGACGACCCGAGCGCGCCGCATTCGCCGGACCGAGGAGGAGCTGGAGAATGGTCAGCGCCGGCCCTGCTGCTGGCCGGGGTGCAAGCACCGCGAGCGCACCGGAAGATAGCGGACCGGTCATGACCGGCGTGGTCGGGCTGATCTCCCGGAGCCAGCCGAGGTCGTCGTCGCTGTAGCGGCGAGTACCGCCGTCGCTGCGGGCA
The DNA here is from genome assembly GCA_030945745.1 of Actinomycetota bacterium. Taxonomy (GTDB): domain Bacteria; phylum Actinomycetota; class Acidimicrobiia; order Acidimicrobiales; family Palsa-688; genus JALZAH01. The sequence continues at coordinate 27,166 of JALYZO010000029.1, forward strand.
GGTCGAGCAGCCCGCCCGGCTTGGTACAGCCGTAGGTTCTGGGGGCGCCGCCATGTTGGTTCGCACTGATCCGTTCCGTCAGTTCGATCGTCTTGCCGAGCAGGTCTTCGGGACAGTGGCCCGTCCTGCGGCGATGCCGATGGACGCCTGGCAAGCCGGTTACGAGTTCGTCGTCGAGTTCGACCTACCCGGCATCGAGTCTGACAGCATCGACCTTGACGTCGAGCGCAACGTGTTGACTGTCCGTGCCGAGCGCAAGTCACCGACCGGACCCGACGTCGAGCTGGTGGCTGCCGAGCGGCCACGGGGCATGTTCAGCCGGCAGGTGATCCTGAGCGACACCCTCGACTCCGACCAGATCGCCGCCTCGTACAGCGCCGGGGTACTGCGCTTGACGATACCGGTCGCCGAGAAGGCCAAGCCCCGCAAGATCGCCGTCTCAACAGCACCGGATGGCAAGCGATCTCGACGCCGTCAGACGACACTTCGTCGAGGTGATCTTGGCCGACCCGGACCTCTTCGAGGAGGCATTCGCATCGGTGATGGCCTCGTGGGATGCCAGTCCGCCCACCGTCCCGCCAGTCACCATCACCGCTCGGCGACCACCCGTGCCTCCATCGCCATCGTGCCCGCCGAGCCAGGATCCCTGCACGCTCACCTCAACAGGGGTGGCTGGAGAGCAGGCCCGTGTGGCCCGGTCTCCTCCGCAACGACCGGAACGTCCGCTCCGGAGGCTGGTCCTCCCATCGGGGAAGGCCAGCCCGGAGGGCGGGCTCACATGAGCGTCAGACCGGCACGTTCTTGATGAGTGGCTTCGGCAGAAGGGAGGGGAAGCAGTGGTCGAGGGGATTTGGTCGGGGTGGAACGGAACCACCTTGGTATGCAGTGACTGCGGCCAGTCCGCGGAGCGCATCGAGCGGACCGTCTGCGTGGCCGGCGTGGCGTCCCGTTTCTTCGATCATGTGGACCAACGCCCACCGCAACAAGGGTGTGTTCTTCCCTGCCGCCGGTCTGGCGGGGTCGTTCAGGTTGGAGCATCCGGCGATGTGTCGATTTGCCTTTTCAATAGCGCCGCTGCAGGCGGCCAAGATGCCTTCGACAGTCTCGGCGGTGGCGGCTTGGAACGTCGCCGGCCAACGCATGGAGCCCGGACCTCTGGTTCTGGCACTCCGTCGACCTTGGCTGCAACCGAGGTGCGCAGATAGCCGAGGAAGCCGACCAGGACATCCCGCTCGTCTGGTCGGGTCCTGGACGGTGGCGTGTCGCGCCGACGCTTGTTCGGGCGTCGGGTCGGACTGCTGGTCATGGTGTCTCCGTCGACGAAGCGTGCGTGGGCCGCCGTTCATTGAGTTCGGGCTAGGCGCAGCACACTGTCGGTGATGGTAGCGACCTCCCCGTTGGGCCCGGTGGCCTGTCGGGGGCGGTCCTCGCAGACCACAGTGTGCCAGGCCGGATCCCTCCCCAGGCCGACCTCGACGAGAACCTCGCTGGCCGTGGGCAGCTCAGTGTTGGGGTCCCACGACCACGGAGCCACGGAGGCGTGGCCGACCACGAGGAGCGCGCCGCCCATAGCGACAGCACGTGCTGCTTGTTGCAGGGCGAGCGCTCGACGTGTCGGCAGCGGCGAGTGCAGGTAGTGGGCGATGACGAGGTCGAAGGACCCAGCGGGGAACGTCTCGCTGAGGTCGTGTCGCTCCCAGGTGATCTGGCCCTCGACCGCTTCGGCCTCGGCGAGATTTGCGGCCCGGCTCAGTGCGACTTCGGAGATGTCGACACCGGTGACGTGCCAGCCGTGCTGTGCGAGCCACACTGCGTCGGCGCCCTCGCCGCAGCCGAGGTCCAGCGCAACGCCGGACGGGAGATTGCTCGTCTCGGCGACGAGGACTGCGTTTGGTTCGCCGCTCCACACGCCGGCGTGCCGGGTGTAGTGGGTGTCCCAGAAGGTCGCTGCGCAGTCGTGATGGCCGTCCGTCACGCGGCCCTCGAGAGACCGCGGGCCTCTGCCACGAGGTCGTGCACGATCATCGCAGCGGCGACTGATCCCGAGGCGATGGCGTTGGCCACCGACGGCATGGCCGTAGTGTCGCCGGCGGCGTGCAAGCCCGGCACGCTCGTCCCCCCGCAGATCCGTTCGGCGCTGTCAGCGAATCCCACCGCCGTCATCGATCCGCTCGGGCCGCGCACTCGACAACTTCCCGCTCGTCCAGGATGACACCAGCGCCTTGAAGACGCTCGACGTCCGCTTCGACGACATCGGCGGGACCGTTCGAGTACACCGTGATCGACTCGCTCCACTCGCAAAGCAGCAGCGCATGACGCACACCGGCTTGCGCCCGAGTCGAGCACCCCGAGGTTCCGATCCCGCATCTCCCAGCCATGACAGAAGGGCCATGAAACACCGACCGACCCCACCTCCCCTCGACGCCTGCGAGAGCTGGCTGCGTGTAGTCCATGCCGGTAGCGAGCAGCACCCGCCGGGCACGATGTCGTGAACCGTCGCCCAGGCGAAGCTCGATCTGGCCCTCGTTGCGGGAACCCGAGACCACCTCATCTTGCTGACCTCGACGGCGGGGTATGCGTCCAGATCCCTGCGAGCTGCTGCGTAGAGGTCGGCCGGCGGTCGTCCCTCGTAGCCGAGCAGCGCGACGATCCCTCCCATAGTCCCGTAAGTGGTCCATGGCCCGATTGTGCCGCACATCGAACACATCCCCGCCCTCGCCGACGCGCTCGGCGTGAGCGCGGATGAGCTCCTCCGGTCCGACACCCCGGCCCGATCCTCGTGTCCGCGTCCGGCCACGACACCACGACGGACTCACGCTCCGGCCGCTGACTCGTCGCGGGCACGGCGGCGGGCTCCACGTCTACAAGGTTCACGTCGCCGCCACACGCCGACCCCCCCCCACCCCACGCAAATGCGGGTGGACGGAGGCCACGACTGGCTCTACGTGCTCGACGGCCGTCTTTGCCTTCTCCTCGGCGAGGACAACTACATCCTCGACATCGGCCAGGCGGCCGAGTTCACGACTTGGACACCGCACTGGTTCGGAGCCGTCGACAGGGCGGCCGACTTCATCCTTGTCGTGGGACCCGAGGGTGAGCGCACCCATCTCCAGTGAACCTGCCCTTCCCCGGACTGAGATGCTTGTGTTCCGCATTTCAAAGGTCGTCGGGTCGCGGTCCGCACCAGCCTTGGTCCGTTCCTACCATGGTCCGACATACCGCGGTAGGATGAGTCTATGAAGGTCGACAAGCTAAGCGTCTCATTCGACCCTGACCTCGGTGACGCCGTTCGTGCTGCCGCGCGGGAACGCGGCGCAGGCATCTCGCGGTGGCTGGCGGACGCAGCGGCGGCCAAGCTCCGAACGGATGCTCTGGCCGATTTCCTCGATGGCTGGGAAGCCGAGCACGGACCCCTCACCGCCGCCGAGCTGACCAAGGCTGCCGCCGACCTTGCCCTGCCAAAGCCGGCAACCACCGAGCCTGCGGCTTGAGTGCGTTGGTGCTCGACGCCGGAGCATTCGTCGCGGTGGAACGGGAAGATCGGGCGATGATGGCGCGACTCTGCGTGGCCCAACAAGCAGGCCTGGAGCTGCGCAGCACGGGTGTGGTGATCACGCAGGTGTGGCGAGACCCCGCAGGCCGCCAGGCGAACCTTGCCCGTCTCCTCAAGTCCGTTGACGTCAAAGCCGTCGATGACCACCTCGGCAGGGAAGCAGGCGTGCTACTGGGCCGTGCCGGTGCGAAGGACGCTGTCGACGCGAGTGTCGTGGCCGCATCTGGCTCTGGCGACCGCATCCTGACCGGCGACGCTGGAGACATCAGCCCACTCGTTGCAGCGTCTGGCCGGTCGATCCTCGTCGTTCCCTGCTGACCGACTTTTTCATAGCAGCATCCGCTGAGGGTCGCCCCATCCTGCGACCGCCGTCACTCACGCGAGACCCTTTGGTTGCGGCCGAAGGCTGCGATAGGAGTTGGTGGTGGTGGAGCCGGAGCCGGGCTCACAGGAGCTCTCTGACGCTGTCGGGAGACAGCGGCGTTTCGGTGAGGGCGCCGAGGTCGGCGCCGGTGAGGGTTTCGTGTTCGAGCAGGGCCACGACGGCGAGGTCGAGGGCGGGCCGGGAGGCGGCGAGGACGGTGCAGGCCCGGCTGTAGGCCTCGTCGACGAGGCGGCGGACTTC
>JALYZO010000060.1 GCA_030945745.1 Actinomycetota bacterium
GGCAACCACCGCTCCGGCAACCACCGCTCCGGCGTCGCCACCGTCGAGCACCCCGTGAGGGCGGTCGTCCTCGTCGGTGGGAAGGGGACGCGCCTACGACCCCTGACCTTGACCACGCCCAAGCAGATGTTGCCGGTGGGTGGCCGGCCCATGCTGGAGCGGGTCCTGGCCCACCTCGACGCCTACGGCATCGGCGACGTGGTGCTGTCGCTCGGCTACCGGCCGGACGCCTTCCTGTCCGCCTACCCCGGCGGCACCTGCGCCGGGGTCCGCCTGCACTATGCGGTGGAGCCCGAGCCCCTCGACACCGCCGGGGCCATCGCCTTCGCCGCTCGCCACGCGGAGATCACGGAGGCGTTCCTGGTGGTCAATGGCGACGTGCTCACCGACCTCAATGTCGCCGCCCTGATCAAGCTCCACCGGACCCGGGGCGCCGAGGCGACCATCGCCCTGACCCCCGTCGACGACCCCTCGGCGTTCGGGGTGGTGTCCACCGACGGGGCCGACCGGGTCACCGCCTTCATCGAGAAGCCGCCCCCGGGCCAGGCACCGACCAACCTGATCAACGCCGGGACCTACGTGCTCGAACCGACCGTCGTGGACCTGATCGCCCCTGACCGCAGGACATCGATCGAGCGGGAGATCTTCCCGGCCCTGGTCGAGCGCGGCAGCCTCTACGCCATGGCCTCCGACGCATCGTGGATCGACGCAGGGACGTCGGAGACCTACCGTCGGGCCAACCTGTCTTGGGCCCGTCGCCGTGGGGATCGCGGTGGGGTCCACCCGGGTGCCTCGGTGTCTGACGGCGCCCGGATCGACAACAGCGTGATCGGGACGGGCTCGGTCGTCACCGAGGGGGCGACCGTCACCGCCTCGGTGCTCCTGGACGGCGTCCGGGTCGGCTCCGGTGCCACCGTCACCGACTCGGTGATCGGCTATCGGGGCACCATCGGCGCCGGGGCCACCGTCGGACCCGGCGTGATCCTGGGTGACGATGTGGTCCTGGCCGAGGGCGCAGTGGTAGCCACCGCAGTGGACCCCGGGGACCCGACCCAGCCGCCTCGGTGAGGGCGTTCGTCACCGGAGGGGCCGGTTTCATCGGTTCCAACCTGGTCGACCGCCTGCTCGCCGGGGGCCACGCCGTCGATGTGGTCGACAACCTCTCGACGGGTTCCCTGGCCAACCTGGCGGCCGCCCGCCGTGACCCCGACCACGAGTTCAGCTTCCAGCGCCTGGACGTGACGTCGCCGGACACGGCCGACATCATGGCCCGGCGCAAACCCGACGTCGTCTACCACCTGGCGGCCCGAGGGTGTGCGGCGATCTCGGTGGGCGAACCCATCCTCGACGCCGAGGTCAACGTCCTCGGCTCCCTGCGGGTGCTCGAGGGGGCACGCCGGGCCGGGGCCCGCAAGGTGGTGTTCGCCACCACCGGATCGGCCATCTACGGGGAACGGGCCTCCGCCAAGCTGCCGGTTGCGGAGTCGGCCGGCCATCAGCCACGATCGCCACACGGCGTGGCCAAGAGCAGTGTGGCCGGTTACCTCGCCGCCTACCGCGAGCTGCACGATCTGGAGTACACCGCCCTGGCCCTGGCCAGCGTCTACGGGCCCGGCCAGTCGCCGGAGGCGGCCAGCGGGGTTGTGGCCATCTTCGCCGGGAACCTGGTCGCCGGCCGCTCCACCACGATTCACGGCGACGGCTCACAGACCCGCGACTTCGTCTACATCGACGACGTGATCGATGCCCTGGCCCGCGCCGCCGAGCGCGGGAGCGGGCTGACGTTGAACATCGGCACCGGGGTGGAGACCAGCGTCGAGTCCCTCCACGCCCTGGTGGCGGCGTCGGTGGGAGCGAACGCCGTCGCGGTGCATGGCCCGGTCCGGCCCGGCGAGGTCAGCCGATGCAGCCTCAATCCCGGGCGGGCGGCCATCCACCTGGGCTGGACACCGTGGACCTCCCTGGAGGTAGGGGTGGCTGCCACCGTCGAGTGGGTCCGCACCGCCCGGCGGTGACTCGAGCTCCGCAGGGACCGCGGCGAGACCACCTGTGCGGCCGCGCCGATACTGCCTACCTACCCGGTCCCTCAGCGGAAGAGGTCTTCGTGGTACGGGCGGACGATCTCGTCGTGGACGCTCGATTCGCGCAACCAGGACGGATCGACGCCACGGACGATGGCCACCGGCACGGCGAGCGCCTTGCCCATGACCAGCTCTGCGGCCCCGGCGATCTCGTCGGCCACGCACACCTCGGTCACCGCCAGCTCCCGGCCCAGGGCGTCGGTGGTGCCCCGCAGGTCGACCACGGCTGCCACCCCGGCGGAGCCGATGGCCACGTCGGTGACCCCCCGTCGCCACGTCCTCCCGAAGGTGTCGGACACGATCACCCCGACGGTGATCCCCAGACGTCCCCGGAGGCCGTCGCGGATGCGGCGGGCCGAGCGGTCGGCGTCCACCGGCAGCAGTGCGGCGAGACCCCGCTCGACGTTGGACAGGTCGATGCCGGCGTTGGCGCAGACGAAGCCGTGACGGGTCTCGGTCATGGTCAGCTCGCCCCGCTGGCGCAGGATCCGCACCGATTCTCGGTCCACCAGGCGGCGCTGCGCCGCCGCCGAGTCGTCGGGGTCGATGGCCACCAGCCGTCCCTCGGCCTTGGAGACGATCTTCTGGGTGACCACCACGACATCGCCGGGCTCAACGCCAGCAGCATGCTCGGCGATCACCGTAGCCAGGTCGTCGCCCGGGTGGATCTCGGGGATCCCGTGGATCCCGATGAGCTGCATCATCGCCATCGGGCCGAGTCCGCCGGCGGCGTCGCCGTCCTCAGGGACCGGGCGCCCAGCACGGCTCGGGCCAGCGCCGCAGCCTCCGCCGGACCGGTCATGATCGTGGGGGTCACCACGCAGGTCATCCCCTCGGCCTCGACGGCGTCGGCCAGAGCGGCATCGGCGGCGTCGACGACCAGCACCGAGGCGTAGGGGGCCCACATGCGCGCCACACCGGCAACCGTCGCCTCATGGCCGAGCTCGGCCATGATTCGATCGGCAGGCCCCTTGAGCGCCCGACCGGCGATGAGTGGTGATACGGCGACGACGTCGTGGCGGCGGGCGGCGACGGCCTGACCGATCCCGGGTGTGGCCAGCACCGGGCCGATTGACAACACCGGGTTCGACGGGCAGATCACGATCCGGTCGGCCGAGTCGATGGAAGGGAGGACGTGTGGCCCGGGCGCAGCGTGGTCGACACCAGCCAGGCGGATGCCCGACACGGCGACGTCGTGGTGATGGCCGACGAAGTACTCCTGGAAGCCGATCTCGTCGCCGGTGGCGGCCAGCACCACCCGTGTGGCCACCGGTTGGTCGGACATGGGCAGCACCCGGATCGGCAGGTTCCAGCGGGCGGCGATCTCGGCGGTCACCTCGCTCAGCGACGCACCTTCGGACAGTCGGGCGGTTCGGTACAGATGGGTGCCGAGATCCCGGTCGCCCAGCCCGAACCACGCCAACCGGCCCCGGTCGTAGGCCCGCAGCTCGGTGAGCGCCTGCCACGTCTCGCCAGCCAGGCCCCACCCCGTCTGGGGGTTGATGGCACCGGCCAGCGTGTAGGTGACCGTGTCGAGATCGGGGCTGATGTGCAGGCCGTGGAGGACGGTGTCGTCGGCGGTGTTGACCACCGCAATGATCGCCTCGTCACCGGCGACGGTGATCAGGCCCCGGAGCATGCGGGCCGCGCCGACACCGCCGGCCAGTGCGAGGATCACCAGGCCACGGTACCGTCTGGCGTCCATGCCCCTGTGCTGTGCCGCCACCGTCTGCTGGGTTGAAGCTGGGTGCTGGGTTGAAGCTGGGTGCTGGGTTGAAGCCGGGTGCTGGGTTGAAGCCGTGTGCCCGGCGTGAGCCCCGTGGTGGGCATCGACGTCACCCCGCTGCTCGGTGCCCGGACGGGCGTAGGGGTCTTCGTCGACGGGCTGATCTCGGCCCTGTCTGGGCGGACCGACGTGACGCTTCGGGCCTACGGCCTGACCGGCCGGGGGTTCCGGCGGATCGGGGGCGTGCTGCCCGCGGGCATGGCTTTCCGGCGCCTGCCGCTGCCGGCCGGTCTCGCCCTGCGGGCGTGGGCGGCGATGAACGTGCCGCCCATCGAGCCCTGGTCAGGCCGGGTGGACGTGGTCCACGGAACCAACTTCGTGGTCCCGCCGAGCCGCCGGGCAGCCCGGTTGGTCACCGTCCACGACCTGACTTCGCTGCACGTTCCCGAGCTGTGCACCCCCGCCGCCCGGCGCTACCCCGACCTTGTCCGCCGGGCGGTGCAGCGGGGCGCCTGGGTCCACGCCGTGTCCAAATCGGTGGCCGCCGAGACCGTCGAGCATCTGGGAGCCGACCCGGGGCGGGTTCGGGTCATCTACTCCGGGGCGCCCCAGGAGCGGCCGGACGCCCGGGCCGGTCTCGAGTCTGGCGCCGGGCCCGCGGCCGAGGTCCCGCAAGCTGTCGGTGGTCCTCCCTACATCCTGGCGCTGGGGACCGTGGAGCCCCGCAAGGACCTCCCCTCCCTGGTGGCGGCCTTCGACCAGATCGCCGGGGACCATCGGGAACTGGAGCTCCACATCGCCGGTCCGCCCGGCTGGGGCGAGGAAGCCCTGGCCCGGGCCATCGGCGCCGCCCGCCACGGTCGGCGCGTCGTCCGGTTGGGCTGGGTGCCGGATGCGGCGGTGGAGCTCAGGGGAGCGGCGCTGGTCGCCTACCCGTCGCTCTACGAGGGGTTCGGGTTCCCCCCCCTCGAGGCCATGGCGGCGGGGGTTCCCGTGGTGGCCACCGCCGTGGCATCCCTGCCCGAGGTCCTCGGCGACGCAGCCGTCCTCGTGGCCCCCGGCGATGTCGACGCCCTGGCGGCCGCCCTGGTGCAGGTGCTGGGCGATGATGCCCTGCGGGCCAGGTTGATCGACGACGGCCGCATCAGGGTGAGGCGGTACCGCTGGGAGCTCACCGGGGAAGGCTTTGCCCGCCTCTATACCGAGCTGGAGGCGAGTGTCCCTTCGAGGAGATAGTGGCTCGGCCGGGGTGCGGTGGGAAATGCCGGTCGCTGCCCTGGCCACCCCTACCGCGCGGGCCCGCCATGGCCTGTCGAATCGACAGCTGGACGCTTGTGTTGCGAAAACGACCACTAACCGTCCAGCTGTCGCGGCTAACCCCAGGTGGAGGTGCCCGCTCCCGTCGCCCCCTGTCCCGCTCGGGCCCCGCTGGCGTCAGCGGGGGAGCCGGTAGCCCCGCCCGCCGGCGGCCACCGCGGTGAAGACGGCGCCGAAGTCGCCCGGCCCAGACGAGCGCAGGCGGGGGCGGGCCCGGCGCGAGGCGGTGCTCGACCCCGACTCCGCCAACAGGGCCAGAACGCCCCCGGCCAGGGCGGCGGCGTCGCTGAGGGGGACCAACCGACCGGCGG
>JALYZO010000084.1 GCA_030945745.1 Actinomycetota bacterium
GCCAGTGGAGGGGCACCCGGGGGACGGTGCCGGCCGGCCGGGCCCGTTGCAGGTCGGCTTCGGCTTCCCGGCGGAGGTTGGTGTCGTCGCCGGCGGTCTCGGCGGCGATGACGCGGTCGGCGAGGACCGTGAACCCGGTGCGCTGGTCGGCGGCCCGGCGCCCGGCGGACACGAGCCCTTGGGCGCAGATGGCGCCGGCGATGACGTGGAGGTGTGCGGTGACGGCGTCGGCCTGGGCGAGGAGGCTGGTCTTGTGCTCCACGTCGCGGATGGTGGTGACGGGTTGGGCGGTGATGCGTCGGCGGAGGTCGGCGGCCCGGCCAGGCGGCGGGGGATCTGGTGGGCGCCGTCGAAGAGCCGGCCCGTGGCCCGGGCCCGGCCGGCGACGGGGTCCATGTGGAGGGTCTCCAACTGGTCGACGGAGACCAGTCCGAGGAGGGTGTCGCCGGCGCGGAGCCGGTCGTCGAGGAACCCGAAGGGGCGCTCGCGGTCCATGGTGACCAGCCACAGGGACAGCTTGGCCATCTCCACCGCCAGGGGGTTGATGTCGACGCCGTAGAGGCAGTGCTCGGCGACCAGGCGGCGAGCGTTGAGGAGCACGTCTTCGACCTCGGCGTCGGTGGCGAGCGACCGGCCGGCCCGCCGGCGCACGGCTCGGGTGGCGTCGGCGCGGCCCTCGGCGTCCCAGGCTTCGACCAGGCGGTCGGCCAGATAGCGGCAGGCGGCGACGAGGAAGGCCCCCGATCCCATGGCGATGTCCGCCACCCGGAGAGCGAGGATCTCGGTTGACGGGCGGAGCCGCCACTCCTCCCGGCGGGCGGTTTCGAGGGGTCCGGGTCGGTAGACGAGCGGTTCGAGGGTGTTGTCGGCGATGTCGGTGGCGAGCGAGCGGGGGGTGTAGTGGGCGCCCGTTGCCGCCCGCCGGGTGCTGGGAGCCAGGTAGCGGGCTCCGGGGAGGGCCACTGCGGGCAGGCCCCGGTGGTCGACCTTGAGGGCACCGAGGAGGGGGGCAACGAGTTCGGCCCCTCGACCTGCGGTGGCCGGACCTGGCCTCGTTGCTCCGCCGAACCTGCGAGGCGGATGGGGGCGCACGACGGACGGCCGGGCAGGAGCCAGAGGGTGGGGCACCCCGAGATCGGCCGCAGACGTTCGATGACGGCCCGCACTTGAGCCTCCGCACGTTGTGTCAGGCCGACGGACCGGGGCGTAGCGCTAACCATCCCGGATTCCACCCTCCAGTCAGGAGTGCAGGGTGTCGGGCGCCACGAGGTCATCGACTCGATGGCGACCTTCTGAAGCAGCGCTACCGAGTACTTGCAGACCCCCCTTCCCGTCATTCATTTCGGGGTCTAGATGCTTGAGGCGGCCGGGGTAGGAGGAGACGAACAATCGCCCCGCCATCGGCGCCATTGGTCGCTTCGGCCGCGCCCCCGTGGGCCTCGAGGATGTGGCGCACGATGGCCAGGCCGAGCCCAACGCCGGCGTCGCCAGATGCCTGGTGGGCAATGAATCGATCGAACACGTGAGGGAGCACATCGGGTGCAAAGCCGGGGCCATCGTCGGCTACTTCTACCACAGCGCGTCGACCCGTAGCGCGAACACGGACCTCGACTGTTGTTGCTCGCCGGATGGCATTGCGGACCACGTTGTCCACCGCCTGGCGCAACAGGCCATAGTCGGCGTCCACGATGACCGCTTGGGAGGCAGCGACCTCGACCCGGGCGCCATCGGGGGGTTCAATCGCGGCTACGACCTCTTCGATGAGGAGGTCGAGGCGCATCGGCCCCCTCCGGGGGATGGACTGGCCCGCCTCGAGGCGAGCGAGGTCCAGCATGTCGGAAACCCCAGCGCCGGCCCGTTCGGCGGCGACCCGGATGTCTGCCAAGGCACGGACATAGTCCTCCGGTTCGCGCTCCCGTTGCAGGGCATGGCTGGCTGCAGCCCGGATGACGGCCAGGGGCGATCGCAGCTCGTGGGCCGCGTTGGCCAGGAACTCCCGCTGGTGCTCCCCTGCCCGACGGACCGGGCGAAGCGACCATCGTGACAGCAAGCCGGCCATGAGCGACGTGAGGATGACGATTCCGCCGCCAGCCAGTCCGATACGCAAGCGGAGCCGTCTGACCTGGGCCTCGGTGGCGCTCCGGTCGGCCGCAGCGACCAGCACCTGGCCCGTGCCAGGAATCCGTTGCGCGCTGAGGAGGTAGTCGGTTCCACTCTGGGCAAACGTGTCGGTGGCCGAACCGCCACCATCGGCCGTTTCCTGGATGATCGTCCTGAACGGGGGCTCGACATCGGTCTGGCCCAGCGCCGACGCCTTGGACAAGGTGGTGTCCCAGATCCAGGTGTCGTACTGGTTGGCGGGCGGTCTTGTCGCGTTGTAGTCGCCCAGGAGCTGATCGATTTGACTGCGCAGGTCGGCGACTGCCTGGGCCTCGAGGCGCTGGCTTCCTGACTTGATGGCGTACCAGGCCAGGCCACCGAGGGCCGCCGCCGACACCAGGGCATACACCACGGCGACCCGCAGCCAGACCCGACGCAGCTTCACCGGCTCACCTCGTGGTCCCCCCCGTGAGCAGGACATATCCGACGCCGCGCACCGTGTCCAGGGGCAGGGGCGAGTCTGGCCGCCCGAGCTTCCGGCGCAACGACGCAATGTGGACATCGACCACGTTGGATAGCCCGTCATAGTGAGCGTCCCAGAGGTGGTCAAGCAGCTCGGTGCGGGAGACGACCTGCCCGCTACGAGCCATGAGGTAGTGCAGCATGGCGAACTCACGCGCCGTCAATGGGATCAACAGGCGATCACGCCAGGCCCGGTGCGCGGCCGGGTCCAGTCGGATGTCGCCCACCTGGAGGGTAGGGCTGCCCGTCGTTGCCGGTCGTCGGAGCACAGCCCGCACCCGAGCGGACAGCTCGGGGGTGTCGAAGGGCTTCACCAGGTAGTCGTCGGCGCCCGTGTCGAGGCCCCTCACCTTGTCGTCGAGCGAGTCACGGGCTGTGAGCATCATCACGCGGGTGGGTAGACCGCAACGGCGGATCGTCCGACAGAGCAGGAGCCCGTCGCCGTCGGGCAGGCCGATGTCGAGCAGGACGAGGTCATAGCCGTTGAGCTCGAGGGCCACCTCCGCATCTGCCGCCGTCGCTTCTCGGTCGACGGCGTGGCCCTCCTCTCGCATGGCACGCACGATGATGTCGGCCAACGCCGGATCGTCCTCGATGACCAGCAGGCGCACTACAACATCGTTACAGGCCTGGACGCCCGCTGCGAGCACTGAGCTTCACGCTGGCTTCATGGTCCGATCCCTAAGGTGCGCGGCGATGCCCGACCCCGACGAGCGGATCCTCATTGCCCACCTCCTGCGCCGCACCGGTTTCGGCCCGCACCCCGGTCGGGTCGAAGCGCTCGTCGGCGGCGGCACTTCGGCGGCGATCGACAGCGTCTTGACAAGCCCGGCGCTTGCGCCCGGCGACCACCCATCCTTCAGAGAGGGCGACGACGACCCTGCCCGGCGGTGGCTGGGCCTGATGGTCAGACCCGACGCCGGCCTGCACGAGAAGATGGTCTGGTTCTGGCACGGTCACCTGACGTCCTCCGAGGACAAGGTCGGAAGCTGGAGGATGCTCTACCAGCAGCACCTTCTCCTCCGCCAGCACGCGCTGGGGAACTTCCGGGAGCTCCTGCAAGCGGTCACCGTCGACCCGGCGATGCTTGTCTATCTCGATGGTGACGGCTCCACCGCTGACGCGCCCAACGAGAACTACGCCCGCGAGGTCATGGAGCTGTTCACCCTGGGCCGGGGCCGATACAACCAGGACGACGTGCGAGGTGCGGCTCACGCGCTCGCCGGATGGTCAGTCGACTACGACAAGGCCCGGGCCTCGTTCGATCCAACAAGCGGACCGACCCGAAGCGTTGGTGTTCTTGGGCGGCAGGTAAACAGCGCGGCCGACGTCGTCGACGTCCTATGCGATCACCCGGCGTGCGCCTTGTGGGTCAGTGAAAGGCTCTACCGCTTCTTGGTGGGCGAATCTCCCGCGCCCGATGTGGCCGACCTGCTCGCCCGACGGTTTCGGTCCAGCGGCCTGGAGATCCGCCCGCTCGTAGAGGACGTCCTCCGCCGACCGGAATTCCTTCAGACGCGAGGCAACCGGCCCCGCTACCCCGTCGAGTGGGCAGTGGCGACGGCGACGGCCTTCGGTACCGGCAGCGATACGGGGGCGATCCTCGATGCCTGCACTCTGCTCAACCAGGTCCCCTATCAACCTCCGAGCGTCGCCGGCTGGCCCTGGGGCAACGGGTGGCTATCGGCCTCCTCCGCCTTGGCCCACGCCGCACGTGCCATCCAGGGCTCACAGGTGGCGAACGCGCCGGGCGTGACCGCTGTCCGCCGAGCCGCCGACCCCGTTGGTGCTGCGTTGGACCGCTGCTCGCTCTTTGAGATGTCACCCAGCACCTGGGCGTCGCTGAAGCGGGAGTGGTCCTCGCTGGCCCGGGCAACCGACATCGACGATCACGACCGGGCGGCCACCCTGCTCGCAACCGTCATCAGCACACCGGAGTTCTCCCTCACATGAGACAGATGAGCCGCCGAGGCTTTCTCGGTCTTGCTGCCGGCGCCGGCGCCGCCTCCGCTCTCGGGCTGCGTGCCGCGGAGCCCGGGCACTTGGCTCGAGCCCCTGTCCGCTTCGCCTCAGAGGCGGGTCCCCAGGCGGGGGCGACTGCCCAACGTTGCCTAGTCGTGCTGGAGCTGGACGGCGGCAACGACGGCCTTTCCATGGTCGTCCCGTTTGCCGATCCCGCCTATCGGGCGCTGCGCCCCCGAACCGGGTTGGACCCGGCCGTGGTCAATCCCGTCGACCAGCGAGTGGGCCTCCACCCCAACCTTCGCCGCATCGCCGCCCGGGGGCCGGCCGTCGTGGTCGGCGTCGGCGTCGCCTCGCCAGACCTGTCCCATTTCGAGATGAGGCGGCGCTGGTGGACGGGCGAGCCCGACGGGACATCTCGCTACACCACAGGCTTCCTCGGCCGGCTCTGCGACACCCTGGGCGATCCGGCCGCCCCCGCCGTCGGCGTGTCGCTCGGCCCAGGGCCGACACCCGCCCTGGACGCTCAGCGCGTCGTCACCCTCTCGCTCGACCCGTCTTCCGGTGGCAACTTCCCACTACCTGGCGACGGCGGCCCGCTCGATCGCGCCTGGATGGCTGCCAACCGGGACCTGGCTACCGCCGACGCTGCCGACCCGCCATCACGGCTCACCAGCCGACGGGGCGCGGCCCAGGCACTCACCTTCACGGACCTGGCCGGTCACCTACCGGAGCCCGGAACAGGCTTCCCGACCACCGACACCGGCAACCAGCTCAAGCTCGCCGCTCAGCTCCTGGCCGCCGACCAAGGGATACGCATCATCCACGTTCCCCTGACCGGCGACTACGACACCCACACCACCATCGTCGACCGCTACCCCCGGCTCATGACCGACTTGGACGGCAGCGTCGATGCGTTTGTTGTCGACCTGCAACGAAGAGGTCTCGCTGACCGGGTGCTGATCGCCACCACCTCGGAGTTCGGCCGGCGGGCCGCTGAGAACGGCAGCGGCGGGCTCGATCACGGGGCCGCGTCGAGCATGCTCCTGCTCGGTCCGGTCATTGCCGGGGTCCGGGGCGAGTTGCCGCGCCTCGATCGCCTTGACAGCGACGGCAACCTCGCAGCCACGACCAACCTCACGGAGTACTACGCGACGCTCGCCGAGTCCTGGCTTGGGGTACCGGCCGACGGGGTGCTCCCCGGGCGCCCCCGCCCACTGGGCGAGATCGTGCAGGCCCGAGATCGGGGCACCGGCATGTAGGCAGCACATCTGCGTCCTGCGGTGTGAGGTCGGCGTCGGAGCTCGGCGCTCACTCGCGAGGGGTTCCTGCTACCAGATCGTGGTGGCTGCGCCTGAGATGGAAAACGGTGATCGGCTTGAGGGTTACCGCATCGGACGACACCAAGCCGCCTTCGCACGTTCGTCGGCTGTGCTCCGTCGCCGCCTTGGTGGTCTGGGTCACGAACCACCGGTCGATCAACGTGCCCACCGACACGACCAGCGCCCCGTCTTCGTCAGAACCAGAGCGGGCCGGCCAGGCTGCTGGTGGATTCGGAAAGCCGAACCCATGGTCGCCCAATCGGACATTGCAGCCTTCGTCGTCGGTGCAGGCGGCGAACCTTCCGAAACGTCGAGTTGGTGCTCCGTGCGTGGAGTCGGCAGCGCTTGGGATGGGTTCGCTTGCGCACCCTCCTCGGCCCAACGATGGTTGCTACGGGACGGTCGGTGGCGTGCCCAACCGGCGGCCGGCGAACCACGACCGCAACATTTCGGCAGCCTCCTCGGCTCGGACCCCGGGGGTGA
Source organism: Actinomycetota bacterium (assembly GCA_030945745.1). Lineage (GTDB taxonomy): Bacteria > Actinomycetota > Acidimicrobiia > Acidimicrobiales > Palsa-688 > JALZAH01. The sequence goes on from JALYZO010000084.1 coordinate 6,390, forward strand.
CGGCGATCTCATGGTTGAGTCGGGGATCGACGCACAGGTTGTAGAGCGAGCCGCAGGCTCCCGCCTTGGGATCGGGCGTGGCGAAGACCACGCGGGCCACTCGGGCGGCCACCAGTGCGCCCGCACACATCGGGCAGGGTTCGAGGCTGGCGTAGAGCGTTGCCCCGGCAAGGCGCCAGGTCCCCAGGGTCGCCGCGGCTTGGCGTAGAGCCAGGATCTCGGCGTGGGCCGTGGGGTCTGCGGTTGCCTCCCGGGCGTTGCCGGCGGTGGCCACCACCTCGCCGTCGACGACGACGACCGCTCCGACGGGGACGTCGCCGGCCTCACCGGCTGCACGTGCGGCGGACAACGCGGCGGCCATGGCAACGTCGTCGGCCGTTTCCCGAGAGGCTGGCAGGCCGGGGTCATCCACGCGCTGCACGGTAGCGGTCGCCCTTCAAGGTGTGCGAAGACGGACGGAATCGGACGAAAGCAGTCGAACGGTTCAATCAGGGGATACGGCATCGTCGGCATTGCACGGTGGTTCGGGCGGCGCTGGCCGTCCGGGCGTCGACCTACGGTCGGGGCATGCGTTGGACCGGGCACGGCGAGACCGTCCTCTGCCCGTCGCCGCGGGTGGCTCTCCGCCTGGCGGACGTCAGCGCGCCAGAGCCGGCCGTTCACAGCGGACGGGTAACGGCCAACAGGTCGGGGTCGAGGTGGCCGCCAACCACGACCCGCCACCCGTCGAGATGGGGGCGGGGGCCGAACAGGACCAGGACGCGGCCGTCGGCGGGCGTTCCGGGACGGAGGCCGCCGTCGGTGCGTTCCGGTGCCGCCGCCCCCGACACCAGAGCTGCGGATGGCGCCTCGATGGCCGCCGATCCGTTCGCTCGAAGCCGCCGGGCTTCGTGCTGGCATGGCTGATAGCTGTCAGTACCGCCCGCCAGCATCGCTGCGCGCAACTCCGGCACAGCAGCATTGGCCGGCTCGTCGTCGGGGATCTCGATGGCCCATAGGGCTCGGATCACGTCCACGAGGTCGTCGGGATCGGTGATGGCCTCGTGGCGGATGAGCTCGGCCCAGGCACCGGCGGGCGTGTCCGCCAGGTACTGCGCGGGACCCTCGCCGGCACCATGCCACCGGGCCTCGGGTTGTGCTGCGGTCTCCCACAGGAAGGCACAGCGACGATCGACGTGGCGAAACCAGCGCACCGCTCAGGTGGCCCCTGCGGCGCCGATGAGGCTGGCGGCCAGAGCGGCTACCTGCTGGGGGCCAGGATCGTCGGGGTCCCAGTCCCGAACGAGGAGCTCGCGGGGCGCCTGCCCGGCCAGCTGCGGGCGGGGCCGGGAGAACCAGCGGCGCACCCCGCGTGCGTTGTAGGAACCGGCCAGATCGGCCACGATCAGGACGATGAAGTGCAGCCGGGCGGCAACCGAGTCCGGGGTTGGGCGGTCGTCGCGGCGGTAGCGGCCGACGGAGGTGGCCGATGCCCCCACCAGGCGATGGAGCAGATCCTCCTTCAGCACGGCGGTCATGGCCGGCCACTCTCGCTCTGGTAGCGGTGAGCCGGTGAGGGCGATGTCGATGGTGCGCAACAGGCCGGGATCGGGAGGGTGGCGCAGGGCGGCCTGCACCTGGCGGCGGGCCAGTCCGGCAGCCTCGAGCGCGTGGAGGGCTTCGATGAACGCCGGCTCGGACATCGTCCGGTGAACGCCGACGTCAAGGAGCCCCATGGCCTCGACCCGGGTCACGATCCGCACGGCCAACCACGCGGTCTCCGGATCACCGAGCAGCACCGCCGGACCGCCCTCGGATGATAAACGGGTTGCAGTCATGTACCCAAAGCTTATCCGGCCGAGCGCATAGCGACCGCAGCGACCTTGCCGGGTCGAGCACGCGGGACCCGGTGCGCGACAGTCAGCACGGGACGGTGACACCCCTTGGGGCAAGTCGTCGAGCCAGCAGCCCAAGGCGCCCAGCACGCAGGAGGCTGAGCGCCGCTTCGTCGGACACCTGCTGCGAAGGGCCGCACGCGCCGAAGCGCAGGGCGTTGCGCAGCGGTCTTGAGCACGTCTCGGAGCAGCCGATCGGGGCAAGCCCGCCGACCTGTTGAGGGCTCAGGAGGCCAGCTCCAGGGATACACCCCGCTCGACGAGTGCCGGCCCAGCGAGGGAGGGCCCTCGGCCGACGACGTAGCATGTGACCGGTCGTTCACCAAGGGCGCCGGGCAGGGATGAGGACGCATGGGTCAGGTCCAGCACAATCTGTGGACGGTCTTCGAGGCGGTGGCAGCCGCCGTGCCCGACCGCCCCAACATGATCTGGCGGGGCAGGGCCTGGTCCTACGCCGAGACGGCGGAACGATCCCGGCGGCTGGCCAACGTGATCACCGCCGCCGGCCTCGGTTGGCACGCCGGGCGCTCGGCGCTCTCTCCCTGGGAGGCTGGACAGGACCTGATCGGGCTCTACCTCTACAACGGCCCGGAGTACATCGAAGGGACGCTCGCTGGCTACGCGGCACGGACCGCTCCCTTCAACGTCAACTACCGCTACGTGGCCGATGAGCTTGCTTATCTGTTCGACGACGCCGGCATGACCGGCCTGATCTTCCACGCCCGTTTCGCACCGGTCCTGGCCGACGTGCTCACCAGGGTCAGAGAGCGCCCGCCGTTGTTGCTCCAGGTGTCCGACGACTCCGGCGAAGCGCTCCTCGATGGAGCCGTCGACTACGAGGCTGCGCTGACCGCCTCCAGCCCCACGCTGGAAATCACCGGCCACGACCCCGACGACCTCTACGTCCTCTACACCGGTGGTACGACCGGGATGCCCAAGGGCACCTTGTGGCGCCAGGCTGACATCTGGGGGGCGGCGATCGGCGTCCTGCAGGGCGAAGCCGACCTGGACGCCATCGTGGCCGCGGCGATCGGCGGCGGCGGCCGGTTCCTGCCGAACGCCCCCCTCATGCACGGCGCCGCCCAGTGGCTGGGCATGAACGCTGTGATCGCCGGGGGGACGCTGGTCATCAACGACATCGTCGACCGCCTCGACGCTCGGGAGGTGTGGTCCACGATCGAGCGGGAAGGCGTCCAGGCCACACTGATGGTGGGCGAGGCGTTCGCCCGGCCACTGCTGGCCGAGCTCGAGCGGGGCAGCTACGACGCCTCTTCCCTCATCCTGATCGCCGTCGGCGGCGCCGTGACCTCACCGGAGACCAAGGAGCGCCTCACCGAGAAGTTGCCCCACGTGCTCATCCTGGACGCCGCCGGGGCGTCGGAGACCGGATCGGGCCTGCAGTCCGTCAGTGCCAAGGGAGCCACCGCGGAACGGGCCGTGTTCCAAGCCGGTCCCACCACGGCCGTCCTGTCCGAGGGGATGGACCGCATCCTGGCGCCCGGCGATGACGGGCTCGGCTGGTTTGCCAAGTATGGCCGCATCCCGCTCGGCTACCTCGGGGACCAGGCCAAGACGGAGAAGACCTTCCCGGTGGTCGACGGCACCCGGTGGTCCGTGCCCGGAGACCGGGCCCGCCAGCGCGCCGACGGCATGGTCGAGCTGCTCGGTCGCGACTCCGCCACCATCAACACCGGTGGGGAGAAGGTGTTCGCCGAGGAGGTCGAGCAGGCCCTCCTCCTGCACCCCGCGGTGGTCGACGCCGTGGTCGTGGGGCGACCCAGCGAACAGTGGGGGAGCGAGGTGGTGGCCATCGTGTCCCTCGAAGGCGACGCCGACGATGCCGACATCATCGCTGTGGCCGCCGGGCGCCTGGCCCGCTACAAGCTGCCGAAGGCCATCGTTCGGGTCCCCGAGATGCTCCGCAGCCCGGCTGGCAAGGCGGACTACCGCTGGGCCCGGACGATGGCCGAGGGCACCGCCTGATCGGCGTCGTCGACGCTGGCAGCGAACCTTCAGCACTGGGGGAGGGCCAAGCCGCCCCGATGCTCCGGGGCCACCCACACCTCGGAGAGGTACCCGAAGCGGTCATCCTTCAGGCGGATCCCGTACCAGCGATCAGAGGTGTAGCGGCCCGGGTTGTGAGCGTCGATTGGGGTGGTGTCGTTCCCATTCGTGGTGGTCCGGCCCACGGTCTGGCACACCGCGGTCAACCACGTCGCTGTGGCGACATTGGTGCCCGGGAGGGCGCAGCCGTCCCGCTTGCAGAAGTCGGCCGGCTTCGTAGGGAGGGTGCCGACTTGGGACGTCGGGCAGGTGGGATCGAGCGTGGCCACGGCCGAGCGCAGACGCACAGACTAGACTCTTTACTCATG
>JALYZO010000102.1 GCA_030945745.1 Actinomycetota bacterium
GTCCCGATCGGCGACTCGCAACAGGTCCAGCTGAGCAGCGACCCGCACGGATTGGACAGCGGGCGTTTCGCCAGCTCGCCACCACTCACTGCAAAACAGTTCTCCTACCCGTGGCAAGATCTTAAGGCGGGACAGAGCTACACCTGGCGGGTCATCACCAGCACTGGCAACGCGTCGTCGCCAAGCCCACCCCAGACCTTCGTCGAACAGCCGTGTACAGGCAGCTACACGGGCCCATAAAGCCTGCCACCGGTGGCGAACAGGCCCGGTTGATCGACGGCTGCTTCGGGGCCGGATGCCTTCGGGTGGCTTCGGGGGCGGATGGCTTTGGGGGGCGGGTGGCCATCGCGATCCCCACTCGAATGGGTCGTAGACCGTTGACACACGTTCCTCTTTATTCCGGGGCACGGGCGGTCAGCCTGCCCGGGGCCGCCTGTGTCGGCGTGTGGCTATGGCTAGCACCGCGACAATCAGCACCGCCGCAGCGACCAGGCCTCCGGCGGCGGCCCGCCGGCTGGATCCCGACTTGTCGACGTTGGCGGGCGTGTACAGCTCGGCCGAGGGACCGTACGCTGGGGGGGCGACAGGCCCCAAGGTGGCCCCTCGCACGCTGGCACTGGCATTGACCTTGACGCTGCCGCCGACCACCAACACGGTGCCATCTCTGAGCCGTGTTGTGGTGAAACCTCCTGGTCCGCCCTCGGTGCTCACAGCGAAATCGCGACGACCGCCGGCTGTGGTGTCAGCAAACGACCATGTTCCGGTCGTCTTGTCATACAGCTCGACAATGGCGCTGAGGTTGGGCGGCGACCCGCCGGTGCCGCTCAGGACCTCCCCTACCGCTTTCCCGCCGGTCACCAAGACCTTGCCGTCATGCAGCCGGGTGGTGGTTGCGTCACCGTCACCAAAGGTCGGCGGCGCTTTCGTCCACGCGCCACCCTTGACCGAAGGATTGGCCGGGTCGGGGTGGGCGGCGGGATCGTAGAGCATCGACCCACCGGTGGCGGCGGGTCCGGCCACCAGGACTCTGCCGTCAGCCAACAGTGTCGAGGGGCTCCCGCTGTTGGGAACCGGCTCGACGTTGCCGGTAGGTGACCAGGTTCCCGTAGCAGCGTCATAGAGCTCGCCGGGTGTCGCACCGATGCCTTGGCCCGACACCACCCCCGTTACCAGGACTCTGCCGGTGTTCAACGCGACGGCGACAGGATGGTCCCGGTCAAACTGGGTGGGCCCGGTCGGGCTCCAGGTGCCACGGCGCGGATCGTAAAGCTCGGCGTCGGTCGGGGCTGCGGCCCGGCCGTCAGCGGTGGCGGCGGGGCCCACCACCAGCACTTTTCCGCAGTTGGAGCCACACGCCGAAACAGGACCGGCGGGAAGAAGGGTCGACGTGGTCACCTCCTGGATGAACGGCGTGCTCCCCGTCGACGACCATGTCCCCGACATCGGGTCATACAGGTCAGCGGAGCGCAGGTCAGCCAGCACGGAGGGGTCGATCGGCTCCTGCGGGCAGCGCAGTGCCGGGCAGCCACCGGACACCAGGACCTTGCCGTCAGGAAGGACGGTGGCGTGGTGGCCGATCCGGGCCCTGGTCATGCTCCCGGTCGGCGAGAACGAACGGCTGGCCGGGTCGTAAAGCTCAGCGGTGGCAGTCGCCACGGTGCACGCACCGGAGGGGTCGAGGGTCACGCAGCCACCGGCGATGAGGACTTTGCCGTCGCCCAAGAGGGTGGCCGTGTGCCCGAAACGTCGGTCGGCTTGGAGCGACGCCCAGTGACCTGCGGCCGGTACATAAGTGAACGTCGACGCCGGACCGGCGGGCGAGGTGCCCGCCGGGGTGGTCACGGTCACAGGGACGGCTCCCACGGTGTGGGGCGGAGCGACGGCGTCGAGAATGGCACCGTGCTGGCCGGAAAGGACCTCGAACCTGGCGGTAGGGACTCCGCCGAAGCGAACCTCGGTGGCACCCTCGAAGCCCCTACCGATAACCGCCACCACCATGCCACCGGTCACCGGTCCCCGTGCCGGTCCGATCTCGCCTACCACAGGGCCCCCCGAGCCGGGTGTCGCCGCGGGTGGTGTTTGTGCGCCGGCCCGGGCAGCAGGCACGACCGCCGACTGCGCGCACAGCGCCACCACCGCCACGAGCAGCCTGATGGGTTTGTCCGCTACCCCCAGGCCGGTCATAGGTCAGCTACCCGTGTCATAAGACGCCGGTGACGTTTCCGCCACCTACCAGTCCATCACTGCACGACCCAACATCGTGCCGGACAAAATGGTCATGGTCATGGTGGTGGTTGGATGCCGGTGGCAGCGGTGAAGTAGCCGAAGGTGTCGATGATGAAGTCGGTCTGTCCGGCGTAGTTGTACACGCTGAGCGACCCCGGAGTCGCTCCTGACCCTGCCAGGCCCGCCAGGTCGGCGTTGGCCCGGATCTCGCCTGCGGTGAAGTTCACATCCGAGGTGGTCGCAGGCGGGACCAGCGGGTTCGGGGTGACGGTCAGAAACGACATCGGGGCGTCCGCTCTGGACTCGGTCACGTTCAGCGCGGCGGACGTCGGGTTGCCGTTGACCGACGCCGGGATCCCCCCCACACCCGCCACCCCGATCGTCTCCGAGCTGTTCGGTCCCAGCGTCGCCCCTGCATAGGGGCCGCGACCCACACGGGTGTCCGCCACCCGAGACGGGACCACCGGGTTGAACAACGACCCCCCCGTCAAAGCGCCGCTGGCATCAGAGAGGTAGCCGACCACGTCGACGGCCACATCGGCTGACCCGGCATTGTTGTAGATGCTCATCGCCCCGCTCGAGCTCAACGGCACGATCGCCCGGGTGGACGTGGTCTGGCCGGCCACGAAGTTCACGTTCGACGTCTCCGGCCGGGCCGTCCCCGCCGGATAGGCGCTCAGGTAGCTCATCGCAGACGTGTTCGTCGCCGTCAGCTGCACCACCGCAGCGGCCGCCCCCACCGCAGGCACGCCACCCTGGCCGCCGACAGCCACGTCGAAGCTCTGGTCGGGGCCAAGCTTCGGATGGGCGTTCAGCGCAGGAAGGTTCTCCGACGGACAGAACGACGGCGCCGGGCTCGCCGAGCAACGAGTGTCCGCCACCCGGGCAGGAGACAGACCGTAGTAGTGCCCGGCGCCGCTGGTGGTCGCCGACGCAGCGTTGAAGTAGCCCTCCAGGTCCACCACCACATCCACCGTCCCCGCGGAGCCGTTGTAGATCGACACCTGATTGGCGGCCGACAGCTTGGTGATCACCAGGTTGGGGACCACACAGTCCCGCACCGAGCACAGAGCCGGCCCGGCCACGAAGTTCAGCGACGACTCCAACGGAGGCGGCCCCGCCGCCGTCGGATAGACGCTCAGATAGCCGGGCGACGTCGCATCGGTTGCCGTCACACTCAACGCTGCCGCGGTCGCTCCCTGAGGCACCGAGGCGGGCATGGTCACCGTGACCGCCTGGCCGGCACCAAGCTTGGAGATACCACCCTGCCCGAAGCGACTATCCGCGATCCGCGACGGAGCCAAAGGCACATAACTGCCGCCTGTTGGCGCCGGGACCTGCACCGAACCGGCGTCACATGGCCCGCTGCGAGGCAGACCGCGCTGGTCGACCGGCGGGCACATCGCCGCTGCCCCTGCGCCGAGCACCGGGCTTCCCGGCCCTGGCAGCTGCGTCGGGGTAGGACCACCGTTGGCTGCCAGCGGCCCGAGCTTGGGGTCAAGGGGAGCTGCTGCGGTGCCGGTGCGGTCCGTGGTCGGGTTCAAACCCAGCGCGCCGACGGGGTTGCCGACCACGTTGCCGCCGGCGCTCGTCACCGGGCCGACAATGTCACCGACATCGGACCCACCGGCGGTGGCAGTGTCGGCCGCCACCACGTCATTGCCTATGGTGGCCAGCAGGGTGAGGGTGGTAGGTGGGCTGACAGTCGGGTTGGCCAGCGTGCAGTTGGGGTTGCCGTTGGCGACGGCGGAACCCAGGTCGCCGGCCGGGTTGTCAACGCACACCAGGTTCAGCCCTGCACCGGTGGGTGCCACGTTGGCGTCGACGGTGGTCGAGGTCACGTCGAGCGCAGGGACCTTCATGCCCGTGTTGGCCGACGTCGAGGTGTCCAACCCGACGATGGCCCCTCCGGCCGTGTCCGCGGTGTTGGCAGTCAGGGTCGAGTTGGCGACGGTCGTGTGGGCGTCCTCGCCTTGACACGAGGTGTAGTTGCCGACCTGGCCGAACACGCAGGTCCGGCCGTCGACAAAGATTGCCCCGCCCTGTCCGGAACCGTTATCGGCGCCAGCAGCCCCCACGCCACCTTTGGCGTGGTTGGTGTTGAACGTGGAACCGGTGATTGTGAGTGTGCCGCCATAAGCGAAGATCGCCCCGCCCAAGCCTCCTCCGCCGCCGCCGCCGAAGACGCTGCCGTTCCCGCCGCCATAACCGCCGGCGGCGCCGAAGTACTGGATCAATCGGGTGGCGGAATGGGCGCCGCCGCCGCCGCCGAAACCGCCGAGGCCGGCGATGCCGAACCCGAGGGAGGGTGTGCTGGCGCCACCCCCGCCGCCGCCCCCGAAGCCTGCGTTTGCGGTGGAATGGCCGGCACCGCCGCCGCCGAAGCCGCCGTCGCCGCCTCCGTCAACGTCTGCGCCGCAGTTGCCGGCGCCGCCGCCGAAGCCGCCATTGCCGGTTTGGTGGTTGAAGGGATTCGGGGTGCAGTTCCGGCCACCGCCGCTCGCCGCGCCTGATGTGCCCGGGTAGGCTTGGTCACCGCCGATGTTCCCGACCGCGCTGCTGCCGCTCCCGCCGCCGCCTCCGCCGGTGGGGTCCCCGGCGCCGCCGGTGGGGTCCCCGGCGC
>JALYZO010000116.1 GCA_030945745.1 Actinomycetota bacterium
GAGCTTGTGTTTGCGTTGCTGTAATGACAGGTCAACTTTGCTGAGCCGCGAGTCGAGTCGGAGGAGCGGTCGCCGCCGTTCGTGGGCTCATATGTTGGGGCGGTCAGCGTCATCGCTGCCTGTTGTCTCACCGGTCCGGTTGACCGAGGTCGACGCCGGGCAGATTCCGTACCTGTTATTTGGTGAGTGGAGTTTCGCACTTTTGAGAGGCTGAGCCGCCGAGCGGCGAGCCGTGGGTGAGTGGGATCAGGAGCCGTTGGTGCTTTGGCGAGGAGGGCGCCAGCGGTCGTCTTCTTCGAGGATCTGCAGCGATAGGGCTTCGAGTTCGGCAGTGAGGCTGCGCAGGTTTCGGGCGGCTTCGAACCAGGGCCGGTAGTCGTCCCACTGTTCTTGGGTGAGGACTCGGTTGACGGTCTTGGCGTTGATCTTGCGGGTCCATTGGATGGATGGGCCGTGGAGGCGGGGCGGGTCGGCGTGGCAGGCACAGTTGGTCTTGCCGCAGCGGTAGTTGCGGACGCTGACCGAGCCGGGGAGGGCGAAGCCGATCTGGGCCAGGGACCCGGAGATGCGCCGCTGGGCGGCTTGGCGCTCGGCGTCGGCCCGGTCCTTGGCACGTCGTGGCATCGACCATCCACCCTATACCGACCGGTCCGCGGTGTAATACCGCGGACCGGGAGGTGTGAGGTGGGATATCGCCACGACGACCGCGCAACTGCATGGAGGGACCTGATCGGGGCGGCGCCGGCGGTCTTCACCCGGCCGAGCCTGGCGATCTTCATGACGTTGATGAACGCCTGGGTGCTGACCCCGGGGCGGCGCACGGTGACGCGAATGATCACCGTGGGCGACCCCGAGGCCCGGCGCTGCCACGACGCCTATCACCGGTTCCTGCGGGCCGGGCTGTGGTCGATGACCTCCCTGTGGAAGAGCCTGGCCGTCCGCCTCGTCGAACAGTGCTGCCCGACAGGGACCGTGATCGTCGACTGCGACGACACCTTGTTCCACAAGACCGGCCGCAAGATCAACGGCGTCGGGAGCTTCCGTGACGCCATCGCCTCGACCCGCCGGCGCGTCGTGTACGCGACGGGGCTCAACGTCGTGGTCATCACCTTGCGGGTCCGGGCCCCCTGGGGTGGCGAACCGCTGGGCCTGCCGGTCAACTGCCGCCTGTTCCGCAAAGGCGGGCCCACCCACAACGACCTGGCTGCGGCCATGATCGCCCAGCTGGCCGCCTGGCTGCCGGGGCGGGCGTTCACGTTGTGCGCCGATGGCGCCTATGCCAGTCTCGCCGGCCGGCACTTGCCCCGCACCCAGGTGTGTTCGCGGATGCGCCGAGATGCCGCGGTGTATGAGGCCGCCCCGCCCCGCACCGGCCGGCGGGGGCGCCCAGCCACCAAAGGCGCCCGCCTGGACTCGCTCGAAGCGCTCGCCGCTGCAGCGACCGACTGGGCGAACCTCGACATCGACTGGCGGGGCCGGACCGTCACCCGCCAGGTGTGGTCAATGCCGGTGCTGTGGTACTCGGTGTGCCCCAAGGACATGATCCTGCTCGTCGTAGTGCGAGACCCGGCCGGGATCGAACGCGACGACTACTTCTTCACCACCGACCTGGCCGCCGCGCCCGGCGACGTCGCCAGCCTCTACGCCGGGCGATGGTCGATCGAAGACACCTTCCGGGCCACCAAACAATCCCTGGGCGGCGAAGACCCCCAATGCTGGAAGCACCGGGGCCCCGAACGCGTCGTCGCCCTATCGCTGTGGCTGCACGCCAACGTCTGGGCCTGGTACCTGGCCACCCAAGGCACCGCCCACACGTGGAAGACCCGGCCCTGGTATGCCGCCAAAACCACCCCGTCGTTCGCCGATGCCCTCGCCTGCCTGCGCCGCACCCTGTGGTCCGCACGAATATACGCCGCTCCCGCCACCGGGCCGCTACCCCAACAAATCAGCGACGCCCTCATCGACATCCTCGCCGAAGCCGCATGAACAAGAACCCACCAGCAACGACACCCGCCGCCCAGCCCAGCCGACCCCCCGCCTGGGACGTCCTCGAACAAGCCCTCACTCAACGCCGCACCGTCCGGGCTCGCTACCACGGACACGAACGACTGCTCTGCCCCCACACCCTCGGCTGGAAGAACGGGCGAGCCAAAACTCTCGCCTACCAGGCCAGCGGCACCACAAGCGCCGGGACACTACCCCCAAGCCCCCGACAACGATGGCGGTCCATGTTCATCGACGACATCGAAGACCCCACCATCACCGATCATGACTGGCAGACCGCCGACAACTACACGGCAGACACGACCGGCATCGACACCCTCATCGTCGAGGTCTCATGAGCACCACCCAACCAGGAGACCCGTGGTCGGCGGCCTCTCAGGAACTACGAAAGTCCACTTGGTGAGCTTCACTTGCAATTGCACGCCCAAGTCAGCCACCGCGAGCGCGCCGACGGGGCGAACCCGCCCGAATGAGCCTCCTTTCAGCATCTGTCGCCTGGCGTTGTCGACTCTGGTCACCTCTCCGATGGGGATGGCGACCTGCCGGCGTCCCCACAGGTGCCCTTCCTGGAGCAGAACATGGGTTACCTCGTGATCGGCCGGATCGACTACCAGCCCCTCGACCCGTCCGATCTCCCCGTCGATCGCGTGGACACGCTCGCCGCGTCGGATGGCGACCTCACCGAGCGGCACTTTGTCATAGGTGACGAGATGGTGGACTGGACCTCCCCCGCCAAGACGACCACCGCTCGTCCTTCTAGATCCGAGGCCGTAGTAGGGCCAGGACAGCAGCTTCCCCAGCCCATATCCTCCAACGCCGATCGGACCGGGAAGGAACTGGGTCTCCTCTGCCTCCTCCAGTTGGGCGAAACCTGCCAAGTCACAGCTGAGTCGCACCGTCCCGTCGTGGCGTCGACGATATCGATCGCCACCAGCCGCCCCGACCCGTGCCGGTGTTTCGGTTCAACGACGAGGTGGGTTACAGGCCCTCGCGACCGGGTCTATGACCACCCGGCTGACCTCGCCGCACTCACCGTCACGGCAGCTGACTTCAACACCGATCGTAAACTGCGCCAGTTGTGTCACTCAGCCCTCCTTGATAGATGCGGCGATGGATCGAACGGCGTGCAGGCCCGCATTTCTGCCTCGCGTCATGGCCCGACCAGACTGACGTGGTGTTGTTGTTCATGACGCGGTCGAGCCGGCCAACGGGTCGTCGGTATCGCCCCAATGGAGAGTCTGGTGTGCGGACGCTCTTGGCCATGCGATCTGGTGTGTGGACGCTGTCGGTCATGCGTGCTCCTGTCTTGGTCGTCGTTCATGGAAGGCGGGCATGTCGGTCGGCCCACGGCGATGCCGCCGCCGGGCGTCTGATCCTGGCCGTCTGGGTTGATGGGGCAGGTCACGTGGGCGACACCGTCGGCCATGGAGACTTGACGGCGAACCCGGCATCAGACAGCAGGCGCAGCATCGGCCGGTTGTCGGCCAGGACCTCAGCCACGAAGTCTTGTATCCCACGCGCACGGGCGGCGACCGCCAAACGTTGCGCCAGGAGACACCCGAGCCGTCGATGCTGGAACCGGTCGGCGATCACGAAGGCAACCTCGGCGGTGGGCGTCGCGGCCAGCCGTTCCATGCGGGCCACGCCCACGATCACCCCGTCCACCAGGGCGACCAGGGCGAACCGCTCGAGCGAGTCGATCGTGCAGAAGTGCTCAGCCTCGCCGGCACCCAAGTGGGGGTGCACTCCGAAGAACCGGCGGTACACCGTCTGAAAACTCAGGCCCTCATGGAAGTCGACCAACCCGGCCACGTCGCCGGGTCGAATCGGTCGAACCTCCACCACAGTTCCATCGGCCAGGACAAACCCCTCGGTCAGCGCCGTGTCGTCGTCGCTCATGCCACACCCCGTTGGGGTGCGCTGATCGCGACAGCCGCCAACGGGGCAGGTGGCGGTAACGGCTGTCTCATAGCAACCGCTGATCGAGTTGGTCGGCGAAGCATCTCTGGCCTGCGGCTACTGCCAACGAGGTTGTCGCTCCGGTCATTGTCGGGCATCGGTTCGCGTCGGATCGGGCGTCGTCGGGTTCGGGTCAATGTCGGCGGTCGGTTGGTGCCTTTGCGGTGCGCGACCCCATGGTTGGGTGGGCCGTTCGGAGGGCGGTTCACTCCGTCGCGTCGCCCGGACAAGCGGGCTTGTGACGGACACGAGCGCTGGCTCGTTGTCGTGGAGTAGATGAAGGGGCTCGCCGCCGAGAAGTCGGTAGGTCGTGGCGCGCGGGGTGATCTCGACGCGCAGGCGCCGCTTCTGTAGTGAGAGACCGATGGCCAGGCGGCTGATCCCGTCGGGCAGTTGGGGGGCGAAGCTGAGGGTGCCGTGTCGTTGGCGGAGCCCGGCCAATCCTGCTGCAAGGGCTATCCAGGTGCCGGCGAGCGAGGCGACGTGGAGACCGTCGCGGGTGTTGTGCTCGAGGTCGCCGAGGTCCATGAGGGCCGCCTCGGCAAGATAGTCGTAGGCGAGCTCGATGTGGCCGACCTCGGCGGCGATGACCGCCTGGGTACAGGCGGATAATGACGAGTCGCGTACGGTGAGGGCTTCGTAGTATGCGAAGTTGCGGTTTTTCTGCTCGTCGGTGAACGCCTCGCCGCGCAGGTGCATGGCGAGCACGAGATCGGCTTGTTTGATGACCTGTTTGCGGTAGAGGTCGAAGTAGGGGAAGTGCGTCAGCAACGGGTACTGCTCGGCGGTGGTGGCCGCGAAATCCCAGATCTCTTCGGTGGTGAAGGCGTCAGCTTGGGGGTGAACTCCGAGCGTCTCGTCGTACGGGACGAACATGGCTGTCGCGGCGTGCCGCCAGGCTGCTGTCTCGTTTGCGTCGACGCCGAGCAGACCGGCGTCGACGGGGTAGCGCTCGGCGACATCCGCGGCGGAGGCTAGGTTGTGTTGCGCCATCAGGTTGGTGTACACGTTGTTGTTGGCGATCGCCGAGTACTCGTCGGGGCCGGTGACCCCGTCAATGCGGAACCGTCCCTGAGGGTCGTGGTGGCCGAGGGAGCGCCACAGCCGTGCCGTCTCGACCAGCAGCTCGAGACCCAGGCTGCGTTCGAAGCTGTTGTCGCCGGTGGCCTCGACGTAGCGGACGACCGCGTCGGCGATGTCAGCGCCGATGTGGAACGCCGCGACCGACGCCGGCCAGTAGGCCGAGCATGCCGCCCCGGCGATGGTGCGCCAGGGGAACACGGCCCCTTTGAGGCCAAGCTGGCGGGCGCGGTCCCTGGCCATCGGCAGGGTGGAGTGGCGCCACCGTAGGGCGTGAGCAACGGCGCCCGGGACGGTGTAGGTGAGCACGGGCAGAACGTAGGTTTCAGTGTCCCAGAACGCGTGGCCGTCATAGCCGGGGCCGGTGAGACCCTTGGCCGGTATGGCCCGGCCCTCGGCTCGGGCCCCGGCCTGTAAGAC
>JALYZO010000135.1 GCA_030945745.1 Actinomycetota bacterium
CCGGTGTGGAGATCGTCAACTTCATCGACGACCACAGCCGGCTGTGCGTGGCCTCGGTGGCGGTGGAAGTGACCCGGGCCACCGACGTGGCCGAGGCCTTCGCCCAGGCCATTGCCGCCTACGGCACGCCGGCGTCGGTGCTCACCGACAATGGCTGCATCTACACGGCGAAGCACCGCAACGGCAAGGTGGTCATGGAGACCCTGCTCGAGTCCCTGGGCGTCACCTACAAGCACTCCAGCCCGTATCACCCCCAGACCTGCGGCAAAGTGGAGCGCTTCCACCAGACCATGAAGAGGTACCTCGTCCGCCAACCCGGCGCCGCTGATCTGGCCGGCCTGCAGGCCCAGATCGACCGCTTCGTCGCCTACTACAACACCTGCCGGCCCCATCGGGCCCTGGGCCGGCGCACCCCCGCCGAGGCCTTTGGCGCCAAGGTGAAGGCCCACCCGCCCCTTCGCAGGGCGGCCACGCACTTCCGGGTGCGGCGCGACAAGATCGACAAGTCCGGAAGGGTCACCCTGCGCCACGACAGCCGACTGCTCCACATCGGTGTCGGCCGAGCCCACGTCGGCACTCGGGTGCTGTTGTTGGTTGCCGACCTCGACGTCCGAGTGGTGACCGACGAAGGCGAGCTGCTCCGGGAACTCAGGATCGATCCGAGCAGGGACTACCAGCCGCTCGGATCGTCCTGATGTCTACGATGTCTCGCGACATCTGTCTCCGATGTCTCGCGACATCACACGGTGGGCCGGGAAGGATTCGAACCTTCGAAGGCTGAGCCGGCAGATTTACAGTCTGCTCCCTTTGGCCACTTGGGTACCGACCCGTCCGGGGAAGGCACGATAGCGTCTGGGTGGGCTCGGATCTGACGGTTCCGATCAACACCGACCCCGAGGCGCGTATCATCTTCCCCTCGGCGAGAGGAGCGGGAGTGGCACAGGTTGTTGCAGCCCAAACCGTCGTTCTGATCGACGTCGGTGGCCTGGGCGTCGGCTACACGGAAATCACGTACGACTTCGACGGCAGGCCGTGGGTCCTGTGGTGGAGGTACGTCGGGATGCCGGGATCCGCGGGGGTACCCACACGGTGGTTCAAAGTCCACCTAGAGGCCAAGTTGCTCGAGACCAAACCCGACGCCAGTCCGGAGGAGATCCGCCGGTCGGCGTTCGAAGGCCGGTTCCGGTCGGAGCCGCTCGTGCCTGGCCAGCTGCTCGAGTACGGCATCATGAATCGCCCCGAACATCTCGATCCGAACACGGGGAGCCTGGAGGGTGAGCTGGTCAGCCGTATCGCGATTGTCGGTGTCGGCCTCCACCAGGACGGCGACTGGATAGACGACCAGTTCAAGCAGGTCGGCGGCACGTACTACTACCACCAGTTCGACACCATCCCGCACGGTTCGGTCCACGCCCGCCTGCAGATCTCCCGTGACGCCCCCGAGCGCGACAACATGAGCCCGTCGGTGGTCGCTCAGCCGGAGCTCACAGTCTGGAGCCCCTTCGGCCCCGTACACGAGCTCGAAGGCAAGCCGCTCCTGCCCGGCAACCGGTACTTCGCGACGATGCTGCTCGTGGACCGCGATGGCTACTGGACCGAGCTCCCCGTCGCGGACTTTGTCACCAAGCTTCGCCGGATCGACATCCGCTTCCCGAAAGTCCATATCGTCAACGACGGAGATCCCGGTGGCACCGGTGAGGCCGAGTTTGCCTTCCGCCTGTTCGAGGGTGCCGAGGGCGGGCCCATGCATCAGCTTGTCGGGCTGCAGTACGGCGACGACGACGACCCGATCGACGTTACCGACAATCAAGACATCACGAACCCGTTCTCGCCGGTGACGATCGGGCCGAGGGGGGGTCACGCCCCAGACCAAGGACATGAAGGTCGTCGTGAGCGGCACCGAGTACGACGGCGTGGGGGAGGACGACGAGTATGCGCGGAGCGAAAACTCGCTCCCGTTGCCCGCCGGCCGGCGCGATGAGACCGTCAGCAACTGGAACCTCCCGTACACGGCCGAACCATGGTCGGGAAACTTCAAGTACACGCTGTGGCTTTCATTCGACGCGACATACGTGTAGCTCCGGCCCGTGCTCGTAGAGGCAGATGGTCAGCGCGGCCCCTGTCCTCCAAGACCGTCGAGCGCCACCTGAGCCGCATCTACGACAAGCTCGGGGTCCACGCCAGGCGGGCCCTGCGGGCTGAAGACCTTCGGCACGAGCTGATCGCCGGGGCTTGAGGATCGGGGTTTCCCCCGATGCTCCAGACAACCCCTTCGGTTACCTTGGCCCCTTCGAGTAGGGGACGGGATGAGGATGGACCGCCCCGCCGGTCGACGGACATCGCTGACGAGGTTCCGGTGGCCACAATGATCAGCCAACTGCAGCAGACGAGTGGAAAGGGCCCGGCCATGCACGGGTACGGGTCTTGGGACGGGCGAAGGTGGATGGCGATCGCGGTCGGGCTGGTCATGGCTGCGGCTGCGTGCACCTCGACCAACGGAACCAGGAGCGCCACGGCGGGGGCGCCGCCCGTGATCGTCTCACCGGCCGACGGTTCACTGGTCACCGGCGCAACCGTCGCCGTGAAGGTCAAGGCCGGCGACGGAGCCCGCGGCCTTCAGGTTCTTCTCGACGGTCGGCCGATCACGACAGGGATCGGCGGCAACGCCGGCGGACTCCGGGAAGTCACCCTGCGGACCGGTGCGGGAAAGGGCCTCGGTGCCGGTTCACATCACCTCAGTGCCCATGCCAGCGGGCCCGGCGCCGGCACGACGCAGGTGACCTTCGTGGTGGGCAAGCCGGATCCCGGCTACCTGGGCATCGGTGACCTGCCCGCAGGGCCCACGGTCGCTCCTGTCGTGATCGACATGACGACCCGCTCGATACCCGAAGGCATCACTGCCCACCTCAACGGGCGCGACATCAGCGGGGCACTCACCATCACCGCGGGGCACGTGGAGCCCCTGCGCCTCGGCGCCCGCGAGGGCCTCGAGCCGGGACAGAACACGCTGGAGATCACGGGCTACTCGAGCGACGGCAGCTACGACACGGTGAGCCGGCGCCTCGACATCTCGGCCGACCATCCGCTCGTCGGCGCCGGGCGTGACACACGAGCGAAGGTCGGAGACTCGGTGAAGCTCGACGCCAGCTCCTCAGTGCCCTCGGCGGCCCACAGGCCCTCAAGTACGAGTGGAGCATCGCCAAGGCCCCCGCCGGGTCACAGGCCACGATGAGTGATGCAACCTCGGCCAAGCCCGTCCTCAAACCCGATGTTCCGGGTACGTACGCCCTTCACCTCAAGACGACCGAGAATGCTCCGGGGCGCGAGCCTGTCGAGGCGGAGGACACAGTCCAGGCGTCGGTCATGCCGAATGAGCTGCCGATCGGCACGCCCATCGAGACCATGCTCGACGGCGGCATCGACCTGGGCGGATCATTTGTGCGCGGCGGCGACTGGGTGCAGGTCGCCGTCATCAACCGCACGACCAGGGGGATCGACCACGCACGCGCGCGCGCCTTCAACAGTGGCGACGATCCGCAACTGCTGAAGGACGCGGTCAACCCTCATCCCAACCCGAATCCCGACAACTAGCTGGTCGTCCTCACGGGGGCGGGACACCCGGTGAACCTCAGCCCGAGCCAAGTCGACGCACTGGACTACGCCTTCAAGAGCCTCGGCGGGACGCTTCGTCCGTTCAACAAGGTCGGCGCCGGCGAGGACCCTGGCTGGGGAAGCGGACAGTGGTCGCTCGTGGGTGTCGCCGGTTGGACGGAGGGCCAGGCCACCCAGTCAGGCTCGGCCCGGTCGGGCCCTCTGAAGGGGAACCTCAAGGGTTACCTGCAAGTCGGCTCCAAAGGTCTCTACGACTTCGTTTTCGGCGACTATGTCCGCTTCGACTCGGCCATGCCCGACCCGCCGAGCGGCACCAACCGGGTGATGGTCGGAGACCAGCAGCACCCGTCGACCCCGACCATCCCCGCGGGCCAGTCCGGGTTCCAGGTGGTCGTTCTCGACCAGGGAACGCTGGGGCTTGCCCACAACGAAACCTTCGTGACCAACACCTCCGCCGATGCCGCCGATGTCATTCCTGAAGGAGCGCTCTGAGTCAAGCGGCGCCTCCTCGAAGAGGGGGCTCGATCAGCCCTTTGGCGGTGACCAGTGCGATTGAGTCTTCGCCTCCGGGCGCGCCGGAGGGGACCCCGCAGTCCGGGGCGGGAAGGCGAGGACGGTCAAGGCCCGGCCGGAGGCCGCCCGTAAGGCTGCCTTGACGGTCAGGCCCTCAGGAAAATGGGGATCGAAGCCCGTCAGGGCTTCGATTCTTGCCCTCCTGCCGGTGCTGCACAGGGGGACGCCTGCGGTCTGCGCTCCAGGACCAGCGCTGCTGGTCGGGCATCGCCGGGTTGAGCCCGGGTGCCGGTCATTCCTTCGCCACGCAAGGTGGCATGGAGCGTGTCGGCCGCAGCCGGGCGGGCTCAATCAACGGACCGGCCACGCCTTTCGGGGGCCATGACAAAACAACGAGCACGCGCCTCCGGCTGCGTCCGGGCTGGTCACCCCGCCTTGGCCAGGCAGCGGATCTCTCCGTCGCGCAGGCCGTAGTAGACGAGGGTGAGGAGCTTGCGGGCCGCCGCCACCTTGCCGATGCCTTTGCCCCGGCGGTCGGCCACCCGGTGGTGGTGGACCTGCAGGAACGACCCGCCCCGTTGGCGCTGCACGGCCTCGACTGCGGCCCAGCGCACCAGGCGGCTGCCCTGCTTGGTGATGTGGCCCCGGCGCACGGTGGTGTCGGACTCGTGGTGCGACGGCGTCAGCCCCGCCCACGAGCACAGCTGAGGGGCGGCAGGGAAGCGGTTGACGTCGCCGATCTCGGCCACGAAGACGGCGCCGAGCACCGGTCCCACCCCGCTGATGGCTTGCACGGCCCGGTAGCCGGGATGGTCGGCGAGCTGGCGGTTCACGAGGCCTTCCAGCATGCCCACCTCCCGGTCGAGCACCTCGATGAGATCGCGCAGCGACTCGACCCGGGTGGTGTAGGCGCGCCCCAGCGCGCAGGTATCGAGCAGGGCCCGGCCAGCGACGCCGAAGAGGTCGGTCATTCCCACGGCCACGCCCTCCTTGGCCAGCACGGCGTGGACCTGGGCCTTGAGCCCCGAGCGCAGGGCGACGAGCTTGGCCCGGTAGCGCACCAGTTCTCGAAGCTCACGGAGCTCGGGCGGCGCGATCCAGGACTCGGCCAGGCGTCCCAGGCGCAGCAGGTCGACCAGGTCGGTGGCGTCACGCTCGTCGTTCTTGACCCGACGGTGGCCCCAGTTGTTGCCGAGGGGATGGGCCAGGTGCACATTCGCCCCGTTGGCCTGGAGCACGTCGGAGGCCCAGTACCAGCCGTAGGTGGCCTCCAGCACCACCTCCGGGTTGGGCCCGGCCTTGGCCAGTTCCAGGGCCAGGGCCACGGGGTCGTTGTCGATGCGGACGGTCTCGATCGTCTCACCCGCTGCCGTGCGGCGCACGATCACCGACCGGCGCCGGTGAAGGTCGATGCCGACGTACTGTCGTTCCACGTTGGGGCCTCCCTTGTCGTTGGTCTTGCTTTGGGAAGCCCGAGTGTTGTCCTTGCTCGGTCGCCGGCGGGATGCGGAGGCCCCACTCATTTGTCCCGCTCCTCGGCCTCGTACACAGCCATCGCACTGGGCACCGATCCGGCACCTCCTCGCTCGGCGCCCGCTGGTGATTCACCAATCGTCACGCGAGAGCGCGCTCAGCGCTCCTTCATCGCATCAACGGAATCAACGCCATGCGCCAGCTCATCAGTGGCTACGTCGACAGGAACGACCCGGCCCTGGTCATCATTCAGAGCATCGGGAGACCCAAGCCGCTGGAGGCAACCTGGACAGACACCCTTGCGCCGGCGGTCGCCAGTGTGGGGGGGGCACCAGACGTCTTTAACACGTCCAACGCCGAGGGCAGGCCACCGGGTGGCTACTCGCTGGTCGGCGGAGCCAGGTTGGGAGCACATGAAGCGGCCGAGGCCAGTCCGTCGATGATGGGAACGCCGGCCCGCCTCACCGGCATGCTGTCGCGCAACCGCCAGGGCCAGTTCCGCGCGGCACACGCCAGCAGCCCGAGCGAACAGACAAGCGAAGCCGACCAGATAGACCTCAGCATGCTGCCCCTGGCCTACCAGCCGGCGTCGCAGTGGCCGACGCCCACCTCGACGGGCCAGGTGGCGGCGACGGCGTGGGTCGCCCAGCAAACGAAATCCACCCTCAACCTGCCTCCCGACATCCGCAGCGTCTACACCGACGACACCAAAGACACCACCTACTGGAACAGGGTGGTGGGCTGGTTCAACGACCCGGATCACACGCCGACGAATTTCTGCCCGGCCCCGACGCAGGGTGCCGGCTCGACTCCCGGGACCACCCGACCTGCTGACGCCGCGCAGGCGCCCGAGACCACCCCGGCATCCGGACCCACCCCTACGTCGGACACCACCACGTCGACCGATATCGAGCATCGTCGCACCACGACGACCCAGGGGACGACCACGACGACGACTGGAGGGAACTGCGTCTCGACGTTCACCAAGGTCGACTACGACACGATCAAGTCCACGTTCACCACAGAGCTCGAAGAGGTGGGGAACGTGAGAGGGACCATCGCCGGCATGGAGAACACGGCGAGGAGCGCCCAGGCGAACGACCAATGGGATGTCAAGACCATCGCCGACGGCATCTACTCGTCCCTGCACCCGCCGGCGAGTCAGACCAGCTTCGTCGCCAATCTGGTGATCGAGCTGGTGAGCGCGGCAATGAGGGTGACGGCCGGGATCATCGGTGCAAGCACGCCGGGCATCGGGGCGTGGCTGGGCGTTTTGACCAGCACCATGTCCCTCGGCATGGGGTCCGTCCAGCTCCCAGGCGGCGCGCCGGCGGCCGCCCCCCTCCAGGTTCGGGCCAATGAGCTGGCCGAACAGCTGGACCATGCCTACTCGCAGTACACCTGGGCCCTCGACCATGTCGGCGACATCCTGGTCACCGACGCGAACAAGCTGGCGACCGCGTCGACCAACAGCGCAGGCCAGGGCAAATGGACGGGCAACACCGAGACCGAGGAGAGTGCCATGACCCAGATGAGCACGGCCACCGATCAGTTGATCTACCAGTCGCTCATGCCCCTCGTCTACCAGGACTACGAGCTTCGCCCCGGGCCCGGAGTCAACTCCGAAAACTCCTACGATGCCGGGAGCTACAACTGCTTTGCACTCGCCAACAGCCAGGAGTTTCAACCCTTCCGGGGGGCCTCGGCCCAAAGCCAGTATCAGGCGGTGGCCGCCTTCGAGGGCGACAAGCCCGTTCGGTATGTCCATGTCCTGGCGACAGGAAACAGCAGCGGTCAGAAGTACGAGTTCAAGGAGGGCCATTACCCTCTGACGACGTACGGCGCGAGTCTGCCGAGCGGGGCCCTGATGCGGGACCTGTTCAGCAGGCCCCCACCGGTCGGCTCCGGTGTCGGGTTCGCTCCGGAAGCCTTCTTCGGCAGCGTCCCCCATGTCGTGGTGCAATGTCTCCGCCCCATCTGACAAGTCCGACGAGGGGGCCCCGATAGTCACACCCCCCGCACGATCGGCGGGTAGCGTCTGGGGCGTGCCTTCCTTCGACGTGGTCTCCGAGGTCGACCTCCAAGAGGTCCGTAACGCGGTCGATCAGGCGGCCCGCGAGGTGTCGACCCGATTCGACTTCAAAGGGACCGAGTCCAGCGTGGAGCTGGGCGACGGCGAGATCCTGCTGCACTCGGCCACCGAAGACCGCCTCCGGGCCCTGGTCCAGGTCCTTGAGGAGAAGCTGGTGCGTCGATCGGTGCCGATGAAGGCGCTCGACTACGGCAAGGTCGAGCAGGCGTCCAAGGGCACCGTGCGCCAGGCCGTGGCCATCACCGCCGGCATCAGCGACGACAAGGCCAGGGCCATCAACCGCTTCATCAAGGACCGCAAGACCAAGGGCGTGTCGTCACAGGCCCAGGGTGAGCAGGTCCGGGTCACGGGGAAGAAGCGAGACGATCTCCAAGCCGTCATCGCCGCCTTGAAAGAGCACGACTTCGAGGTCCCCCTGCAGTTCAAGAACTTCCGGGACTGACCAACGGCAGCCGTCGGCCTTGCCGTTCGGACGGGAGGACAGCCGGCGAAGCCGCTCGTGGCCTTCGATGGCTCAGTTCGAGCTGCGGACCAGCACGCTCTGCAGGGCGACAGGCGTGACGAGGGCCAGCAGCGACCGGGACGTCTGGTCGGCTGCGTTCCATGCCTCGACGACGGCGGCATCGGCCTTCGAGCTGTCAGTCGCGAACCCACGCGCGGCCCGAAGCTCGGTCAACCGGCGGACCCCAGGATTCGACGCGGACGCCGTGAGGAGTGTGGCCACGCCGTTTCCCCCGGCCAGGGGCTCGTCGAAGCGACGGAGCGCTCCGGCGTAGCTGATGGACTTGGGCAGGCTGACCTGCTGGTAGCTGGCCACCAGCTTGGCCACATTGGCGAGGGCCTCGTCGAGC